>CAYVWM010000076.1:0-10377 GCA_964455505.1 uncultured Anaerolineaceae bacterium
GTGTCCAACTCCGTTCCGCTCATCACGCCAGCCAGGTTGTAGCTGGAGAGGTTGATGCGGTGGTCCGTCACGCGCGATTGGGGATAGTTGTAAGTGCGGATTTTCTCAGAGCGTTCACCGGTGCCGATTTGGGAGCGGCGGGTTGCATCCTGTTCAGACTGGCGCTTTTGCTGTTCGATCTCATACAGGCGGGCACGCAGCACGCCCATGGCGCGCAGGCGGTTCTGCAGTTGAGAGCGTTCATCCTGGCAGGCTACCACCATGCCGGTTGGCAGGTGGGTGATGCGCACAGCGGTCATGTTCTTCTGCACGTTCTGCCCGCCAGCGCCGGCGGACTTGTACACATCCACCTGGATGTCCGAATCGGGGATGTCAATTTCCACATCTTCCACTTCAGCCAGGACCGCAACGGTTACGGTGGAGGTGTGGATGCGCCCTTGCGACTCGGTTTCGGGAACGCGCTGAACGCGGTGTACGCCAGATTCAAATTTCAGGCGGGAGTAGGCGCCTTTGCCTTTGACGGAGAAGGTTACTTCTTTCAGACCGCCAATGCCCGTTTCGCTGGATGAGAGCAGTTCGGTTTTGTAGCGGTGCAGGTCGGCATAGCGCAGATACATGCGGAACAGATCAGCGACAAACAGACCGGCTTCGTCGCCGCCCGTGCCGGCACGGATTTCCATAATCACATCGCGGTTGTCGCGCGGATCTTTGGGCACCAGCAGCGCTTTCAGTTCGCTGTCCAGACGGTCTCTTTCGGCCAGCAATTCACCCATTTCCATCTGTGCCAATTCCGCCATTTCCCCTTCGGCGGCATCAAGCAGTTCTTCGGTGTCATTAATTTTTTCGAACACCGCGTTGTACTGCCTGGCAAGGTTTACCACCGGTTCCAGTTCGGAGCGTTCTTTGGAAAGCTCCGCTACCAACTGGTAGTCGGATCCGGCTTCCGCCAGGCTCTGGTCCAATTCGCTAAAATGATCCAGAATGGACTGTAATTTGTCTTGTAAGGTTGTGTCCATCATATCGGGGGGAGATTATACCACTGCTGTGGTTTGGCAAGGGGCCGGACGTATGCAAGCGCAGTGGATCAGTTAACGCAATTTGGGCGCTGGAATGATCTTTGATCCCTTTGCAATCAAATGCCCGGTAACCGCTTTGTGTTCGCTGTGGTTTAATCAGCCTTTGGGGATAATGGGCAAGAGAACATACATAACCGAATCCGGCGAATCTGCACAGAACTCCTGTGTATACAGTTCCATATCAAAGCCGGGTTCCAACAGTTGATATGGCGAAGCCGGCAGCCACTGGCTAAAGATCTTGCGGTAGGTCTCCATTAGAAAGGCCAGTGAACCGACGTGCTTAAAAGAGGCAACCTGGCAGGCAGGCACATCCCACACGGTCATGCCGTAAGGAACGGTGCCCGGGTCTTTCACTTCAAAACCCGCAAGATACGTAAATTGACCCTCGGGGATGTCTTTTGGCACACGGCAGATGCCGTAGGCATCGCCTAAGGGCGGATTAATCTCGCCAACCCGCTGGTTTAATTCAGCCCACATTGCGGGAATTTCCTGGCGTTCATTCTTACCAGTGTAAACCAGCCCACAGACCTTTATCGCTGGAAAATCTCGAATTTCTGCATCCATAGCACTCTCCTTGGGTGATTGGTAAATTTCTACACTGAGCAGGCTTTTCTGGCGGTCTCCTGTATCCAACCAGGTTGAGGACATGCTGCTTTAAGAGTAAAGTGTGCGGTTTTTTAACTGATCGGCACGGTTTTCCGGAAACTGCTGATTTATATTATATAATCAAAACCTTGAATACTGGGTATGCTAACCCACCGGAGGAAGAAATAATGCAACTGTATTTTGTGCGTCATGGCCAATCTGAAAACAACGCGATTTGGGAAATGGAAGAATACCTCAGCGCCCGCGTTGACGATCCGCGCCTTACGGAAAAAGGCGAGCGGCAGGCTGAATACGTGGCTGCATTGCTTGCAAGCCAAAATCCGGATGCGCCTGAATATTGGCTGGATACACAAAACCGCCAGAGTTTTGGAATTACGCATATCTACTGCAGCCTGATGGAGCGGGCTGTGCAAACCGGGACCATCATTGCCCAACGCCTAAATTTGCCGCTGGTTGGCGTGCCGGATATGCATGAGGTCGGCGGAATTTACCGCGACATCGAAGTGGATGGCGAAATGACCTACAGCATCAGCCATGGGCTCACTCCGGCTTTACTGGCAAGCCGCTATCCCAGGCTGCAGCTTGCTGAATCCATCCCTGAGGAAGGCTGGTGGCCAGGCGGAAGGGAAGAACGGCCGCTTCGGCTCCCCAGAGCGCAGCGGGTTTTGGAATTTCTGAAAAGCCGGCATATGGATACAGAAGACCGGGTGGTAGTGATCACACACGGCGGTTTCTTTCAGTACCTTTTCAGGGCGCTTTTCAAGATCGAACTCGATAACCCGGGCACGGAACCGCTGCCTTTCCGTACGATTTACAACAACTGCGGACTGACACGCTTTGACTTTCAGCAGGACAAATTCCTGTTCCTGTATTTCAACCGCACGGACTTCCTGCCCGATGACCTGCTTACCTGAGGTCATTACTTTTAGCGTTGTGCCCTGTGGGTAGATTGTCGGCAAAAAATGCATTCTCGTGCTTTTGTTCTGTTACAATCAAGAGAAACGATATAACATTACTAATAGTTGCTTTAGAAATTTAAAAAATGCCTGTATATTTAAACCTTATTCTTATCGCTGTTTTATTCTTTTTTAACGCCATCTTTGCGATGTACGAAATTGCGATGGTGTCTGCCAGGAAGACCCGCCTCGAACAGCGCGTTCAGGAAGGCAGCCAGGGGGCGAAAGACGCCCTTCTCCTGCTCCAGGACCCTAACCAGCAGTACCTTTCCACCATCCAGATCATGATCACCATGATCGACACGCTGGCTGGCGGTATCGGCGGTGCCATGCTTGCCAAACCAGTTGCTGAGTTGATGAAAAATGTGGATTGGCTGGCGCCCATTGCGGACACCCTGGCGCTCATCCTCGTGGTTATCGTGATCACCTACTTCTCAATTGTGCTGGGAGAGCTGATACCCAAGCGTATGGCGGTCAGCCAGCCAGAGAATGTGGTGACGCGGCTTTCGCCTGCCATCAAAGTGCTGACCCGGATATTGCGCCCCCTGACCAAGTTTTTGAGCATTTCGACAAACTTCGGCATAAAAATCCTGCACATCAATACCGAAAAGGAACCTGGCATCACTGAAGACGAAATCAAAGTGTTCATCGAACAGGGGCGGGATATAGGCGTGATTGAACAGGCAGAATCGGATATGTTTTCCAGCATTTTTCGGTTGGGAGACCGCAGAGTAGATGCTTTGATGACACCCAGAACAGAATTGGTCTGGCTGGATGTTGAGGATGACCACACCGAAATCGTGCAGGAATTGATCGAAAGCGAATATTCGCGCATTCCGGTTGCCCGTGACAGCCTGGATGACGTGATTGGAATGATCAATATTAAGGAATTGATCGGTGTCGACTTGAATTCTCCGGATTTTCGGATTGAAGACCACCTTACAGAGCCTTTGTTTGTGCCTGAAAACATGCCAGCCCTGAAAGCGCTGGAGCAATTCCGGGAAACAGGCATTCATCAGGCGCTTGTGATAGACGAATACGGCGGTGTGCAGGGTATGGTTACGCTGTATGACGTGCTTGAAGCGATTGTTGGGGAAATCCCGCTGGACATGGAAGATCGGGAGCAGGAAGCGGTCATGCGCGCGGATGGATCCTGGTCTTTTGACGGGATGCTGCCCATCGATGAGATGAAAGCCCTGCTCGATATTGACGCCCTGCCCGATGAGGAAAGGGTGGGATTCCAAACACTCAGCGGTTTTGTGATGAACCAGCTGGGTACCATTCCTAAAGTTGGGCAAGTTTTTGAATGGGAGAATTACCGATTCGAAGTGCTGGACATGGACAGTAGACGGGTGGACCGGGTATTGGTCAGCCAATCCTCAAGCGGCCTAACTGAAAGTGAGCCAGAGGCGAACTAGGCCTTCGCAAGGTCCTTTGTGCACCAACGGGCATAGAGGGCATGCGAAAGGATGTGCCCGGCGCTTTCCTCGATGGTGATCAGCTCACCACATTCCAATTGACCTGTATTTCCCACGATTTCTTTGAGCGCCTGTGCGGCAACCAGTGCAGAGGCCTGGATGGCGTAGGCTGTCAGGACGATGAACGCTGAATCCGGTGCCAGGATCCCTTTACAAGCCTCAAGCAATTCTGGCAATTTTTTGTAGAAATCCCAAACCTTGCCATCCGCTCCCCTGCCGAACTTGGGCGGATCGAGGATTAGCCCGGCGTAGGTGTTGCCGCGGCGGGCTTCACGCTGGGTGAATTTCAGGGCATCATCGGCAATCCAGTGCACTGGCTTGTTTGCCAAACCGGAAAGTTTCAGGTTGTAGCTGGCCCAGGAAAGGGCATGTTTGGAAGAATCCACGTGCGTCACTTCTGCGCCGGCCTTGGTAGCAGCAACCGTTGCAAGCCCGCTGTACCCAAAAAGGTTCAGAACGCGCGCCGGCTTGGGCAGGGCGGCGACTTTTTGCATGATCCAATCCCAATGGCTGGCTTGTTCAGGAAAAAAGCCGATATGGCGTGAAGTGCCCAGTTGGACCTGAAAGCGCAGGTCTTTATAAACCATTTCCCAGGATTTCTGGATGGGTTTGAGCAATTTCCACTGACCGCCGTATTCCTTCTTTTCCTCCATCATGATTGCATCGGCATTTTGCCAGGCTGATTTTGGCAGTGAACTGCGCCAGACAGCCTGCGGTTCAGGACGGATGAGGGTGTAGGGGCCAAAACGTTCCAGGGTTTTGCCTTCACCACTGTCAAGCAGTTGGTAATCGCGCCAGCCTTGCGGGGCTTGCAGATGGATTTGAGGGAGGGATGCTGTATCTGGTTTCATGGGATGATAAGCCTTAGGAGAGAAGTGAGGTGAGGAGATAGGAAATAGACGGACAATGCGATCCCGGCGGACTTTTCAAGTGCGTGGTGAATTTGAAAAGTATTCTCACACCGGTCGCCGGTTTTGTGGGCTCTGAGGAATTGCGGAAAGATGAGGATGGCTGCCAAAATGCCGATCAGCAGTGCTACCCAGAATGGGATCTGGCGCTGAACGAAAACGCTGATTAGCCCGCAAAGCGTTCCCAGAATTAGCAGGGGCAGCAGCACCAGCTGGGCTGTTCTTTCTCCCATAAAGAGCACCGAGAGCCGCTTTGCGGCTGCAGGATCCTTACGCTGACTGCTGAGTTCGTAAGAAAGATGCCCGTAGAGACTGAGAAAAATTACCGAGAGCAAAGGATACAATAATTCCTGGACGACATGGGCTTGAAGCGAAAAGTATGCGGTCAAGACCAGCACCGGTCCCAGAAACCAGCAGTGACCGGCCTCGTCGAGCAGGGTCGGCTTGCGGCAGGCAGACCCTTTCAGGGAATACCATAGCGCCACCGCCAAACCTAAAAGCCCTAATACTCCAGTCCGCCAACCCAGCCAGAAAAAGATACCCAGTGCGCTTGCTGCTGCGGCCAGTGCCAGCCATCGGCAAGTCTGGATGCGAACATCGCCTTCGGCAATCGGATTTCTGACTGCACGTACGGGATCGAGAGCGTCCAGGGGGGCATTCCGGATCTGGTTGAACAGATGGGCGAAACTGATTAGGAGGGTGTTTGCTGCCAGAATGAGCAAAAGCCTGGCGTTTAGCGTGCCTTCGGCGATCAATGCGCCAAGCAGCGAGGTAGCCAACATCAGCCAGAACCAATTTCTGACCTGTAAAAGTTTGAGATAAGTTTGCATCGCTGTGAACATGCGGATTTCTTTCCTGACTGAGTATACCAAACCTGCAGGGGAAAACATGCATGCAGGATGTAAATTTTTGCCTTGGAATGACGCAAGGCGGGTAGAATTAGCCTCAGTTCAGGCAGGAGGCAGACAGATGGATTTTGACCGTTATATTGACCGCAGAAACAGCGAGAGTTTGAAGTGGCTGGTTTTCCCGGAGGATGTGCTCCCCCTTTGGGTGGCAGATATGGATTTTCAATCCCCGCCCGAGGTGATAGAGGCGCTGCACGAACGCGTTGACCATGGTGTGTTTGGGTATGGGCTGCCGCCGGCTGACCTGGCACAGGTGGTTGTGGATCGGCTGATGCGCTATTACCAGTGGTCTGTGAACGAAGTCTCGATCGGGTATGTTCCTGGGGTCGTGACCGGGTTCAATTTGGGGATCAGGACTGTCTGTCAGCCTGGGGATGCGGTGATCATTCACACCCCAGCCTACCCGCCTTTTTTTAGCGGTCCAAAGAGCGCGGATTTACGGCTGGTGGAAAATCCGCTCATACGCAACGGCGATGATAGTTATTCGATTGATTTTGACTATTTCGAAAAGCAGATCATCGAGAACAAGGTAAAAGCCTTTATCCTGTGCAACCCGCAGAACCCGACTGGCAGGGTGTTTTCGTGTGAGGAACTGACAAGCCTGGCAGAGATCTGCCTGAGGCACGGCGTGACGATTTGTTCCGATGAGATTCACTGCGATATTGTGTTTGAGGGGCATCAACATATTCCCATCGCATCGATTAGCCCGGAAATTTCAGCCATTACCATGACCTTTATGGCGCCTAGTAAAACCTTCAACGTGGCAGGTTTGTATGCGTCGGTGGTTATGATCGAGAATCCGACCCTGATGGAAAAGTTCAAAACCACGCGCAATGGGATTGTGGGGTGCCCGGATGTGCTGGCGTTGACTGCGGCCAGGGCTGCTTACCGGGATGGCGATGCCTGGTTGGAGGAACTGCTGCGCTATCTCCAGGGCAACCGCGATTGGCTCTACAAAGCGGTTCAGCAGGAATTGCCGGGCGTGCGGATGAGCCAGCCGGAAGGCACCTTTTTGGCCTGGTTGGACTGCAATCCGCTTGGGTTGGCCCAGTCTTACCACAAATTTTTCCTTGAGCATGCCCGGGTGGGGCTGAATGACGGTGTAGATTATGGGGCAGCCTGGAGCGGATTTGTGCGGCTGAATTTTGGTACGCAAAGGGCCACGCTGGTGGAAGCCGTGCACAGGATGGCGGCTGCTGTTAGGGCAGCCAACGGATAGCACTGAGCAGCTATTCCCAAATGCAACCTAAGTACAAAAAAACAGACCGGAACTCCGGTCTGTTTTATGCAGGTTCTTGAAAATTACTTTTCAATCACAACCACATTGGCGGCTTGTTTGCCTTTGGGGCCTTCTTCGATGGTGAATTCGACAGCTTGCCCTTCTTTAAGACGTCTGTAGCCATCCATAACGATAGCAGAAAAATGAACAAAGACATCCTCTCCATTTTCCTGTCCGATAAAACCGTAGCCCTTGGGGGCGCTGAACCACTTGATAGTTCCGAGACAACGTTCTGACATGCTAAAAAATTCCACTTTCTCTTTCTTTATTTTTCCCTTGCACAATTGCAAGTTGCAATAATTTATCACTTTCGATAATAACTGTCAAGATTATCACATTTATAATTCGGGCAGTCACAATGCTTTTGGTTTTTGAATCGTGAGCTGGGTATAATCAGTGCAAACCAAGGATCTCTTTCACGAAAGGGCAAGATACGTTGGACCTACCGACCCCTGACTACTTGTTGCATATCCAATACGGCAATCCGGATAATCTGAATGCGCGCATTCTCATCCACCGGTTATTTAGCACAGGCACCCAGGAATGGCACGATTTCATCTTTAATCACCTGGCAATTACAGCACACATGCGGGTACTGGCGATGGGTGCCGGGAATGCGAACCAATGGCGGGCAAACCGGAAGCGCTTTCCTGAAACTGCCAGCATTATTCTGAGCGATTTTTCGGTAGGCATGCTGAGAGAAGCGCGTTTAGCAGATCAAGAGCACCCTGTTTTAAAGCTTGCCTGTTTGGATGCGCAGGCTGCTCCGTTTGCAGATAAGTGCTTTGATTTGGTTACTGCCAACCATATGCTTTATCACGTACCCGTACCAAGCTATGCCATCCGGGAAGCTGCCCGGTTGATCAAACCCGGGGGCAGGTTTATGGCGGTTACCAATGGCGAAACCCATATGCAGGAACTGGATATGCTCTTACATGAATTCTCCCCCAGTTACCAGCGCGAATCCTCCATGCATTCCAGTTTCAGCCTTGAGAATGGGGAAGCACAGTTGCGCCCTTGCTTTGGTGCGGTGGAACAGGTGATGTTCGACAGCGATCTGTGGGTGACAGATGCAGCCCTGCTGAGCGCTTATGCTTATTCAACCCCGGCGGTTAAAGAGACTTTTGACCCCCAGTCTTTTGATACGCTCACGGCTTTTTTCCAGGAAAAAATCGAAAAAGAAGGCGGAATTTTTATCAGGAAGCGTACCGGCATGTTCCTGGCAACTGGACCGCTGGTTTAGTTTTCCCCTGCTTGCTGCAGACAGAGCAGAAGCTGCTCCAAGTCTCCCTTGGGTAGTTCCCGGGTGACGGCCAGAACGGGCAGTTCCCATTTCAACAATTTGTCATTTTCGTCCAGAATGTCCAGCGCTTTGCTTTCGGGCAGCAGCAGTGATTCGAGCAGGATAGTCAGGCTGCCGGGGGTTTGATTGACAGATTCCTGCAGGGATTGGGGGAGAAGCCCGGTGTAGGCGGCTGCACTTTCCCTATTGGCAGGCAGGAGATACTGGTTGACCCAGGCGCTGAGTTCGCTATCCCTTTCGCTGAGCAGGATGCTGACGGGTTCTGCATTATTCAGCCCGGCCTCGCTGAGAGACGGCAAGTCAGCCCAATTTTGGAAATCACCGGTGAGCAGCGATTGCAGCTCCTGCAGAGTAAGGCGGTCCACCGGTACCTGGGGGTGGACGATGACCCGGATGGTCTCGTAGCCAAGCACCGAAAGGTGGGGTTCGCTGCCGGATTTTGCGCCCAACCGGACGACAAGGTCTTGCTGAGCGACGTTCAGCCTGGACGGCGGTTCCACCTGTACAACCAGGTTGGAGCCCTGCATATCCAGCGCACAGCGGTTCATGTCCGGCAGCCAGTGTTCCAATAGCGGCGTGATCTGCACCTGGATGGGAACCGCAGGCGGGATTGCAGTGAGGGTGGGGCTTGCCTGGCAGCCTGCCAAGAGCAGCAGGATTACCAGAACGAGCCAGCGATATTTAGCGGACATACACCATCAGCACCACCACCACCGCCAGCACCCCGCAATAGAGGGCAAAGGGAAAAAGTGTTTTTTGCTTGAGGAAGCCCATAAACCAGCGGATGGCCAGGTAACCCACTGCCATGGAAATTAGGAAGCCCACCAGGATAATCGGCAGCATGCCGGAAAGCGACGGGACTGAAAACAGGTCAACCAGGGCCAGCAGTCCGGCTGCGGCCATGATGGGGATGGACATCAGGAATGAAATTTTGGCAGCATCCTGGCGCTTGAAACCGCTGAAAAGACCAGCGGAGATGGTAGAGCCGGAACGGGAAATGCCAGGAAAAATGGAAGCGGCCTGAAAAAGGCCGATGATGAGTGCATCTTTAGGCTGCATGCTTTCGGCTTCGCGCAGTTTTTTGGAGAAGACTTCGGCCAGGGTAAGCAATATGGCGGTTACAAAGAGCATGACGGCGGTCAGCACGGGATTGCTGAAGGCTGCCGCAACCTTATCTTTCAGCAACAGGCCGGCCAGCCCGGCAGGGATGGTGGCCAGAACAATCATCCAACCCAGGCGGCTTTCGGGTTCCTGGAAGGGCTTGCGGATGCGCAAACCTTCAATTACTGCCCGGACGATGGCGACTATATCTTTCCAGAAGTAGACAATGACCGCTGCCAGCGTTCCAAGCTGCACCAGGACGTCAAACACAAAGGCTTCGGTAACGCCGAATTTCCAATTTAAAAGATAGGGCACAATAACCAGGTGGGCAGAGGAGGAGACTGGCAAAAACTCCGTCAGTCCCTGCACAATGCCTAACACAATTGCCTGAAAAACGTTCATTCTTTTACCTCTTTCTGGTTTTGGGCATGCATTGCCGCCAGTTTTTCCTGCGCATAGGATGCAAAGGTTCCTGCAATGATTGCCTGGCGCATTTCCCTGGCGAGGTTAAGCAGGGTGTGTAAATTGTGGATAGAGAGCAGGGTAGCTGCCAGCATTTCTTTTGCCACAATCAGATGGCGCAGGTAAGCCCTGGAGAAATTTTGGCAAGTGTAACAGCGGCACTGGGTGTCTATGGGATTGGGATCGTGCGCATAGGCAGCATTCATCAGGTTCATACGCCCTGTTAATGTCATGGCGCTGTTATGACGGGCCAGACGGGTGGGCAGCACACAGTCGAAAATATCCACACCGCGCAGTACA
>CAYVWM010000077.1:0-10293 GCA_964455505.1 uncultured Anaerolineaceae bacterium
ATTACTTGCGTTTGATCAAACGATAGAGGAAAATCACCAGCGCAGCACCTGCGATGGACACCAAAATGCTGGTAAGGTTAAAACCCGTTACCAGGTCGACCCCGGTAATAAGTTGGGCGATCAAGCCGCCGAGGATGCTGCCGGCAATGCCGAGCACAATGTCCAGAAGCCAACCCGTTTTAGCTTTCATCAAAGCTGAGGCTACCAAGCCTGCAATCAGACCAACCAGAATAGTTGCAAATAAACCCATTTCAATTTCTCCTTGAATGTAATGTTTCTGTGCTAAAAAATCAGTAAAACTGTTTGCTGCCCCAGCACAGACATTGGGGTCAGAATTTTATTAAAGGCTCTCTACGAGTTTTCGTAGAGCAATCATGGCTTTCTTGACGCGGATAGCATCTTTAGGGTTGCCACCTGCCAGGAAATTGCCAAGAATTCCACCGCCCATGAGCGTGTCGAGTTTATATTCCACTTTGCACTCATCGGCCGCCAATCCGAGGAAACCACCGCTGGAGCGCAGTTCAAAAATGTGCTTGTCCTTGTCGTTTCCCATTTGGGTCAGCACCTCAAGGCGTTTCATGGGCTGCACGTCCACAATTTCGCCCCTACCGGTCTGTCCGTCATCGACCCATTCAAAAGTTCCGCCTGGCTGCATGGAGGTGACATTGGAAATACTGTCAATTCCAGGGAACCACTGCGGCCAATAATTGGGATTGATGAGAACGTTCCAGGTTTTTTCTACTGTTGAGTCTACTTCTACTTCCCGTTCAAATTTTGGCATATGTTTTTCTCCTTATTTCTTGTTTTGCTGCTTTTGGTCTCGTTTGTCTTAAGTTGATCCTCGTAAAGTCACCTGGTAAGCAACAACCAATTTTGTGAATACGACTGACCTTCTGAGACTATTTTAGTGATTTTTTGAATTAAAGTCAATTGAGAGTAAACCCCCATAGCTTCAGGGTGGGTGAACAAAGTTTGTTTTTTTATCAACTGGAACCATTCACTCCCAGACAACCTGTTTGGAAGTGAATGGTTTGTCCATCTTGGAAAGCTATGGATAGACTATTTTCCGCTTAGCTTTTTTCACCCAGCCTTGATTTAATGGCATCAAGTTGTCTTTCCAGCCAACTTTTTTGGTCTTCCAGAGTCCATCTTTGAGTTTCCAGATCAGCAGGATACGCCGTTCTCCAAAAACCTGCACCTCTGCCAAAAAAGCCTCTCCTACCCCTTCCCATCGGGCTCCCTCCCCCGCAGGGTCCGAGTCCTCTGCCATTTGGGCCTGTACCTAAAGGTCCGGTTCCGTCTCTGCCTGGCATATTGTCTCCTTTCTTGTCATCACTGCATTAGCGAAGAGATTGTCTCGGTAATGCGTTTCAATTCGTCGTGCCACACCCTTAAGGTTTCCTGTCCTTGTGGTGTGAGGCGATAGGTTCTGCGCGGCGGCCCCTGAGTCTGTTCTGCATCCCATGTGGATTGAATCCAACCGAGATCTTCCATCTCTCTCAGGTTGCGATAGACCACGCTGGGATGAACAGAACTCACCCCAACACTCTCGAGATCAGAAAGCATTGAGTACCCATGGCCAGCCTGGTGGCTTAAGAGCGCTAATATTACCGGTTCCAACAGAGAGAGGGAAAGCGTGGACCGTTTCAGGTCCTTGTCAATGATTTCTTCCCGCATCCAACCTCTGCGTCTTCCTGGCATATCAGCACCTCCAAAGTTTTCTATTCATTAGTATAGCATACTATTCGCAATTATACAATAGTACAATTGCAAATAGTGGAGCAAAATAATTCTAAATAGAATAGTATGAAATTAGTAAAATTGATAATTAAGTACTATAATACCGAGAAACCTTTATAATGCGAAATGGATGACATACAACGTGAATGTGAAACCGCATAAACCTGATCAGATGCCAGTGGCTTACCTGGTTGCAAACAGGCTGCGCAGCCTGCGCAGCAAGCGGGGTTTTTCACTGCGTTTGCTGGCAGAACTCAGCGGTATGAATATCAATACGCTGAGCATGATTGAAAATGGCAAGTCCTGCCCTTCTGTCAGCACGCTGCAGCAGTTGGCTTTGGCATTGGATTGTCCGATTCAATCCTTCTTTGAGGAAGAACCGTCTCAGGAACCGTGTGTTTTTACTGAGTCAACCAGTCGTCCGGTCCAAGCCTTTGGAAAAACACTTGTGCAAGATTTGGGAAAATCTTTTGCGGCGAGTGTGGTCCAGCCCTATCTTGTTGTGTTGAATCCTGGCGCAGAGAGAAACGCTGACTTGGTTATCCACACGGGATATGAACTGGCGTATTGTCTTAAAGGAAGCGTAACCTATCAGGTTGGCGAGCAAGTGTTTGCACTAAACGAGGGTGACAGCCTGCTGTTTGAAGCGCATCTGCCGCACCGACTGGCGAATGAATGTGACAAACCAGCTCGCCTATTGCTTGTGTTTAATCCGTCTGACTCGCTTGATGAACCTGGCAGACGACATTTTTTAATGAGAATTGAGGAAATGAATATGAAAATTGCTGTAATTACCGATGATGGAAAAACTATCAGCCAACACTTTGGACGTGCACCTTATTACCTGGTTGTAACTATCGAAAATGGCAAGATCGTCCACAAAGAATTGCGTGAAAAACTTGGGCATGGTCAATTTCACGCGGCAGATCATGTTGAAGAAGGCCACGAAACTGCCCATGGTATGGGGGCTGTATCCCACAACAAACACGTGAATATGGCCCAGGTCATTGCGGACTGCACGGCTTTGTTGTGCGGCGGCATGGGGATGGGCGCTTATCAAAGTATGCGTCAGCTTAACATTAAACCAGTAGTGACCGACCTGCGTGATGTCGATGCAGCCCTCCAGGCTTTTATTAATGGGGACCTGGTTGACCATACCGAACTATTGCATTAGTTTGCGTTTGCATAGATGAGCGACTGGGTTCAGTTTTTTGTTTACAGCCAGAGTCGCTCTGGTCCACAGGTTTACAAATGAACAGGCAGCCGGAAATAACCCATTAGGCTGCCTGTTATTTATGAAAAAACTCTAAAAGTGCAAAGGGAAAACCCGTTCGGTTTCTCACCCTCTTGGGGGATAATTGTACGCATTAAGGAAAAGAGGAATATAATCGTGCGGAATGTCGTTTGGATTTCAAATGGATGCCGGCCTTCACAACGGATGACGGCCAGTCCGAAATTATTTTGCGGAGAAAAAGATGCGTGTCGTAGAAGTTGAACAGCTTACCAAGTATTATGGGAAATCGCGCGGAATCGTGGATGTCTCTTTTGCGGTAGAAGAAGGGGAAATTTTTGGTTTTATCGGGCCAAATGGGGCGGGCAAGTCCACCACTATCCGGCTGCTGCTTTCTCTAATCCACCCAACCAGTGGGCATGCGAAGATATTTGGCAAGGATGTTCTCACTTCTGGATTTGAAATTCGCAAAGATGTTGGCTATCTCCCGTCAGAAGTATTCTATTACAGCGACATGAAAGTCGTTGACGTGCTCAAGTATTCAGCAAGTTTCTTTGAATGTGATTGTTCTGAGCGCTTGAAGGAACTTTCTGAGCTGATGGAATTGGACCTCAATCGCAAGATAAACGATCTCTCCTATGGAAACAAGAAAAAAGTTGGTATTGTTCAGGGTCTGCTGCACAGCCCCCGGCTGCTATTCCTGGATGAGCCGACCAGCGGGCTTGACCCATTGATGCAGCGCCGGTTTTTCGACCTGATCAGGGAGGAAAACCAGCACGGTGTAACCGTTTTCTTTTCGTCTCATATACTGGGTGAAGTACAGCGCCTCTGCAACCGGGTAGGGATCATCCGTGAAGGCCGCATGGTGGAAATTTCCGATATCCGCACTTTGCAGCAGAATAATTACAAAAAGGTCCGCTTGTTGAACCCCTCGGCTGCTTTCAGTAAGGCAGACCTGCCTGGAATTAGCAACCTGAATTCAGAAAATGGCACATTGAACTTCTTCTATAAGGGTAATATTTCAGCTTTACTAAATGTAGTAAACCAGGCGCAGCCTGAAGATGTATCCATTGAGGAGCCCACTTTGGAAGAAATCTTCATGCATTATTACGAATAGGGGCAGAGATGCACAAGGGTATTTTCTTTCAAGCATTGCGCAGCAGAATGAACTCAGTCCTGGTCTGGTCTGGCGCACAAGTGGCATTGATCCTGACCTTTTTCTCCATTTTTCCCAGTTTTTCAGAACAGGCAGAAGTGATGAACCAGATGCTAGAACGTTTTCCACCTGAATTGATGGCGGCCTTTGGAATGAGCCGTTTGGATCTTTCCAGCTTGCTGGGGTATTACAGTCTGATATTTGTGTTTTGTCAGTTGTGTTTTGCTATTCAGGCAGCCAATTATGGTTTTAGTCTGCTATCTGCAGAGGAAAACGAACGTACCGCCGATTTTTTGTTGAGTAAACCTGTCAGCCGCAACAAAGTGCTAACCAGCAAATTAGTGGCTGCAATTGTTAGCCTCACCATCACCAACGTGGTTGTGTGGCTCTGCAGTTTTTTCTGTTTGCATGTTTTTTCTGCTGGGAAAGGCTATAACCCGAAAACAATCTTTTTACTACTTGGAAGCATCATTATCTTCCAGTTGATTTTCTTCTCAGTCGGGCTGCTTATCTCTTTATGGATTAAACGAATACGCACGGTCACTCCCTATGCACTTGGTCTTGCTTTTGGTACTTATCTTCTGAATGCATTCAGCGGGGTGTTTCAAGATGTAAAGCTTGAGTTAATAACGCCTTTCAAACACTTTGATCCCGCCTATATTGTGGAGCAAAGTCGTCTCAATGTGACCTTTGTGCTTATCGACATAATCCTGATTGCGATTAGTATCATGGCGAGTTATTGGTTTTTCAAAAAGCGGGACATACCTGCAGCTACGTGAGGTTTAAAATGAGGCGCATGATTTTTCATGAATTAAAAGTTCAACTCAAGTCGCTGCTCATCTGGGGATTTTCAATTGGGCTTCTGATAGTTGTTGCCGTGGCAAAATTTTCTGCATTTGCGGACAATCCTTCAAGTCTGGCGATGCTTGAAGGTTTCTCCGAAAGTTTTCTTGATGCCTTAAATATGCGCACCTTTAATCTCACAACCCTGGAAGGTTTCTTTGGGGTTATGTTTGTCTATTTTGGTTTATTGGGGGCGATGGCTGCAGGAATGTGGGGGAGCGATTCTATTGTGCGCGAAGAGCGGGATAAGACTGCAGAATTCTCTCTGGTGCTGCCAATCTCCCGCAGTAAAGTGGTCACGGCAAAAGCGCTGGCAGGTCTAATCAACAGCCTTCTTTTAGTATTGATTACCTGGTTCATTTCTATAATTTCTGTGCAACAATATCAACCCACCCAAGACCTTTATGATTTTGTCTTTCTGGAAATGCTGGCAATGTTTTTAATTGAGATTATCTTTTTATCCGTAGGCCTGGTTTTTGGTTGCTCACTGAAGCGCTTTCAACTGGCTGGTTCCTTGGTGATTGGTGTTGTGTTGGCAACCTACTTTATATCCATCATTTCAAAAATGGTCGAGACTCTAGCATTCTTGAAATATCTCACCCCATTCCGTTATTTTGATGCCACGGATTTCTTTTATGCTGGAAGGTTTGAAGGATTGTATCTGTTGCTCTCCTTCGGAATCATCCTGATTAGTCTTGCAGGCGCTTATCTGGTCTACAACCGGCGGGATGTGATGGTGTAACCCCCACTTTTTAGTGATCTATCGTTTCCTGCAAACCTGCCTTAGCGTTGTGCTTCCAATTGGGTGGATTTCAAGTTGTTATAATTATGGTTACGAATAGTTCGTATTATAGGAACGCGTATTGACGCATTGGAGGCATAATGTTCGTAAATTTTATAGATGACGTTGAATCCACCCCTATTCCTTATGGCACTGGTGTGACCAAGCAAGTGCTGATTGCACCGGAAAATGCCCCACACTTTGCCATGCGCTGCTTTACGATCCAGCCAGGGGGAAGCATGCCCAACCATACCAACCAGGTAGAGCATGAGCAGTTTGTCATCAGCGGCCGCGGGCAGGTTGGCATTGATGGGGATGTCTTTGAGGTTGGCCCGGGTAATATTGTTTTTATACCTGAAAATGTGCCCCATTGGTATGCTGCCGTTGGGGATGAACCTTTCAGGTTTTTGTGTCTTGTTCCCAACCTGCCTGATGAAACCAGAGTGATTGCTTAAGACAGGTAAAATGGAAAATAAAACAATTTTCTGGTAAACTATGCACCTTTACAGGGATTTAGTTTAGATCCTTGGGTTAGCAAAGGTAAGTTATGATCAGTGAGATTTCTCCGCTATTCAATGTATTGCTGCTCAGCCTGGTAGCCAGCCTTGGCACAGGCATAGGCGGCTTGATTGCCGTTTTGCGCCGACCCGGAAGGCGTTCTTACGGTTTTCTGATGGGAATTACCGCAGGTGTAATGATCTGCTTGGCATTTCTTGAGTTGGTCAATGAATCCTGGGAATTGGGCGGACCGTGGACTGCAACTATCGGGTTTAGTGTAGGCGCATGCTTCATGTTCCTGTTGGACTATCTTGCCCCCCACATAAGATTTGGTAAAGTGGAAATGCGCGGAGAGTTCGACCTTCAGAATGCGGAAGACTGCCTTGATATGCACCCAAGAAGAAGGCGGGGGTTAGGATGGCGTTCGCGTCAGAATGGTACTATGGATAGGCGGCTGATCAATTCAGGTTTGCTGCTTGCATTGGGGATAACCCTTCATAATCTGCCAGAAGGTATTGCAGTAGGAGCTGGTTACATTCATAACCCACGATTTGGCCTTTTTGTGGCTACAGCCATAATGCTTCATAATATCCCTGAAGGCATTGCCACCGCGTTGCCGTTATGTAAGGGCGGGGCAGACCGCTGGGATGCATTCAGAGTTGCGTTTATTTCCGGTTTTGCTGAGGTCATTGGAGCCCTCTTGGCAAGTCTCTTCCTGGTATCTTTTAAAGAATTGGTACCTGCCGCACTGGCTTTCGCTGGGGGTGTGATGGTGTTCATCACGCTGGATGAACTTATCCCTTCAGCCCGGGAATACGGGCATGAACACTGGACCTCGCTTGGGATCATATTAGGCTCCCTTTTTGTCTTCATCCTATCCGGTGTGATGGGCGTCTGATTAACAAAAACCTTACCTGAGCGGTCAAGTTTTCTTACGTTTTATTGAAAGCCATGTCTAAAAGCAGTTTTGGCTAATGCTCTTTGCGGATTATTTTTCAACTGTTTTTTTGGATGCTTTTTTTCTCAACTTTTGCAAACCCCTACCATATTTTCCATTGAGCAAATCCACTAAACCTTCCACCTGCACAGTGGAAAAGGTGTCTTTTCCCTTCATGCTAAAAAATCGCAAAGGCATGTCCATCATCATTTTCTGTGCCATTGCAGACATTTGTGGATCCTGATCAGCCATTTTGTTCGTGGCTTTTTTGATTATTTTGAGCAACTGTCTTCCGATCAAGCGGTCCTGTATATCGGTCATCGTTGAGTTTATTGTATGCGCCTGGTTGGGATCTCGCTGTCTGGCTGGTATGGGCTTGCCAATCAGGCTGGAAAACTCCTTATCACTTACCTGGATGCCATCCGATAAATCATAGTAGCAAGGGGTGAGTTCACGGTAATCGGGAAGCGGTGCGATTCTATTGCTGGAAAAATGCACCCCGGCGCGTAGGCGGATGTCTCTGCTTGAAGCGCCAATTCTGATTTCATAATTTGCGTCTTCCATGTGCCAATCATGAATTTCAGTGTTGTAATACGCAAAGTCGCGGTTGGTCAATTTGAAAACGATTTGTTGACTTTCCCCTGCTTGTAATGCGACCTTCACGAAACCCTTTAATTCCTGTTCAGGGCGGATAATGACGGAGTTCTGGCAGTGGACGTACAACTGCACTATCTCTGCGCCCGCGATCTTGCCGATGTTCCTGACAGTACAGGCTACCGTAAGTGTGTCCGAGTCACTCAGGTGATCCTGTGAGAGCTGAATATCGCTGTACTCAAAATTTGTATAGGTCAGGCCATACCCAAAGGGGAAGCGGACTGCCTTTTGGGCTGTATCGTAGTAGCGATAACCCACAAACAAGCCCTCACGATATTCCACGGTCTGAGGAAATCCCGGAAAATAGTTAAAGGATGGATTGTCTTCGAGCTTTAGCGGCCAGCTTTCAGCAAGTTTTCCTGAGGGGGAGACCTTCCCAAGCAGCAGATCTGCTGCAGCGCCGCCGGCAGCCTCACCGCCCAGATACATTAATAAAATTGCCTGTACTTTATCTGCCCAGGGCAATTCTACTGGTGCTCCGCAAAGCAAAACAACAACCACGTTCGGGTTGACTGCACATACAGACTCGACCAATTTGTTCTGATTTTCGGGCATTGCCATGTCCACCCGGTCATAACCTTCAGATTCGTATCGGTCTGGCAAGCCGGCAAATATGTAGACGATATCTTTGCCTTCCGCAACCTGGCAGGCTTCCTGAATCAACGCATCATCCGGGTCGTCCTCCATCTGGTTATATCCCCGGGCATAATTAAAATGCAGACCAAGTTGTTGCATTTCCTCGCAGGGGTTGTCCAGTTTGATCGGGTTGACACGCGAACTTCCGCTTCCCTGGTAGCGCGGATACACAGCAAAATCGCCAATTATGGCTGCATTTTGGAGAGCGTTGCCTGGAAGCAAACCGCCTTTGTTTTTTAACAAAACTGCAGACCTGGTTGCTGCTGCTCTTGCCAGTGCGTGATGCGTTTCGGCATCATACTGAAAGGAGGCACGTTCCTGTGCGCGCAATATCAATTGCGTGATGCGCTGGGCAGTTGCATCCAAGACCCCTGCTTCAAGCGTGCCGTCTCGCACTGCCTGAAGGATATGCAGGTCGTTTTGTTCGTCCTTATAGGGCATCTCCAGGTCCAGACCCGCTTTCAGTCCTTTGACCCGATCTACCACCGCACCCCAATCCGATACGACCAATCCCTCAAACCCCCATTCCTCTCTGAGAATGTTGTTGAGAAGCCATTTATTCTCGCTGGCGAATTCTCCAAAGACCTGGTTGTAGGAACACATCACGGTCCAGGGTTGGCTTGTTTTGACGGCATACTCAAAGGCTGAAAGATAAATCTCACGCAAAGTGCGTTCATCCATAACGGCATCTATGGTGAGCCTGCGCGTTTCCTGATTGTTGGCGGCGAAATGTTTCAGCGATACCCCTACATTTTGTTCCTGAACCCCCTGAATAAAGGCTGTTGCTAGGCGTCCAGTTATATACGGATCTTCACTGAAATATTCAAAATTTCGTCCGCACAAGGGGGATCGCTTGATGTTGATGCCCGGTCCCAAGAGAACAGAGACTTGTTCCTGGCGGCATTCTTCTGCAATTGCTTTTCCAATCTGATAGAGCAAATCGGTATCCCATGAACAGGCTGTAGCCGCTGCGGTTGGGAAGCAAACCGCAGGGATGCTGGCACTGATTCCCACAACCTGAAAATCGTTATACTGCTTGCGCAGTCCATGCGGACCATCGGTCAGTTGAATTTCGGGTAAGTTCAGGCGAGAGATGCCTTTGAGGCACCAAAAATTTTTGCCTGAACAGAGAGAGGCTTTTTCTTCCAGTGCCATGTGAGACACCAACTGCCGGGCTTTTTCAGCACATGTCATGTTAATCACCTGTGTGTTACCGTATTTACCAAGGCTGATTTTACTATGGCGCAATAAGACTGCTTGAGAAATTCCTCCCCCAAAAAACATTTGGATCGATGGAGCAGAGGTTTACTTTTTTGTGAAAGGAAGAAATATTTGATGTGCTTTTGACAACAAGACCTGGTATTTCGCGTCAGTCCCGCACAAATTGTCTACCAGGGGCAGCACTTTTATATACACTGTACCGGTTTGGGTTGGGGTGAACACTAAAAAGGTGTCCAAATTCAAACCTGGCGACTGACTGCTTGCCAGGAGCGTAGAACCATTCTGGTCAAAAATTGCGAGGCGTATAGCTGCACCTGACCCCAGAGATTTCACGCTGACGAACCAGGGATGGACTGCGTCGATCTGCCATCGAAACCAATCGGCATCGGCTGGTCCACATAGATTTGCCTGAACAGGTTTGTTTGTGAAGATCTGCGTTGCTTGTGCCGTGGTATTGTCAGGTTCAAAGGCGTCTGGCTGGCAGGTGCCTGGCAGGCTGACATTAAATTCCGCAGTCCCACCACTTGGCCAAGCTTCTGCTTGCCCATTGACGTCAAGTGCGCGCAAACGGAAGCCGTAAGTCTTTCCTTGTTGGC
>CAYVWM010000078.1:0-10263 GCA_964455505.1 uncultured Anaerolineaceae bacterium
CTTGCGTGATTTTTCATCCGTTCCCCAATTATAATCCTATCAGCCTCAGCTAAAGAAAAAATTCCTAAAACTCTGCCTGGTGTGTAAACAGTTTGAACTGCAACCTGCATCTTTTCGGCAGCAAGCGTGCCCGGCGGTGGTTTGTTCGATTATAATACTGAGGAATCACATGAAATAATTAAATATTTATCCAGCGAAAGGCGGTAACATGGAAATTTTGTCTTCTTTTCAAAACCCTGCGAACGTTTTTGCCAAGGAAGATTTACGTTGGGGCATTATGGGCACAGCCCGGATCGCTAAAAATGCGCTTATCCCGGCCATCAAAGCCACCAAGCACAACACGGTCGCTGCGGTTGCCAGCCGGGATCTAACCCGTGCCACAGAGTTTGCCAAACCGCTCGACATCCCCAAAGTTTACGGCAATTACGAAGCGCTGCTGGCCGATCCAGACATCCAGGCGGTCTATATCCCGCTGCCCAACAGCGCCCATGCCGAGTGGGCAATAAAGGCTATGGAAGCCGGCAAACACGTATTGGTTGAAAAACCCTTTGCACTGGACGCCGACCAGGCCCAGCTGATGGTGGCAACGTCGCTTGAGAACTCCATCGTTTTGATGGAAGCGTTCATGTATCGCTACACCCAGCGCTTCAGCAAGGTACGCGAGATGGTCCAGAAAGGTGAGATTGGGCAGCTGCGTTTTGTCTACTCCAGCTTTAGCTTTACGTTGGGCAACCCGGACGATATCCGCCTGGCTTCGGCATTGGGCGGCGGCGCGCTCTACGACCTGGGCTGCTACTGCGTGGATTTCCAACGGCAGTTGATCGGCAGGGAGCCCAAGACCGTTCAGGCGCAGTGCCACCTGGGCAACACCGGTGTGGACCTGCAAATGTCCGCCCTGATGGATTTTGGTGAGCAGACCATGGCGCATTTCGACGCGGCCTTCAATGCAGCTCCGCAGCAGACCACCCGCCTGGTGGGCACCGAAGGCGTGTTGGAGATTGAACAACCTTTCAATCCCAGCGGTCAGAGCACCCAGGCGCTGCTTACCAAAGACGGCGAAACCAAAAAAATCTCCTTTAAAGCAGAAAACGCCTACGAGAAGATGGTGGAGCATTTCTATTACGTGGTGATGAGCCGCGAAGCGCCATTCTTCCCGCTGGCGGATTCGGTCAAGACTATGGCGGTCATTGACGGCCTGTATCAATCGGCCATTGATAGCGGCCGGCTTGTAAAAGTAGCCTGAGCCCTAACAGAAAGACTTTGCGCATGGATCAACACAATCACGAAAAAGAACGGTTTTTACTGAAACTATACAGTTTCTACCTGCCCACGCTGCTGATCGCCGGGCTGATCTTTATCATTAATATCGGCATCACGCATGGGGCGAGGGCTGAGGTTGCCGACATTCCGCATGAGGATTTGCTGGTCACCCTGGTGGGTTACGCCGCCCTGGCCTGCGAGATTGCGGCTGCGCTGGTCATTATCACGGGCGTGGTGCAATCGCTGGTAAGTTACGTTCAAGAATTGCTGGACAAAAGCCTGATCAAGCAGATCAAGTCCACCGAAAGGATCCGGCTGCGCTTCGGGCACAAACTGAGCCTGAGCCTGGAATTTGCGATGGCTTCGGATATCCTGAGGCTGGCGGTCTCCCCGACGTTCACGGAGATTATCATTTTGTGTGCGATCGTTTTGCTGCGGGTGCTGCTGAACTTCTTCCTTGAGCACGACATCGAGGTGATCCGCGAGTATAACATTTTGCCTGAATTACGTGAGGACGCTGAAGAATAAATTTTACGTGTTGCTTTATACCAGCAAGGCCGGAGGCTGTTCCGGTCTTGTTTTTTTAAGGCAAAAAAACGATGACGCCAGGTGAGGCAAACAAAAAGGAGGATGCTCGCGCATCCTCCTGTGGTTATCTTGTGGGGTTACGGCGTGGGCGAGGGGGTCCTGGTGCGGGTTACGGTTGCCGTGGGCACAGGCGTGACCAGGTTTACCGGCACTTTCAGCAGGTCGCCAATGAAGAGGTCGTTGTTGTCCTCGATTTCGTCCAAGTCGACGGTGCGGCGGTAGCGGTTGGTCTCGTAGACGATGCGGTCCACGGTGGAGTTGAACTCGGTGGCGATGGCTTCGAGCGTATCGCCGGAACGAACGGTGTAATCGATGATGGTGCCGCGCGGGATATCGGGAGGCAGCGGTGTGGCGGTGGGCATTTCCTGACCCGGAGCGGGGATGATAATAGTATCGCCAATATTGATGATGCAGGCTGCATCGAGACCGTTCAGGTACATCAGCACTTCCAGGTCCGCATCAAATTTTTCCGCAATGGAGGTGCAGCTGGTGTCGTCTTCCTGGACCACGTATTCAAAGGGCGCCGACGGCGTAAAGGTTGGCGTGATGGTTGGGGTCTCGGTGACGGTGGGGGTGTTGGTGGCCGTGTTGGTCGGGGTTACGGGCGTGGGGGTGTTGGTTGCCGTTGGGGTAGGGGTCTGGGTTGCAAAAAGCGTGAGCCCTTCGCCGCCGAGGTTGCCGGTTGCCCAGAGGACAATCAGTGCGATCCCAGCCAGCACCAGCAGCACAGCCACAATGCTGAAAGCGGCCTTGCTGGTTTGTTGTTTTTTTCGATAAGAAGCCAATGGGCTTTGCGATTTTGTTTTCTTTGCCATGGTATTCCTTTCATCCCTGCTGGGAAACGATCTCCCGAAAGAATGCAATCAACGCTGCATGATCGCTTTTGTCAAGTATACAACACTTTTTAAAATCAAGAAGCCGTCTGCAATCCAGGTCTGGGTTTATGGTAAGGAGCTTTAAGTGCTCACATTAAGTGCCGGGCTGGAAACACTCCTTTTCGTCGTGGTCCAGCACGTAGCGGTGCAGGAACTGCCCGGTGTAGGATTCGGACACGGCGCAGATCTGCTCCGGCGTGCCTTCTGCCACCAGCATGCCGCCCCTTTCGCCGCCTTCAGGTCCCAGGTCGATGATCCAATCGGCGACCTTGATGATGTCCATGTTGTGTTCGATCACCACGACCGTGTTGCCAGCATCCACCAGCGACTGCAGCACTTCAATCAGGCGGTGCACATCAGCGGCGTGCAGCCCGACCGAGGGCTCATCCAGCACGTAGATGGTATTGCCGGTTGCCCTGCGGGAGAGTTCCTTGGAGAGTTTGATGCGCTGGGCTTCGCCGCCGGAAAGCGTGGTGGCAGGCTGCCCAACGGTGATGTAGCCCAAGCCGACGGCATTCAGGGTTTCAAGTTTGCGCAGGATGCGCGGGAATGCCGAAAAGTAAGGGATGGCAGCTTCCACCGTCAGGCCCAGCACTTCGGCGATGTTCAGGTCCTTGAAGCGCACCTGGAGGGTTTCGTGGTTATAGCGTTTGCCGTGGCACACGTCGCAAGGCACGTAGATATCCGGCAGGAACTGCATTTCTATCTTGAGCTGCCCCTGCCCCTGGCAGGCTTCGCAGCGCCCGCCCTTCACGTTGAAAGAGAAGCGCCCTTTTTTGTAACCGCGGATCTTGGCGTCGGGCAGTTCGCTGAAAAGGTCGCGAATGTCGTCGAAAATACCGGTGTAGGTGGCGGGGTTGGAGCGCGGGCTGCGCCCGATGGGGGATTGGTCGATGTTGATGATCTTATCGAGGTGCTGCACGCCTTCGATGCGGTCGTGTGCGCCCGGTTGGGTGTGTGCCCCGTGCAGTTGGC
Organism: uncultured Anaerolineaceae bacterium; assembly: GCA_964455505.1. Lineage (GTDB taxonomy): Bacteria > Chloroflexota > Anaerolineae > Anaerolineales > Anaerolineaceae > Mesolinea. The sequence continues at coordinate 3,699 of CAYVWM010000078.1, forward strand.
GCGCCAGACTGTTGTAGAGCACGTCCACCAACAGGGTGGATTTGCCGGAACCGGAGACGCCGGTGATGCACACAAACTTGCCCAGGGGGATAGCGACGTTGAGGTCTTTGAGATTGTTTTCGGCAGCGCCAACAATACGGATGGCGTTACCGCTGCCCGGCCGGCGCGAGGTCGGCATGGGCACACGCTTGCGGCCGGAGAGGTATGCGCCGGTAAGCGAGGCAGGCACGTCCTGGATCTGGTCGGGGGTGCCTTCGGCAACGATCTCGCCGCCGTGAATGCCAGCGCCCGGGCCTAAATCGATGACCCAATCGGCTGAGCGGATGGTTTCGTCGTCGTGTTCCACCACCAGGACGGTATTGCCCAGGTCGCGCAGGCCTTCCAGGGTTTCCAGCAGGCGGCGGTTGTCGCGCGGGTGCAGGCCGATGGAAGGCTCATCCAGCACATAGAGCACGCCCATCAGCTTGGACCCGACCTGGGTGGCCAGGCGGATGCGCTGGGCTTCGCCGCCCGAGAGCGTGTTGGCGGCGCGGTGCAGGGTGAGGTAGTCCAGGCCTACATCCACCAAAAAGCCCAGGCGTGAGGAAATCTCACGCAGGATGCGTTCGGCAATGGCCAGCTGCCGCTTGGAGAGCACCTCTTCTTTTTCGGAGGCGAGGCGTTTGATCCATTCCAGGGTGCGGCTCACCGGCCATTCGGTCACTTCGTAGATATTGAAACCGTCCACCGTGACGGAAAGCGCTTCTTTTCGCAGGCGTTTGCCGCCGCAGGTGGGGCAGGGTTTCAGGCTCATGAATTCGCTGATTCTCATGCGCACATATTCCGACTGGGTTTCCTGGTAGCGGCGTTCCAGGTTGCCGACCACGCCTTCGAACGCTGTGGTGAAAGAACTTTTACGCCCATTGCGCCCGATAAATTCGACCGTAATTTCCTTGCCCTGGGTGCCGTACAGAACCAGCTTCAATTGGCTTTCCGTGAGGTCCTGCACCGGTGTATCCAGGTCAAAACGGGCGTGTTTTGCCACCGCTTCGATCATCTGCCAATAGTAACCGCCTTCTTCACGCGGGCCAGACCATTCCATGGCGGCGATGGCACCTTCCCGCAGGGAGAGCGATCGGTCAGGGATGAGCAGGTCAATGCTGATCTCCTCGCGGGTGCCCAAACCCTGGCAGGTGGGGCAGGCGCCGTGGGGGGTGTTGAAAGAAAAGGTGCGCGGCTCGATTTCCAAAAGGATAGAACCGTGTTCCGGACAGGCCAGGTTTTCTGAATACTGGATGTCTTCGGGTGGGTTGGCGCTCAGGTTGTGAACGGTCACGTAGCCGTCCCCGAATTTGAGGGCGGTTTCCACGGAATCGGTCAGGCGAGAGCGCATCGAAAAGTAGTCCTCGTCGGTTTGCGATTGCGAGATTACCACACGGTCCACGACCGCTTCGATGGTGTGTTGTTTGTAGCGGTCCAGCTGGATGTCTTCATCAAGGGCAAAGACCTGGCCATCCGCGCGCACCCGCAAGAAGCCCGATTTGCTGATTTCGCTGAACAAGGCCTGGTAGGTGCCCTTGCGTTCGCGCACCATTGGCGCAAGGATCAGCAGACGGCTGCCTTCGGGCATGGAGAGGATATTTTCCACGATTTCCTGGGCGGACTGCTTCTGCACCGGGCGGCCGCAGACCGGGCAGTGGGGGATGCCCACGCGGGCAAAGAGCAGGCGCAGGTAGTCGTATATCTCGGTGACCGTGCCGACGGTGGAGCGGGGGTTGTGGGTGGTGCCTTTTTGGTCGATGGAGACGGCCGGGGAGAGGCCTTCGATGCTGTCCACGTCCGGTTTGTCCATCTGGCCGAGGAATTGGCGGGCGTAGGAGGAAAGGGACTCGACGTAGCGGCGCTGGCCTTCGGCAAAGATGGTGTCGAAAGCCAGGGACGACTTGCCGGACCCGGAGAGACCGGTGAGGACGACGAGCTTGTCGCGCGGGATTTCGACGGTGATGTTTTTGAGGTTATGTTCGCGTGCACCGACCACGCGCAGGTTTTCAACGGGCATAGATGCGACCTTTGGTGAATGGTATCATTTGTTCTATTTCAAGCGTGCAACCAATAATTATACCCAATGTGCGCCGCTTGCGCACGGAAATGGAGAGGGCGGGGGGGTGTATGGTGTGTTTTGTTTTTTTTGGGGAGTGCAGGTTGGCAGTTTTAAGGGGATGCAGGCAGATGGGGCAGTAAGGCGTTGGGATAAGCAAAGGGCAGCAATGCGCTGCCCTTTGGGTGTGGATAAAAACGTGGGGACTTCTACTTGATGATCATCGGCAGGAAAATGCCGTGAACCTCCTGTCCAAGCAGGGCAAATTCGCTCAGGTGGCAGATGGGCAGGCTTAGCCAGTCCTCATCCAGGTTATGGGTGTATCCGTCACGTCCACATCGGTGACGGTCCCGCAGTCAAAAGTATCAAATTGATGGAAAAAAACTAAGAAATATGCAGGACCGCACAGCAAACAGGACTGGCGTCCGACGCCTGGCATATGCGCCCATTACAGTGAGAATGGTATTTCAGCCTTCCAGGTTTTGCTTGTTCTTGCGGGAGCCGAGGTCCACGGAGTGCCGGCAGGCAGCCCAGATGGCACACCAGCGGGCATCACCAAAGGCAAATCCTTTGGCTGCCCACCAGTATCCCCATCGCGGAAATCAGACTAAAGGCTGCAATCTCATCAAACCGCTTTGAACAGGTGCCAATCCAGTGTTGTTCTCACTCCACAATGGACTGGCAAGTTCTATCGGTCAGTTGATATTCCCAAGATACTCGATCAATGCCTGTGTGATTGCGGAGGAAATCCCGCCTTGCCCGCCTTCTTCAGAGGGCGTCATGCCCAGCAGGGCGTTCTCCGCTTGCTTGGTTGCCCTTGCTTCCGGAGACAAACCGCTTCCCTGCCCCATTCCCTGTCCTGTGCCTGAACCAGCGCCGGTGCCGGAGCCCACCACGATCCCATTGGTTTCTGTCCAGGCTTGCAGGTCTTCCTGGGTCAGCTGCATGGCATTGATGGCTGCGATTTGCTCTGCGGTCAGGGCTTCTTCCACCTGGGTGAGCAGGGCGTTCACTTCCGCTTCAGGGCTCGTGCCCGAACTGGACAGGTTTTCCAGGGCTTGCCAGAGCATCATCATCTGGGCTGCCTGGTCCTTGGTGATCGGGGCTGCAGTTTCAGCCAATTTCAGCGAACCCAAGGCAAGCAGCAGCCGGGTGGACAATGCCGATTCAAAGGTGTAATCGATCGATGGATTCGATGGATCCTGGGGCTGCTCCCCCACAATTGGGGTGGAGATGGTGTCTACCTTAACCGCAGGGGCTGCAACCTCAGGGACCGCCGTCGTTTCGGTTTTGGATTTGCACGATGTCAGAACGATTGCTGCTGACAGAAGTATCACTATAAAAGAATATCGTTTCATTTTTTCCTTTTTTTCAATGCGTTTTTCTTATTCGTGGCGCAGGGCTACTATGGGGTCAAGCTTTGCTGCCTGAACCGCTGGATAGTATCCAAAGAAGATGCCTACCACAGCTGCAGCACCGAACGCCAGCGGTATGGAGAACAAGACGATCTCTGTCCTCATATTTCCAAAAATGTTAAAGAGAGCCGCGCCGCCAACTCCAAGAATTATCCCCACAACCCCACCAACCAGGCTGAGGATGACTGCTTCCAATAGGAACTGGCGCAGCACGTCCGAAGGACGCGCGCCCAGCGCCTGGCGCAAGCCTATTTCTCGGGTCCGCTCTGTGACGCTCACGAGCATGATGTTCATGATGCCAATCCCGCCGACGATCAGGGACACGCCTGCCACCCAGGCTAACAGGCTGCGGAATGCGGCAGTAGTAGCCTCTCTTGTGGCAATGATGTCTTGTTGGGTCTGGACTGTAAAATCAGGGTTGGCAGCATCGATCTCGTGTCTTTCTATCAGGATGGCGCTGATCTGGCTGATGACGCTGGGGATTCTTTCAGGGCTCTCCGCTTTGACATAGATTGTACGCACACGATCGCCGCCGATGCGCATGGAAGTCATGTACTTATCAAAAACCAGGTTGATAGGCAGGTAGATCCGCCCGTCATAATCAACATCGGCGATCATCCCCCTGGATTCCATCACGCCGACGATCGTAAGTTTCGTGTTCCCGACAGTGACCACCTGCCCGATCGGGTCCGATCCGCCAAAAAGGTCGGCAGCAATGCCGGCACCCAAAACGGCAACCTTAGTTTTGCGCGCGTCTTCCTCTTCAGTGAAGTATCTGCCGGACCCAACCGTGTAGTCCCGGATTGTTGGGAAATCTGCGGTTGTGCCGATGACGGGGATTGCTTCAAGGTAAATATCGTTTGCCCTGATATTCTGCGCAGGGGGTGCCTGCTCGGGGGAGGTGCCAATGATGCCCACTACCTGTGCATCGATTGCTGCGGCGTCATCGTAAGTGAGGGTTCTGGCGTTCCCCGGAATACCGCGGGCTGGGGTTACAATCACAAGGCTTGCCCCAAGCGCATTGATCTCTTCTGCAATTTGCGCTTCCGTGCCTGCACTTATGGCCAGCATGATGATAACGGACCCAACGCCAATGATGACCCCAAGTGTGGTCAGGAATGAGCGCCCCTTATTCAGCATCAGCCCTTCCCAGGCTGAGCGCAGGATCTTTGCCGGGGTCATTGGTGCACCTCTTGCGAATCAGTCTGGCTGCAGCCCTCGTCGGTCTCGGATATTATCTTTCCATCCCGGACGCAGATTATCCGCTGGGCATGTTGGGCAATATCAGCTTCGTGCGTGACCATCACGATGGTAGCACCCTGGCTGTGTAAGGATTCCAGGATAGCGATAACCTCATCGCCGGTTTTGGTGTCAAGGTTACCGGTGGGTTCATCCGCCAGGATAAGCGCGGGGTTGTTGACCAGCGCCCTGGCGATGGCAACCCGCTGCTGCTGGCCCCCGGATAGCTGGTTGGGATAAGCATGTATCCGCGATCCCAATCCAACTGATTCAAGCGAAGCCTTGGCCAGTGCCTCAGCTTCCGCCTTTGAAATATCCTCGGTAGGGTTGTAGAGCATGGGCAGCATTACGTTGGCCAGGGCTGTAAAGCGCGGCAGAAGGTTAAAGGATTGGAAAATGAAACCCAATTTCTGATTGCGGATTCTTGCCAGTTCGTTTTTGCTCAACCGGCTGATATCGCGGCCTTCAAGCATGTATGAACCTGAGGTTGGTCTATCCAGGCAGCCCAGAATGTTCAGAAGGGTCGATTTGCCGGAACCGGAATGCCCCATAATTGCCACAAACTCGCCCCGTTTCACTTTCAGGTCAACCTCGGCAAGCGCAAAAAGTGCCGCTTCATCTTCACCGTAGACCTTGGTCAGGGCTTTGGTTTCTATCAGCAAACCATCTGATGGTTTGGATGCTTCGTGTTTCATGCTCATTTGGTTTCCACGTTACCGGTGCTGACGATGTCGCCGCCTTCAAGCCCGCTCAGGACTTCTGCATTGGCAAAATCCCTCAAGCCGATCGTCACTGGCGTGAGTTTGAGCGTTCCGTCAGCCTGCATTACGAAAACAGCGTAGGAATCTTCGGTAATTTCACGAAGTGCCTGCACCGGGATGATGAGTGCACCTATTGCCTCAGCGTTGATAACTTCCACATCCAGGGTCATGCCGGGCAGTAAGTTAACAGGTGGTTCTTCCAGAAGGGATCCCCAGGCTACAACAACAGGCGAGCCTTCAATACTCTGGATGGACGGTTCAATGGCCAATACCTCTCCCTCGAGGGTCAGGTCGGGGTAGGCATTAAAGGTGTAGACGGTGCGGTTGCCGGGTTTGAGCCCGCTCAGATCGCTTTCATCCAGGTAGAATTTCACCAGGAGTGTGTCCATAGACGTAAGCGTGATTACAGGATTTGACCCCACAGTCTGGCCTGTGCTGATGTTCAGGCTGCCCACAACCCCATCAAAAGGAGCGACCAACTCTGTGTTTTGCAGGGCGGTTCGCGCATTTTCGTAAGCGAGATAGTCCATTTTCAATTTGGATAAGGCAGTCCCATCCGATGCGGATATGGATTGTTCCAGGGCTTTTTGGTCTCCGGACTGGAGGATTTCCAGCGCTTTTTCCGCCTCTTCCAAACGCATCAGGGCGATGGCCAGATTGGCTTCGAGAGCGGTCTGTTTTTCGGCTGCGCTGCCTTCATCGCCAAACAGTGTCAGATTTGCTTCAGCCTCCTTCAATTTCAGTTTGGCGTCCGATAAGACTGCAGCCGCCCGGGCTTTTTCAGGGTCGTCATCCGGTCGGCTGGCATAACTGTTGTATTTAGTCTCTGCATCGCTCACGGCTTCCTGTGCTGCAAACACAGCGGCATTCAAACTGGCAATCACGTTTTCGTTTTCCGCTTCGGCATCGAAAGCATTGAGACGGACGAGGGCTTCATCGTAGGCGGATTGGGCGTTGACCACTTCCAACTGGTATGCAGCAATACCTGAGGGCAAAAACAGCGATTGCAGGTTGGAATCTGCTTGCATGAAGGCCAGGCGCTGGGATGTGTTGTCAAGGCTGGCCAACACCTC
>CAYVWM010000079.1:0-10253 GCA_964455505.1 uncultured Anaerolineaceae bacterium
AGCTGGCAGCAGCCTATCCTACCAGCAAGCTCAAAGGCTGGCTGAGCAAACAGCTCGACATTCCACCAGGCAGGCAGGGTATCGCCCTGTTTCGGAATGGCAAGCACACCTTTTTTAACGCAGGTGAAAACCAGGTGTTGACAGACCTGGACCGCTTCAAAGGCGATGGGGCGGGTTTTTGGGCAGGATACGTCCCCAAAACACCGTTTAATGCCACGGTCAATGTCACCAACCTGGTAAGTGCTGACGATGTGCTTCTGGACATGAGCCTGTTGTGTTTGCTGAAAGTCAGCGATCCCGTGCAGTTCTTTACAGAAGTGGTCATACCCCGCCGCGAAATTCCCCTGGGCACCTACCAGGTGGATGCCCCCGAAATATTCCAGGCTTTTGCCAAGCTTTTCCGGGATTACGCAGCCCAGGACCTGGTTGATGGACTGATTGACACCGAGTTGGTCACCAAAGCCTATGCAGTCATCAACCCCAGCCTGAACAGCCAGGGATTAAGCCTGGATGTGATTGAATTGATCACGTGTTGGAAACGGGAAGACCGCCCTTCTGCTTTGCAGCAAGTATCCGGGCTTGAACAGCAGCTGCGCCAACAATCTTTTCGGGATGAGCTCAACCAGGCAGCGGGGACTGCATCGGTAGCTGAAAAACTAAAAAGTAAGGGGATCAATCTGCCCGGCAGAGCCCGCCTGATCAAACAAGAAAAAGATAAGCCAGAAGCGGAAAGTGCAGCCCTGCTTGAAGCCTGGTTGGAAGGGATCAAAAATGATGACCAACCCGGGAAGAACTTCAGGGTAAGGTCGCTGCTGGTTAAGAAGGAACTCGACCTGGCGAAAACCCGCAATTCCAGCCACTACAAACCCAACTGGTGGGTTCCCAGGGCGCTTTGGATTGCTTTTGTGTTGATCCTGGCAGCAGCCATCAGTTATTTCCTCAGCCGCGCTTCAGAGACCATGAAATGGGCTGGTGAGAGTGAGTTTTATATCACCATCTGGCTCTTTGCGCTGGGCGCCGTATTGGAAAGCGTGGTGGCATTGTTCAAAGACTGGGAGCGGCTGTTTGAACAGGATATTGACAATGTGGACGCCATCGGGCTCGATCAATACCGCATCAAGGACCGCGCCCAGGTCAACCGACTGGTGCAAGACCAGTCTGCTATGGAAATGAAGCTGCAGGGTGATATCCTCAACGAACTGCGGGGAAGGGTTTACCAGGCCGGCAATATGGACTTGGCGATCGAGATGCGCCGGGTTGAGCAAAAACTTCAGGACTTTGAGAGCAAAATCAGGACAGGCTTTTTTGGCAATCCGCCTTACCTGAATGAAACCTATGACATCTCGGAGAAAACCTGGAACACGGCTATGGACAACGAAGAGATACTCCTGATCCAGGCTGCCCTGCTAACCGATTCTGCGAACAAGATGCAGCTCAAGTTTGCCCAAAACACATTGGAACTTGTCGATCTGAAGGATTATGAGTCAGATTTGGACGTATTATATAAAGGTTATGCTGTTAGAGAACGGGTTTTGCACACGCAGGAACTCGATAATTGATTGTTGGATTTTTATTATTCAAATACTCGGAGGAAAAAGATGTTCTTTCAAAGAAAACAAAAATGTCCGAAATGCGGTGCAGAAAACAGCCCCGATGCGAGCTACTGCATGCAATGTGCCACACCCCTGAAGGGCGGGGAAAAGCGCTGCGGCGCTTGTGGTGCAATAAACCCTGGAGACGCGGTCTTTTGCCATAACTGCGGTCAGTCCCTCTCCCAAAGCGCAGCGCCCCTCATCAGCCAGAACCGCTGGGTGACCGGTGATAACGATTTTGCGGTGCGGGTGGACGTGGATGACCTGGAGCAGCACCTCAAGAAAGGTTTGAATGTGGAGGCGGGTACGAATGCCATGCTGCTTGAGAACGGTGCAAACCGCGGGCTGGTTCCGCCTGGTTCGTACGTGATGGACTCTTTCATGCAGCGCTTTGGCGATGTGTTCCGGTCGGGTTTACCCAAACAAATGACTATCCTGCTGGCAAGGGTGACCCCTACCGACCTGGATTATGTGCTGGAAGGCATTTTCAGTAAGGACCCGCTGCGGATTGGCGTTTCGGTTAAGCTGCAGGTAGAAGTTGGCGACCCCGGCAAATTCCTGGTGAACGTGCTGCGGGGGCGTGAACGCTTCACCGCTTACGATTTGCAGCAGTACCTCTATCCGGAGGTGGCAAGCGTGGTGGACGACTGGGTGCGGATGCATACGGTCCAGGAACTGGCCGAAGACCTCAGCTTGAAGGCTAAGCTGGAGCTTGCGATCGATGAATCCCTCAGGCGCACCTTTGCCCACAGCGGCTTGCGCTTCTTACAGGTGCGGGCAGTTTCCCTCAATCTTGAAGTCATTGACAGGGTCAACGGGATCAAGAGTGATTATGCCCTGCAGGTAACAGAAGCAGAAGCCAACGTGGAAGGGCGCACACGCCTGGTGGACGTCCAGCACAAGATGGACCTGGTAGGCATTGCCGAAGAAACAGGCAAGCTCGAGATCCAGGAACGCAAGATAGCACTCTACGCACGCATGCGGGATGCCGTCAATTCCGACCGTATGGACGAAGTCCTCTCCGAAAAAGACTTTGAATACTTCCTGCGGGATATCGACCGCAAGGAGCTCCTGGACAAAAAGGAGCACGATGAACTACTGCGCCTTTGGAAGGAAGAAGCAGAAGATCACGACCGCGCCCGCCAGCATTTACTTGCCCAACTGGATATTTCCCAGCGCTTTGAGCTCAAAATTGCCGAGTTGAAGGAACAGCATGCCTACGACACTACCATGCTGCAGATGGAACAGACCCTTGACGATGCCAAACTGGACCATGCCCTGGCAGACGAGACCAAAATATCGGACCATCAAATTGCCGAGGCGCGCAAATGGTTTGATGAGCAGATGGCGCTAACCCGCAAGGGATTTGAGATCGAATCAGAAAAACTGCGCCTGGATATTGAAACCACCCGCTTGGTCAATGAGCAGGATCGGGCGGATATGGCCGCCTATTCCGAGCTTGCCTTGCGCATCCTGAAGAACACCAACGAACTTGAACGTTTGGACGAAGAAGAGCGGCGGCGGATTGCCCGGGAAGATGAATTGATCCGTGTGCGCACCAACCTGGACATTACGCTGGAAGCTGAGAAGCAGCGCCACGAGCTGGCAGAACAAACCCGCGCCGCGGAACGCCAGTATGAGCTGGATAAACTTGCGCAACTGGGCACATTCTCTACTGAACAACTTGTGGCTGTCTCGTCGGCAGAACAGGGGCACATCCTGGCTGAACTTAAACGCACCGATGCGCTTAAGGGCATGACCGAAGACCAGATCCTGGCAATGGCTGCCGAAAACAGCCCGGCGGTGGCACTGGCATTCCAGGAACGCTTCCGGGCGGTGGCCGAGGGTAAGGTTAGCCAGCGGGAGGTTCAGCTTTATGAGCGCTTGCTAGGAGACCAAAAGGACGTTCTGGCAAAAATGGAGCACCTGTCCGACCAGCGCGTAAAGGATGTTACCGAAGCCAACCAGCGCGCCCAGGAAGCTGCTATGCACGCCATGGATAAAATGACCGAGACCGCCAAAGCCTTTGCTGAAAAACCAGACCAGCCCGTGGTGATCGTTCCCGGACAAACGGGTGGAACCCAGGTCATTAACCCGGCAGCAGGTCAGACAGCTGGGCAGAGTGCGCTCGCGAACAAGATGTGTGTATCCTGCGGCAGACAGATAGACGTGCAGGCCAAGCACTGTCCGTACTGCGGGCATAAATTTGAAGGCGTGTAAATAAAGATAAAAGGAAAGCCTGCGATCCGGCTGACCGGCTCAGAGACCGAAGAGGTTGGCTGGTAAAGGCTGCTGAAAAGCGCAGGCTTTCCTTATTGTAAAGTAGAGCACTACGGGACGGTAAATCGCAATGCAATTTGGACGATTTGAGATCATCAGAGAATTGGGACGAGGTGGGTTTGGTACGGTATATCAGGCGCACGACACAATTTTTGGTCTCGATCGGGCATTGAAGTTGGTTTATCCACAATTGAGTGCAGACAAGCACTTCTGTAATCGTTTGGAACAGGAGATAAACCAGCAATTATTGATGGAACATCCCAACCTGGTACCAATTTATGAAACTGGCATCGTGGAAGGGCAATTTTTTGTTGTGATGAAATATTTTCCCGGAGGATCTCTTGCAGACAGACTTCAAAATAATGGTGGGCTAAATGAGAAAGAAATTCTGAGAATTTTACGAGATTTCTATGCTGGATTGCAATACGCACATAACAACCATGTGGTCCATGGTGATTTGAAACCAGCAAATATCCTTTTTGATGAATATGGAACCGCTTGCATTAGTGACATAGGTTTCGCTAAGAGTTTGACCGACGAAAACAACACCAGGTTGAGTGCTTCTGAAATAATTGTTGGAACACCAGCCTACATTGCACCTGAGATATGGCGGGGCGCAACTCCAACATTTGCGACCGATATTTATGCTGTAGGCTGCATTTTGTATGAAATGCTTACGGGTGAAGTGCTTTTTAAAGGTGATTCTCCCGCCGAAGTATTATTGAAACAATTGAGAGTGTCACCCGAATTCTCCTCGTATCTTCCCCAAAAATGGCTTCCAGTTCTGCAAAGAGCCCTAAAAAAAGATTCAAACGAGCGCTTCGCTACAGTAAACGAATTAGTCGACGCTGTGCAATCATTAAGTGAATCTGATCATTTTATTAATTTAGTTTCAGTTCCCCCAAAAAACAGTCGGTTGCGGCTTGGCCGTTATGAGTTAATCAAAGAATTAGGAGCCGGTGGGTTTGGAACAGTATTTCAAGCCCACGATACGATTTTGGAGATTGATCGGGCGGTAAAAGTTGTTCATCCCGTTGCATGTGCCGACAAATCATTCCGAGAGTGTTTACTGAAGGAGTTCATCAATGTATTTGAACTTCGCCATCCTAATCTGATTCCATTGTATGAGTTAGATGAAATTGACAACAGGTTATTCATAGTAATGAAGTATTTGCCGGGAGGATCGCTAAGAGAAAAGCTGATTAAGAACGGAGGCTTAGAGGTGAATCAGGCGCGAAAAACCTTTATCGAGATATGTGCTGGGCTTGAGTTTGTTCACAAGAACAATATATTCCCAGTAAATCCTGTACCTGCCAAGGTGCTTTTCGATAAAAGTGATACTGCTTGCTTGACCCTCTTGAATTTGTCAAAGTGCATGAGAAAAGATAGTACTATTAGTGCGAGTTCACAAGAATATTTTGCCAATATTGCCTACATGGCACCTGAGATTTGGCGTGGAGGGGAGTTATCGGTAGCTACAGATATTTACAATTTAGGCTGTATTCTTTATGAAATGCTTACAGGGCAAGTGCTTTTTGGAGCAACAAGTCCTGCAGATGCAATGTTGAAACATGTCGTTTATGGTCCTGAAATTTCACAAAAATTAGATGGCGATTTTAAAAATATCATTTTAATGGCAATAGATCAAGATCAGGAAAAGCGCTTTGCCAGTGTCCGGAAAATGAGAGAGGCAGTAGAGAGTGTAACTATTTCTAAACATTACTCTTCTGAAATGTTCAATCTCTTTAGAAAAGTTCCAAAAAAATTCGGACGCTTTGAGATCGTCAAAGAATTGGGTAGAGGTGGGTTTGGCGTCGTTTATGAAGTCCTTGATACAAAAATGGATGTCGTACGAGCCTTAAAGATTGTTCGTCCTGTTGGTCTTGTGGATGAGACCTTCATTAACCGATTCATTCACGAGGCTCGGATTGCAGCCTCCATAGATCATCCCAACCTGGTGCCTGTATACGATTCTGGCGAGATAGAAGGTCAGTATTTTATTGTTATGAAATACTTACCTGGCGGCTCATTAAAGAAAAGAATTACCAAGCAAGGTCATCTGGACGAACGGGAGGCACTAAGTAAACTCCTGGAAATCTGTGCAGGTCTGGAATATCTTCACATGCAAGGGATTGTTCACCGTGACTTAAAACCCGCCAATATCCTTTTTGATGAGCATGGGAGTGCGCGAATTAACGATATGGGGTTTGCGAAACATTTAGGAAACAATGACTCGGATGAATTACCTTCATTAAGTGGCATAAGTGGAACACCGTACTACATGGCACCTGAAATTTGGGAGAGAAAAAATGCTTCTCCGGCTTCAGATGTTTATAGTTTAGCTTGCATATATTATGAAATGCTTACCGGTAAGGTATTGTTTTGTGGAAATAACATTCTGGATGTGATGGCCAGGCACACATTGCTTACCCCTTCTTACTCTAATGATTTACCAAGTAAATTTTTACAAATTATGCAAATAGCCCTTAATAAAGAACCTGAAGGCCGCTTTTCAAGTGTGCGATCAATGGCAGAAATGGCAAAGAATCTTTACAGCATTCGATAAAATATTGACAGGTGCAGCAGATGAAATTTGGCAACAGATACGAGATCATCAAAGAACTGGGCAAGGGTGGGTTTGGTACGGTGTATCAGGCCCACGACAGCATTCTGGATATCGACCGGGCGCTGAAGGTACTGCACCCGGTATTGGTCGCTGACGCCACCTTTCTGACCCGCTTCCGGCGTGAAGCCCGCATGGCTGCCAAACTGGACCATCCCAACCTGGCGCCAGTCTATGATTCCGGCGAGTCGGAAGGCCGCTTCTACATGGTGATGAAATACCTTCCGGGCGGATCGCTCAAGGACAGACTTGAAAAAGAAGGACGTTTAAACGAGCAGGACACTCTGAAAGTTTTCCTTGAAATCTGTGAAGGCTTGGCCTATGCCCACGACCATCAGATTGTCCACCGCGACCTGAAACCTGCCAACATTCTGTTTGATGATAATGGGAGCGCCTGTGTGAGCGATATGGGCTTTGCCAAGAGCCTGACCAGCGGCAACAGCGCCAGCCTGAGCGTATCCGGGGGGATGGTCGGCACGCCGGCCTACATGGCGCCTGAAATCTGGCGCGGGAAAACTGCCACTGCCGCAACCGACATCTACAGCCTGGGATGCATCCTCTACGAAATGCTCACCAGCGAAGTACTCTTTCATGGGACCAGCCATGCGGATGTGATGACCAAACACCTGATCAAGCGCCCGGAGTTTTCCCCTGTGTTGCCTCAAAAATATGTTCCTGTGGTTCAAAAGGCACTCCAGCCTGTGCCTGAAGACCGCTTCAGCTCTGCTCAGGAAATGGCGCAGGCATTGCTGGCTGCCGCTCAGCAGCGGGACCGGATATGGCCGCATTTTCTTCCGGAAGACAGGGTTGAATTGGAGCCGGATTCTGAGACAGTTACAGCTCCAAGTGTTGAGCCAATGCACCGACTTCCTGACGGTTCGTTGTGGATGGCTAAGGAGGACGGAGAAGAAGCGCAGGATCTTAGCCAGCCCGTAGAGTCTGGCACTGCCAATGCTGGCAAATCTGCTTTGCCAAAATGGCTGCCCTGGTCCATGATTGTCTTGCTGGCGGCTGCGCTTGCTGTCATTATTCCTAACCTGGGAAGGGAACCTGTAGTTACCCCAAAGTCTGTTGCGGGTTCACGTGCAAACGATTCTGTGGAAATGATCTATATTCCGGAGGGCAGTTTCTTCATGGGGGATGTAACTGGAGATGCCAACGAAGCACCCGTTCACGAAGTCTGGTTAAACGACTTCACCATTGATAAGTATGAGGTCACCAATGCCCAGTACGCCAATTGTGTGCGGGCTGGGGTTTGCCAACCTCCCAATAGTGAGGAGTCATTTACTAGGGATTCGTATTATGGAAATACACGCTTTTTGAATTACCCAGTTATATACGTGGACTGGCAGGATGCCAGTACCTACTGCGCCTGGGTGGATAAACGCCTGCCCACTGAAGCTGAATGGGAAAAGGCAGCCCGCGGTGCAGACAGCCTCCTTTATCCCTGGGGTAACTTCAAACCCACCTGCAGCCTTGCCAACCACTACGATGACGTGGCTGGGCTTGCTTGTGTTGGGGATACCACCCCTGTGGGCAGTTATCCCCTGGGCGTCAGTCCGTACGGGGTGTATGATATGGCTGGCAATGTGATGGAATTTGTCAGCGACTGGTTTGAAGAAAATTATTACAGCAATTTCGCGGGGACCAATCCAGTTGGGCCAAGCACGGGGATGTATCACGTTTTGCGGGGCGGCGCATTTTATACCACCTGGTTTGGGCTGCGGACACCCGACCGCTACGCGAGACCCAGTTTTGGTCCGGGTATTGGTTTCCGCTGTGCCTCATCTGATTAAAAAAATAAAAAAGCGAAGCGTAAAAAGGTAAGCAAAACATGCAATTTGGTAGATACGAACTGATCCGGGAGTTGGGCAGAGGTGGGTTTGGGATAGTATACCAAGCACACGACTCCCTTCTCGATGTGGACAGAGCGATCAAAGTCCTTCATCCAATGCTGTTTTCTGATAACACATTCCTGGAACGCTTTCAGCGTGAAGCGCGATTGGAAGCCAGAATGGATCATCCGAACCTGGTTCCTGTATATGATATTGGCGAGATCGACGGTCATTATTATATGGTCATGAAGCTGCTCATAGGAGGTTCGCTTAAGGACAGGTTGGAAAAAAACGGACCGATGGAAGGTGCCCAGGCAATGCAAATATTCCAACAGGTTTGCGCTGGCTTGGGCCACGCCCATGATAACCGAATTGTCCACCGTGATCTGAAGCCCGACAACATCTTGTTTGACGCCAATGGAAATGCTTGCGTGAGCGATATGGGTCTTGCTAAGACTGTAAATGCTGGTGAAGGCGCAAGCTTGAGCGCATCAGGTGCCATGGTAGGCACACCTGCCTATATGGCACCAGAAATCTGGCATGGAGAGAACACAACTGCAGCGACAGATATTTACAGCCTGGGCTGTATCCTGTACGAAATGATTACTGGGCAGATTCTCTTTAAGGGAGATAATTTTGCGGATATTATGACCCGCCATATCTTTAAAGGCCCAATATTTTCTCCTGACATGCCGCAAAAATACTTAGGTTTGATTCAAAAAGCACTGAAGCAAAATCCAGAGGAACGCTTTCCCTCCACTAAAGCAATGGCAGAAGCTCTGGCGAATGTTGTTTCTGATGGCTCTAAAAAATGGAGAGACATACCATCGGATAATATAAAAGTAATCACTGGTGCGGAAGAAGCCCCTGATAAGTATCAAGAGGTCACTTCTGATGAAAATGTAGTTACTGACAGATCAAATATTGACGAGCAAAACGACAGCATCAAAAGAAATGACTCACCCCTCAGGTCCGCTGAAAAAATGGTAAACCTTGACCTTTCTTCTAACCCACAGGATGCAGTTCCTCGCTCTGACGGTTTGATGGAAAGTGATGACCAAAGTGGGTCGATTGATAATTTGGTTGAGAAAACCCTCACAACGCCAGAAAAAGATCCGGAAAAGGCTAAGATAAAAGATGCTCAAATGCATGGAGGGGATGCTGTTAGCCTTTCCAAAGAAGGTGGTGTGGTATTACCTGCTCGAGAAAAGAGGACAAAACTTGTCGGCGTATCTCGCTGGGGTCTTTTGGCTTTGATCGGTTTGCTGGTTGGTTTGATTGGTTTCAGTCTGATTCGAGGCATTTTATCCACCGCATCTATTGTCGGGTCCCGGTCAAACGATAGGGCATCACTAACATTAATTCCAGAAGGAAGCTTTTCTATGGGGAGTAGTCTGGGAGACGAAAATGAAACCCCGTATCACGCTGTCTGGCTGGACAGCTTTTACATTGATACATACGAAGTAACCAATGCCCAATATGCGAAGTGCGTTGCTGATGATGTCTGCGATTTACCTCATCAAACAAACTCAAAAACGCACTCTTATTATTATGGAAATCCAGCCTTTGCAAACTACCCGGTAGTGTATGTGGATTGGGAAGACGCAAAAACCTATTGCGAATGGGCAGGCAAACGTCTGCCGACTGAAGCCGAGTGGGAAAAAGCGGCTCGGGGTACAGATGGGCGTCAATATCCCTGGGGTAATCAAGAACCTACCTGCTCTCGTGCGAATTATTTCGATGAGGAAAACAATGGGAGTTGTGTTGGGGATACGATGCCTGTGGGCAGTTACCCATGGGGAGTTAGCCCTTACGGTGTGCATGACATGGCAGGCAATGTGATGGAATTTGTCAGCGACTGGTTCGGTGAAAATTATTACAGCAATTTCGCGGGGACCAATCCAGTTGGGCCAAGCACGGGGA
>CAYVWM010000080.1:0-10166 GCA_964455505.1 uncultured Anaerolineaceae bacterium
ATCCAGATACCGACTCAATTGCATCAGCTGTAGGTTATGCTTGGCTGCTCAGTGAGAGAGATGGAGTTAACACTGTAGCAGCCAGAGCGGGTGCAATTAATCGGCAGACTGCCTTTGTCTTGAAATTGCTTGGATTGGACCCCCCCATTCTTTTAACCGACGCTTCAGCCAGATTTGAATCTGTGATGAGAAGGCTTGATGTTGTCAGTCCTGAAAAGTCGCTGAACGAAGCTTGGACGATCCTATCAAGAACGGGCGGTATTGCCCCTGTTGTTAATCCTGACGGAACTCCTTACGGAATTGTCACTGGGCAGAGCCTATTTGATTTTCTTAGAGTTATTATGGGTCCACACCCGAAATATCGGGACATGACCCTGGCTGAACTCCTGGATATTCCTTGTAGAGAAGCAGCGAAAACCGATATCCCCAAATTTCAGATTGGAACTCGCATAAAGGATGTGATCAACAGGCTTTTGCGGGCTGAACAAAACGAATATTGGGTTCTCGATGAGAACAAACGGTATTTAGGTGTGGTCAGGCAGAGGGATTTGTTGAATCCGCCAAGGATAAAAGTGGTGCTTGTGGACCACAATGAACCTCAACAGTCTATTGCTTCGCTGGAAGAAGCGGAGCTGTTGGAGATACTGGACCATCATAGACTGGGAAATCAATCCACGCATCACCCTATCAAATTTACAGTAGACATCGTTGGGAGTACATCAACTTTGGTCTCAGAACAAACAGAAGAAGCGGGTTTGAGTGCACCCCCAGAAATTGCTGGCCTTTTACTTGCGGGCTTGCTTTCGGACACCTTGATATTTTCCTCCCCGACAACTACAGATCGCGATAAATTGGCAGGTGAAAGACTGGCAAGGTGGGCGTTTGTGCCTGGTTCCCCGTTAGAAAATGAGAATATCCAGAGCTATGGAGGAAAGGTTATTCAGGCAGGTGCTGGGCTGATCACTCAAGACCCTGAGGCTGTAGTGACCACAGACATGAAAATCTATGAAACTGCCGAATACAAGTTTGCTATTGCCCAGGCAGAGACATCGGATATCTACGAGATCAGCGATTACATCGGAAAATTGGAGACTGCGCTCAAGGATTTACAGAACAAGCGAGGATTGGATTTTGCCGGTTTGATGGTTACAGACGTGGTTGAAGGTTCGAGCCGTTTGCTTTTCGTCGATGCTCCACCCGCATTGGATGAATTACCATATCGGCCATTACCCGATGGAACCCGGTATGCAGAAGGTGTGGTTTCCAGAAAAAAACAACTTCTCCCGATTGTATTGTCACTGCTTGAGGCTTAATGGAAGAAATTTTAAATTTGCTCAATCAGGAAAAATGTGCTGGTAATACTACTTGTTTGTGCATAGTCATAAAAACTCATGGTTCAGTCCCAAGGCATGCTGGCAGCAAAATGATCGTGTATCCTGACGGACGAACGGTGGGGTCAGTTGGGGGTGGCGAGGTTGAAGCGATTGTCATCTCGGCAGCGCTTGAAGCGATCCGAAGTCAGAAACCCCAAGTTCTTGAATACACCTTTGACTCCAAAGATGTTGAAAAGGAAAATTTCTGCAAAGGCAAGATGTGGCTCTATATGGAACCGCAACTGAGCAAACCTCTCATATTAGTTGTGGGTGCTGGGCATATTGGGCGTAATGTAGCAAAATTTGCAAAAGCATTGAATTATCGCGTTGCTGTATGCGACAGCAGACCAGAGTTGCTAAATCCTGAATTTTTTCCAGGCGTAGATCAAATTCTTAATATCAACGCGATTGAAATTCCTCACAAATTGGTAATAGACCAACACACTTACGTGGTAATGGTTACCAAGTCAAGTGAGGAAGACATTGAAGGGATACCAGGAATATTGGAGCGTTCACCTGCCTATGTTGGTGTAATTGGGTCCCGATATCGTTGGGAGAAGACGCTGCAAGGGCTCGTGGCCAAGGGTGTGGCAGAAGAAGCACTTAAGAGCATTAGAAGCCCAATCGGCATTGATATTCAAGCTGAAACGCCGGATGAAATAGCGATAAGCATTATTGCAGAAATTATTCAAATAAAAAATTCAAGGTCAGCAAGCCCTGAACATCGAGATCGGAGCGATTATGTGGAAGCATTACAAAATAGTTGAAACTGAAGAACAACTTTTAAAGTATCTGGCAGAAAATGATGGGCACACAAAGATCATATCCGGTGGCACGGATTTAATGATCGAAATTCGCAACGGTAAGCGAGAAGATGTGGATACGCTTTTGGATATCTCACGGATGCAGGGTCTGGACAGAATCTGGCGAGATGAGGATGGACTTATCCATGTGGAGGCTTTGGTTACCCACAATGACGTACTGCGATCTTCGCTGCTCAGGGAATTTGCTGCACCTTTATACCAAGCTTGTTCCTGGGTGGCCACACCCCAAATTCGCAACATGGGGACAGTTGTTGGAAATGTTGTAACAGGTTCACCAGCAAATGACACCATACCTGCACTGTTGGCTATGGGTGCATCCGTTTTGTTGGCTTCAGCGTCTGCAGAACGGCTCGTTTTGCTGGAAAATTTTTATACTGGAATTCGCAGGACTGTACTTAAACCTGATGAGTTTTTGAAGGAAATTGTTATACCGGAATTAGGCGTTAATGCAGTCGGAGTATTTAAAAAATCTGCTTTACGGCGCGCGCAAGCCATTTCCGTCTTGAACTGCTGCGTTTTGTTGAAATTTAAAAACCAAGTGATTTGTGACGCAACAATCACTTTAGGTTCGGTTGCCCCTACTGTTATCCACGCAGAAAATGCCGAAGCGTTCCTTGTCGGAAAAAGACTTGACAAATCAATTATTGGAGAAGCCAGCAGTTTAGCTGCTCAAGCTGCTAAACCAATTTCAGATGTCCGGGCCTCGGATGAATATCGAAGATATATGTTGGGACAATTGGTAACCGAAGGATTATCTGAAATATGGGATGGGAGTGGCAAGGATAAACTTCCGGTCTCTTACCCGACCTTGGACACCCATGAGGGGCACACTTCAGACCCGGCAAAGGATTGGGATGGGCACAACATAAGGACCAGGATTAACGGTCAAGAATATGTACTCGATAATGCGAGTGACCTCACCCTTGCTAATATGCTCCGAGAAAAAATTGGGTTAATGGGCACAAAAATTGGGTGTGAGGAAGGTGAATGTGGAGCGTGCACGCTCTTCATGGATGGGAAAGCTGTGGTGAGTTGCATCGTCCCGGCACCAAGGGCTCACAACGCTTCCATCACAACCATTGAGGGAATATCCAGGGATGGAGAACTACACCCAGTCCAACAAGCGTTTATCGATCACAGTGCAGTTCAATGCGGGTATTGCACGCCCGGATTCGTCATGTCTGCTGTAAAACTCTTGCAAGAGATTCCTGCACCCGATCACGAAACCATTTTGAGAGGTATTTCCGGAAATTTATGTCGGTGCACAGGTTACTATAAAATAGTCGAAGCGATTGAAGCGGCCAGCCTGAAGATGGAGAGGTGAGAATGAATATTGTTGGAGATTCCATAAAACGTATAGATGCTCAACAGAAAGTTACTGGAAAAGCAAAGTATCCAGGAGATTTTCACTTCTCAGATCAATTATGGCTGAAAATACTCTTTGCTCACAGGCCGCATGCCATTATTCGTTCTATTAATTTAGATGCAGCACTCGCATATCCAGGTGTAATTACTGTTTTAACAGCAAAAGATGTGCCAAACAACGAGTACGGACTTTCCATTATGGACCAACCCGTTCTCTGCGGACCAGGTTCAAATAAGGAATTTGCTGATCGTGTCAGGTTTGAAGGAGACCAGGTGGCAGTCGTGATCGCTGAGTCTCAGAAGATAGCCACTGAAGCCATTAAACTCATTAAGGTTGAGTACGATGATCTGCCGTTGGTAACAAACCTGGAAGAAGCGCTTTCGGATGATGCGTTCATAATTCACCCCGAGCTCAATTCAAATATTTTCCACCACAATGTTGTACGGCACGGAAATACAACCGAAGCTTTTAAAGCTTGTGATGTGATTGTTGAAGGAGAATACGAAACTCCTGTGCAGGAACACGCATTTTTACAACCCGAGGCTGGGGTTGCCTACATGGATGAGGAGGGAAGAATAACGGTTATCGTTGCTGGACAGTGGGCGCACGAAGACCAGGAACAGATTTATCATGCCCTGAACTTACCTCCAGACAAAGTGCGTGTTATTTATCCAGCTATTGGTGGTGCTTTTGGCGGGCGTGAAGATATGTCTGTTCAGATTGTTCTTGCTCTGGCTGTTATGAAATTGCAGCAAATGGGCATCAATCGACCGGTAAAAATTGTTTGGTCTAGGGAAGAATCGATTATTGGTCACTTTAAACGCCATGCCTACAAGATGAAAGCAAAGTGGGGAGCTGATTCGAGCGGGAAAATATTGGCAGCGCAATGTGAAATTTATGCAGATGGCGGCGCGTATGCTTATACTTCCACAAAAGTACTGGGAAACGCCACATTACTTGCAAGTGGTCCGTATGAAATTCCTAATGTAAGCGTGGATGCCTACGTAGTATATACCAATCAAATTCCCGCAGGGGCTTTTCGGGGCTTTGGCGGTCCACAGGCTGCTTTTATGGCGGAGATGCAGGTTGCCCGCCTTGCCGAAGCACTTAATATGGACCCAGTAGAACTGCGCATGCGCAATCTTTTCAAGGAAGGCTCAATTCAGTCAATGGGAGAGGCAATTCCAAAAGGCGTAAGTATCAGGGAGGTAACACGAATCTGTGCTTTGCAAGCCGGCTGGAAAGAAACTGCTGAGGGTTGGAAAAAGCCAGAGCTTCCAAGAAATGAAAAGGATAATATTCGCTATGGCTTGGGTTTTGCATCGGGATATAAGAATATCGGGTTTTCATACGGTGCACCCGAAAACTGTGGCGCTACGATTGTCTTACATGGAGAGAAGGAGATAGAGAGAGCCGAACTTTTCCATGCTGGAGCGGAAGTCGGTCAAGGTTCCCATACTGTATTTAAGCAATTTGCAGCTGAGGCTCTGGGGGTTCCTCTTGAAAAAATGGAGATGCAATTGTCGGATACCGGTACTTCAAGAAATTCAGGAAGCGTTTCTGCCTCGCGGATGACCTTCATGGCTGGCAATTCCATCAAAGGCGCAGCAGCTATCGCTTTAGAGCGATGGGAAGCTGGAGACCGGCCTGCAGTAGGTGATTATGTCTATCGACCTCCGGCGACCACGCCGATGAATATTATTGACGGGCATTGTTACCCCAACTTTTCTTATGGATATGCCGCTGAAGCTGTTTTAGCAGAAGTAAACATCGACACTGGTCAGATTCGGCTCAAGAAAGTAATCTGTGCAGATGACGTTGGCAAAGCAATCAATCCTACCCAGGTCGAAGGACAGATTGAAGGAGCTGTTGTCCAGGCTGCAGGATATACCCTTATGGAAAATTTTGTAACTAAAAACTGTATGACTGTAACCAAAGAACTCTCCACCTATATGATTCCCACAGTCATGGATATTCCTGATAGCGTTGAAAGTTTGATTCTTGAGATTCCTGACCCTCTTGGACCTTATGGAGCTCGCGGGATGGGAGAGATGCCTTATCTGCCTTTTGCCCCCGCGGTACTCGATGCGGTTTGGGATGCAACTGGTGTGTTTTTCTCCAGCTTCCCACTAACCGCTGAACGCGTCTTAAAAAGCCTCAAGAAGTTCTGAGTTTACAATTTAGAAGAGTGTCCAAAACATTGATGAATACTAGAAAAATAGGCGGTATTGTTTTGGCTGCTGGGGCTTCCCTCCGTTTGGGATCACCCAAGCAGTTACTGCCCTGGGGGAAAAAGAATGTAGTAGGTCAATGCATAGAAACTGCTCTACTGGCTGGCTTGGACCCAGTAATAGTTGTTTTAGGGGCAAATGCAGCAGAGATTACCAAAACTATCGATGAGGATAGGGTTCGAATACAAATCAATAAACAATGGGTAGAAGGTCAATCAACCTCAATAATTAAAGGTATTGATGCATTACCGGAAGAAGTTTTAGGGGCGGTTTTCCTGCTCGTAGATCAACCGCAAATCAGTGTCAACCTGGTGCGCGCTGTAATGGAGGAGGCAATTAAGAAAAAGAATGTAATCTTGCCAATCATTGCGGATAGGAAAGCTAACCCAGTTTTCTTTCCCAAAGAAGCATTTGACGCGCTAAGACAACTCAAAGGTGAAATGGGAGGAAGAACTGTATTCTCTCAATTTCCAATCAGTTATGTTACCTGGTTGGACGATGACATGGCAGAGGATATTGATACGATCGAAGACTACCGACGTTTGTATCACAAACACTTTGGAGAAAATCATCCGTATAAAGTATAATGTTTGCCACACAGGAAAATAGCGCCAGGCTTGATTGCTATCAAGTGACGAGGTCGGGGGTTCCTTTTTGCAAGAAAAGGTTAACCAAATTCCTTTGGGAAAATCGAAAGATCGGCGGATGCCCCCTAGATAGTGTTTATCTGATTTCCCGTGTCTGAAAAATCTATTGTTTAATACTTCGATCTACGTCGAGGCATTGACTATTTGTAAAGGAACCGACTGATGTGTGGAATAGTTGCTTATATTGGTGAAAAGGATGCCACCCCAATTATCCTGAATGGGCTGAAAAAACTTGAATATCGTGGTTACGATTCAGCCGGAATTGCAGTTGTCCAGGACGGCAAAATTGCTATCCGACGCGATGCAGGGAAAATTCAAAAACTTGAAAACCTTATCCAGAACGATCCAATTCATGGAAAGATTGGTATAGGTCACACACGCTGGGCAACACACGGAGTTCCTAACCAACAAAATGCGCATCCTCACATTGGCGGTACAGGAGAATTTGTTATCGTCCATAACGGCATTGTGGAAAACTATCTCAACCTTCGGCAAGAGTTAACCGAAGATGGGGTGTCTTTTAATTCTGAAACAGATACTGAGACAATTGTCCATCTTATTGAACGGTATTATTCCATTCATCAGGATATGTATACTGCAGTACGGGAAGCTTTGAAAAAACTAAAGGGTGCCCATGGTATCGTTGTGATGTCTTCCAGAGAACCGGATCGTCTTATCACTGCCAGACTTGGAAATGCCGGTGGCGTTGCAATTGGAATTGGTAACCAGGAGATGTACATTGCCAGTGACCTACCTGCGATCGTAGAGCATACCAGGCAAATTCAATTTCTTGATTCCGGGCAGTTGGCTGTGATCACTAAGGACCAGTGTACTATCGAAACCTTGAATGGTACTCCGGTTAAAGGGGAAATTCACCACATTCCGTGGGATCCGGTATCTGCTGAAAAAGGAAAATACCGTCATTTTATGCAAAAAGAAATCCACGAACAGGTTCGGGCGTTATCCGATACGCTTGTTGGCAGAATTGATTTTGATACATATAGGGTAAATTTGCCCGATTTAAACCTGGATGCTGAAAAGGCAAAAAAGATCGAGAAAATATTCATTACAGCATGCGGTACGGCCCAACATGCTGGACTGATTGGTAAGACAATCATCGAACACCTCACTCGCATTCCGGTTGAAGTCATGGTGGCATCAGAATTCAGGTACATCGATCCAATAGTTGATGAAAATACGGTAGTATTGGCAATTTCCCAATCTGGAGAAACCGCTGACACGCTGGCTGCGATGGAAGAAGGAAGACGAAAAGGGGCAACGATCTGGAGCATCGTCAACGCTATTGGAACCCAGGCTATGCGGATGGCTGATGGGAACATCTCGATGCAGGTAGGACCGGAAATAGGTGTAGCTTCTACAAAAGCATTTACTGCTCCAATTATGGATCTCTACATGCTTGCTGTTTACCTGACAGATTTACTTGGTTTACTTCCTGAGGAGAAGAGGGTTGAACTCGTCAGAGATTTGATCCAGGTTCCCTCTCTTGTGGGCAAAGCATTGGAACGCGAAAAAGATATTGTGCGCATTGCGGAAAGATACAAGATGATTCAAAGCACTTTGTACCTGGGCAGGGGTATCAACATGCCTATTGCATATGAAGGAGCTCTGAAATTAAAAGAGATTTCGTATATCCATGCAGAAGGATATCCGGCAGGCGAAATGAAACACGGTCCAATCGCTTTAGTAGATAAGAACATGCCAGTGGTGGTTATCACTCCCAAGGACGCCTGGTATGAAAAAATGATCAGCCAGGTTGAGCAAGCGAAAGCACGCGGTGGCGACGTTATTGCGGTTGCAACAGATGGAGACGATCTGATCTCATCTTTGGCAGATGAGGTTATGTGGATACCCGAGACTCCGTGGCTGCTTAATCCAGTTGTCAGCGTAATCCCTCTGCAGCTATTTGCTTATCACATTGCCACACAACTGGGTTTGGATGTCGATCAGCCCAGAAATCTCGCTAAATCAGTAACTGTCGAATAACCGTACAAGATGAAAAGTTGCCCATTTTTGACCAGAAGGGTAAACTAATGGAAAATAATATATTGGAGTTGCCTTGATTACAAAAGATGATGTCCTAAAAGCGCTTTCAACTGTGATGGATCCCGATTTAAATCGTGATCTTGTCAGCCTTAACATGATAGATGATCTGGTTGTAGAAGAAAAAAAAGTAAGTTTTTCAATTGTGCTAACCACACCTGCCTGTCCGTTAAAAGCACAACTTGAACGCGATGCCCGCCGTGCGGTGACGATGATGACCGGCGCAAGTGAAGTTGCAATTGCCTTTAAATCCCGTGTTCAGAATCCAAAATCTGTTTTCATTGCTGACAACCAAATCAAACACGTTATTGCTGTCGGTTCAGGTAAGGGTGGTGTTGGCAAAAGCACAGTGGCTGCAAACTTAGCCCTCAGTCTTGCAGAAGACGGAGCAAAAGTAGGGTTATTGGATGCTGATATTTATGGACCAAACATCCCAAGGATGCTTGGCGTGGATAGTCTACCGGGTAATAATGAAGGCAAGAAAATTAAACCTGCTGAAGCCTATGATGTCAAGATTGTCTCCATTGGATTTGTAGTTCAGGACGGACAACCCCTGATTTGGCGAGGTCCGCTGCTGCATTCTGCGATAAAACAATTCCTCACTGATTTTGATTGGGGTGAACTCGATTATTTAGTTGTCGATCTTCCACCTGGAACGGGGGATGTTCAGCTTTCACTTTCACAATCGTTGCCGATCAGCGGAGCGGTTGTTGTCACCACACCCCAGGCTGTAGCAGTTGATGATGCATATCGTGCAGTAAGTATGTTTGAAAAACTGGAAGTGCCGGTTCTTGGGATAGTTGAAAACATGTCCTACATGCTTATGCCTGACAATTCCAGGATGGCTGTTTTTGGCGAGGGTGGAGGTTCCTTGTTAGCGACCAAGACGGGAGTTCCTTTATTAGGTCAGATTCCGCTTGATCCCGCGGTAGGAAAAAGTGGTGACGGTGGACTGCCCATCATAAAGACTGATAAAGACAACCCGGTTGCTGTAGAACTAAAACAAATTGCGCGAAGAATTGCCGCTGAAACAAGCAAACAGACATATAAGCAGCAAAATATCGGATGATATAATTCTTTTGTTATGTCAGAACAATCGATAATTGGCGTTCAATTTACCCCTGTTGGGAAAATTTACCATTTCTCTGCACCATTAGAAGAAGAGTTACGGGTTGGTTCCTACGTACTTGTAAGCACCTCCAGAGGCAAGCAGCTTGGGAGGGTAATGCAATTAAACGTTCAGAAACCTTTTGTTACCGATGGCATTCAACCCATTGAACGTGTTGCAACCTCAAAAGACCTTATGCTTAAGGAATTAACTTCTCAGAGTGAAGAAGAAGCATTGGTACAGCTGCAAGATTTCTTAAAAAACTCGCGTTACCAAGGGGTAAAAGCACTGGCTACAGAGTATTCTTTTGACTCATCGCGATTAACTTTATATCTTAATTACGAATCTGATTCTGGTTTTGATATAAAAGCTTTCTTGAGAGATATCTCTAGCATCTACAGAGATGTTCGTTTGGAAGTGAGGCAAGTTGGCCCCAGAGACGTTGCTAAAGCTCTCTCTGGATTAGGAGCTTGTGGAATTGAAAAACGCTGCTGTTCACGGTTTTTGACGGAATTCAGTTCTATCTCCATCAAGATGGCCAAAAGTCAGGATATTT
>CAYVWM010000081.1:0-750 GCA_964455505.1 uncultured Anaerolineaceae bacterium
CTGATCGCCCTGGGCACCCAGGAAGAACTCACCCGCCAGGTGGACGAAACCGACACGCTGGTGCTGCACATCCCCGAAAATGAGGACCCACAGCCCCTGGTGGACCGCCTGCAGACGTTGGAGGGAGTGCGCCGCGCAGACGCCATCGACCACGAGATTTCCATCGTAACCCCCTCGGCGCAAGAACTGATCGCCCCGGCTATCCGCACTGCCGAAGCAGCGGGGATAAAAATCTACTCGATGGACATCCGCGAACCGAACCTCGAAGCGGTGTTTCTGCACCTCACCGGGCGCGCCCTGCGCGATTAAGAGGTACCCGATGCGAAAATTGCTCATCATTGCCCTCAAGGACCTCAAACTGATCTTTCGCGACCCGGCAGCCCTGATCATGATGCTGCTGGCGCCCTTCCTGATCACCCTCGGCATGGGCGCCATCACCGGGCGCTTTTCCGGAAACACCAACGCCGGCATCAGCAGCATTCCAACGGCAATCGTTATCCAGGACGAAGGCGAACTCGGCAAGGCGCTGGAAGCGCTGTTTGCCTCCGATGCGCTTGCCGACCTGGTCGAACCTACTTTCGCCTCTGCGCCGGATGAAGCCC
Organism: uncultured Anaerolineaceae bacterium; assembly: GCA_964455505.1. GTDB lineage: Bacteria > Chloroflexota > Anaerolineae > Anaerolineales > Anaerolineaceae > Mesolinea. The sequence goes on from CAYVWM010000081.1 coordinate 603, forward strand.
GCCGGCTGGTAGAAGCAGACCAGGTATCGGCCGCCATCATCGTGCCGCCGGGTTTCAGCGCATCCATCATCCCGGGCCCAAACGGCAGCACCAGCGGGGAAAAGGTCCAGATTGCCTTCATTGCCAACCCCAACGCCCCCACCAGCGC
>CAYVWM010000081.1:760-4408 GCA_964455505.1 uncultured Anaerolineaceae bacterium
TCTACGTTCCGTCCTGGATGCGTTCCTGAACCAGGTGGAAGTGGGCAGGATTGGCGCGGAGGTTACCCTGGGACAGATCGCCCAAACAGGCAAACTCACGCCCGAACTGGCAGCCCAACTGGGCGAGGCTTTGGGCACCCAGCTTGGGCAGCAGTCCGGGCAGGCGCAGCCCATCCAGCTGCAGACGGTCACCGCCAGCGGGGCAGCGGTCAAGTTTGACTTGCTGATGTACTTTGCCCCCGGGATGGCGCTGATGTTCCTGATGTTTGCCGTCACCTACGGCGGGCGTTCGCTCCTGGCAGAAAACCGGGAGGGCACCCTGCCGCGCATGCTGCAAACCCCCACCGCAACCGCACAGATTTTGGGCGGCAAGGTGTTGGGAATATTCCTGACCGCCGTCGCCCAGCTGACGATCCTGATAGGCGGCACCAGCCTGCTTTTCCGGCTTGGCTGGGGCGAGCCATTGGGCGTGGCACTGCTGATTTTGGCAGCCGCCTTTGCCGCCAGCGGTTGGGGTTTATTGATTGCGACCCTGGTCAAGACGCCGGCGCAGGTTGCCAACTTCGGGTCCGTGATCATGCTGATTTTTGGCTTGCTGGGGGGCAGCTTCTTTGATATGAGCCTGCTGCCCAGGTGGATTTCGACCCTCGGCAAGATTACCCCCAACGCCTGGGGGCTGCAGGGCTTCACCACCCTGGCAGGCGGCGGAACGCTGGGCAGCATTGGCGAGCCGCTCCTGGCGCTGGTGCTGATGGGAAGCATCCTGTTTGCTGCGGCTTCCATCTGGATGCGCCGGCGCGGTTTAGCCGGAAAGTGAGGGTTTCACGATGCAAAAAATGATCGCTATCATCTTAAAAGACCTGCGCATCCGCTTTTCCAACCCGATCGAATGGCTCTTTTTCCTGATCCTGCCCATCTTTTTCAGCTTCATCATCGGCGGGGGCACCGGCGGACCCACGGACAGCCGTGTGGGTTTCTACGTGGTCGATGAAGCCCAGACCAGCCTTTCCGCCAGCCTGATCGAGACCCTGAATGCCTCCACTTCGGTCCGCCCGATGCTTAAGGAAAGGCAGCAAGCGCTGGAGGACCTGGACGAACGCAACGTTGCCGCTGTGCTGCTGCTGCCAGCTGGTCTGGACTGGGACGCCCTCGGTAAAGACGTGCAAAGCATCGAACTGCGCCAGCTTGCCGGCAGCACCAACGCCCTGGTGGTGCAGCAGGGCGTGCAGACCGCCCTCGGAGAGGTGAGCAGCGCAGTGCAGATCGCCAGCTTCAGCGCGGAACAGGCTGAGGATTTGGTCGGTTTTGAGGGGGAGGCAGAGCGCAGTGCCTGGTTTGCCCAAGCCCTTACTGCAGCCCAAACGGCACTGCAGACTGCGCCTGACCGCGTACAGGAAACGGCGGCGGAGGTGCCCGACAAAATCGACTATGACCCGAACACCAACAGTTCCGTCGGGCAGATGATCACCTGGGTGTTTATCCCGCTTATCGGGCTTTCCGCCATGCTGGCCTATGAGCGCCAAATCGGCACGCTGCGGCGCCTGCTCACCAGCCCCACCAACCGGGCGGTTTACCTGGGTGCCACGGTCATTGGCATGGTGCTGACCGCCCTGCTGCAGATGACCATCCTGGTGGCTTTCGGGAGATTTGTGCTGCACGTCAACTGGGGCAATTCTGTCCTGGCGATCGGGATGATGCTGGTCTCGTCCACGTTGGCAGCGGCCGCCCTGGGCACCATGCTGGGCACGTTGGTCAAGACCGAGTCGCAGGCGAATGGGCTGAGCATTTTGGTGGGGATGGTGATGGCCATGCTGGGCGGCTGCTGGTATCCGCTGGAGCTCTTTCCGCAGGCGGTGCAAAACGTGGTGCGGGTGCTGCCCACCACCTGGACGATGCAGGGCATGCTGGATATCGCCCTGCGCGGGCAGGGGCCTGAGGGCGTGCTGCTGGAGATGCTGGTGCTGTTCAGCTTTGCGCTGGTTTTTTTCCTGGTGGGCATCTGGCGGTTTAGGTACGAGTAGGGCGGGGTGGTGAAGTGCGGACTGCAGACCTTTTTTTTGCAGTTTTTGTAGAGGGGTGAGGATTGGATTCTCTCCCGCCCGGTAGTAAACTCGAACGCAACAGTGTTTTGTCTGAACCATAAATGAGGAGTTCTATGACCACCATCACACCTAAAAAATATGTCATAGTCGGAGCGGGCATCGCCGGCGTAAGCGCTGCAGAAGCCATCCACACCAGCGACCCGGATGCAGCCATCACCCTGGTTTCCAACGAGGACAGCCTGCCTTACTTCCGCATGAACCTCACCCGCTACCTGGCCGGCGAGGTGGAAGCCGAAAGCCTGGACCTGCACATCCCCGCCTGGTACCCTGAAAACCATGTGGACTTGCGCCTGAACAGCACCGCGGCGGACATTTTTCCTGAGGAGAAGACCCTGCTGCTTTCGGATGGGAGCAGGCTGGGCTACGACGTGCTCATCCTGGCTGCCGGCGCGCATCCTTTCGTCCCGCCCATCCCAGGCGCGGAACTGGCCGGCGTACAGACCGTACGCACCATCCACGATGCGGACTGCATCCTGGACGTGTGCCGCAGGCATGCCCGGGTGGTGTGCATCGGCGGTGGGCTGCTGGGGTTGGAAGTTGCCGGCGCGATCGCCAGGCACGCAGCCGAGGTGACGGTGGTGGAGAGCCTGGCATGGCTGCTGCCGCGCCAGTTGGACCAGCGGGCTAGCCAGATACTGCAGCAGAAAATCGAAACTATGGGCATCGCTGTTTTGGCGGATGCCAAGACGCAGGCGCTGCTGGGAACAGAGCACGTGACAGGCGTGCAGCTGAGCGGCGGCGAGGTGCTGCCCACTGACATGGTGGTCATCAGTGCCGGCGTGGTCCCAAATTTGGACCTGGCACGCAAAGCTGGCTTGCAGGTGAACCGCGGCGTGGTCGTGGATGACGGCATGCGCACCTCCGACCCGGCTATCCTGGCTGCCGGGGATATTGCCGAGCACAACGGACGGGTATACGGCCTGTGGGTGCCCGCCAAAAACCAGGGCAAGACCGCCGGCCTGACCGCTGCCGGCAAGCCCGCCAGCTTTGCCGGGGACGCCCCCTCAGCGCGCCTGAAAGTGTTGGGGATAGACCTGTTCAGCATCGGGCAGTTTAGCCCTGAAGGCGGCGACCTGCACCTGGCAGAGGAAAAGGACGGCAGCTATACCAGTTTTGTGCTGCGCGGCGGCATGATGGTCGGGGCTATCCTGCTGGGGGATGCCAGCCTGGCCGGCAAGGTGAAGGCGGCGGTGGATAAAGGCCGGGATTTTGCGGCAGAATTGGGGCAGGACCTGACCCTGGAAGCCGTCCGGCAGGCGCTGGCAGGCTAATTTTGCCAGTGGACAAAACAGGGTGGATTTGCTATAATCTGGACACTTTGGGCGCGTAGCTCAGCTGGTTAGAGCGCACGGTTCACATCCGTGAGGTTCGGGGGTTCGAGCCCCTCCGCGCCCATTTTCTATTTAAGTTGATAGAAGGGTTCACATCCGAGCCCTCAAGAGGGTGCTGGGCAAAGGTTCGGGGGTTTCGCCCTTACAGGGGGCTGCGCACAGCCCCTCCGCGCCCATTTTCTATTTAAGTTGATAGAAGGGTTCACATCCGAGCC
>CAYVWM010000081.1:4508-8302 GCA_964455505.1 uncultured Anaerolineaceae bacterium
CTCAAGAGGGTGCTGGGCATACACGCTGAGTTCAGCCGCAAACCCATGAGAACAGATGAGACCTGCGGTCAAAATCCTCGCACGGTTTCGTCCCACTCCGCTGCGCTCCGGGGATGCTCCGCAAACCGGCGAGAACAAGGGGATCGAGCCCACACGTCACGCTGTTTCCTTCGGGATGTGCTCCCTGCGGTCGTCCGCCCCCATTGTTTTAAGTTGATAGAAGAGTTCACATGCAAGGAACGGAAAAAAGAGAGTTAGTGATCCAGTTTTGAAACACAATATCATTTGTGTATCACATTTTCTTTATTTTGATACACTAAACTAAAGAATGGCCAACAATTCCTTGAATTCAAGGATTTCAGGCCTACTTCCTGCCGCTGGCTGCAAGGTTTCAAGAATCCTTTCCTCTTTGAGCCGATTTATGATCCGCCGGCCTGTTTGTTGATTCAAACCGGATTGCTTTATCAATGAACTGCTTTCAATTATCGGCGAGGTAAAAATATTATCCAAAATCTGTAAGGCATGCGATGAATTGGTCACATTGGCAACGCGCGTTTTCATGCCTTGGTACAATGAGAGAACCTGACTCGCTTTCAAGGCGTTTTCATTCGCCTGAAAAGTAATAGCCTCAAGGAAAAAGCTGATCCAAGCTTCCCATTTACCCTTTAATGAAATCAATCGTAAACTTTCATAATATTGATGACGGTTTGCTTCCAGGTATTCGCTGATATAAAACACAGGGGCTTTTATCATTCTTTTGTGCCAAAGGAAGAGCGGCACCAAGATGCGCCCCGTCCGTCCATTCCCATCTAAAAATGGATGAAGTAATTCAAATTGAGCATGAATGATTGCAGTTTGAACAATTGGTTCCTGATCCGCTCTTTCGATGTACTCAACCAGATTTAAAAGGTAATCAGATAATCCCATTGGTTCTGGTGGAATATAAGAAGCTTGCTCAATAGCAGCGCCAGGTCTCCCGATCCAATTCTGCTCTTTACGTATCTGTCCCGGCTCCTTTTTAGCACCACGTACACCAGACATCAACTCTCTATGGATATTAGAAATCAGTGCAGTATTAAAAGGCAAATTCCGATCAAGCCAATCGATCGCATGCCGCATCGCAGAGCGATAATTCAAAACTTCGTGAATGTCCTGTTGTTTGTTAGCGCTATCCGGCATTACATTCGCTTCGAATTTCAGCACTTCATCGATCGTTGTAACAGTGCCCTCGATTTTCGAAGATAAGACCGCTTCTTTTGTTTCCAATGGTGAAAGAAACAATGTCGGGTTAATGATTGATGACAGAATGCCGTCAAAGTAAGCCAAATTGCGGTTAGCAAGGCCAACTTTCTGTGCCAGGCTTTGCCAATCCCAATCGTTTGTGTTAAGTGGTAATTTGGTCGGGATGTAGGGTTCCATGATTCACCTTATAGCGATCGTTGTGTATCGATTTTGTTATGCAAATATAATTGTATAACATAATTAGGCAATTATGTTATACAAATTCAGGATCTAATTTCTTTATTATGAACAAATCTCTGAATTGATTGAAATAAACTGAAATATCTAATTCCTCCAGCCAATTCCCAATAGTTCTCGCCGATCTCGTTTAGTGTCCTTATGGACCACCCTGCTCGCCAAAGGCATGCCAAGCAAAAGCGAGGCGAGTGTCCAATAAACTGCTGCAGCCCCAATCGTTCCATGCCCTTAAGTGTATTAGGAACATCAGAATCGGATTTACAATTGAGTTATTCACCAGTACACCCAGTTGACCAACTTTTTTCAGCACTTGCTGGCGCTGAGAAAGGAATACTATGACTCCACAAATTCGCGATTTGGATCCAGCCGACGATTTTTCAGCCCTTGCCCGTCTGTTCACCGACGAACTGGACGACGCTTGCACCGAAGAAACCCTGCGGGAGGATTATGAAAAGCACCAGGCCGAAATTTTGTGCCTGCAAATCGCTTCATCACCCCAAGGGGAAGTGCAGGGCTTTACCTGGCTCAGCCGCGATAAGCTGCATGAGCAGCGGGCCTTTGTGTACCTGGCAGTTTCCAGGGAGCACAGGCAGCAGGGCATTGGCAGCCGCCTTTACCAAATCACCGAAGAGGTTTCATCCGCTTCCGCTTTACAAGAACTGCGCGTTTCCTTGCCGGACACCCTCCCCGAAGCGCGTTCGTTCGCCGAGAAGCGCGGTTTCACTCTGATCTCGCACAGCATTGGCATGCAGCTGGACCTCGCACACCTGGATCTGCAGCCCTACCTGGACCTGATCGACACAATAGGCAAACAAGGGTTTGCATTCACCTCCATGGGCGCCCTGGGAAACACCGAGGCGGCCCAACAACAGCTTTACTTGCTCAACGATGTCACAAGCGCGCAGACCATGGGGTCTAGTGGAGAACATTCCTGGAGCTCTTTTGAGGATTTTCAGCAATCCGTCTGCCAGTCTGATTGGTACAATCCTGACGGGCAGATGGTCGTGATCGAGAAAAGCAGCGGCAAATGGGCGGCAATGAGCGCTATCACCCGGTTTGAGGGTCAGGATCACGCCTATAACCTGTTCACCGGTGTGGACGAGGCCTTCAGGGGTCGGAAATTAGCCCAGGCCGTCAAGGCGCGGGCACTGCTTTTTGCGAGGGATGTGCTGGGGGTAAGCATAGTCAAGACCAACCACAACACGCGCAACGCACCAATGATTGCCATCGATAAAAAGTTTGGCTATATCCAAAGCCCCGGCAACCTGATCATGCGCAAGCACTTAACCGATCAAAAGCAGGGTGTGCCGTAAGTCATCACGGCACACCTGCCTGAAAATCAACACTCTCAACCGGAATCACCTCAAGCCGCATCCGAGAAACCAGTTCAGGGGACTTTCCGTGCTCCTCACCACGGCTGCCGAGCGGGGTGGAAGGCTGATCCAGACAGGATCCCTCGCAAGCTGTAAATCCCCGGGGCTGCCAACCAATCGCAATCAGGCGCACACAATCAAGGTTTCACAAACCAGGTTATTTGATTATCATCGGCAGAAAGATCAGCTTTTCAGCCAGGCCGACGGTCGTCAGGAATTTTTGTATACGCAAATTATCCTTATCCATCACGTATACATGACCTTCCGTATCGGCAGCGACATCTCCGGGAGTGGAAAACTCGCCTTCACCGCTTCCAGGACTGCCCCATGCCGCCAGGAATTGCCCCTCCAGGTTAAAAACCTGAACCCGATTATTACCTGAATCCGTCACAAATAGATGGTCAGCGTTGTCTATCGTAATGCCTAACGGCTCGTTAAATTCACCTTCACCCGCCCCGCTGCCGCCCCATTCAACGATTAATTGACCATCAGAATCAAGTTTTAGGATGCGCTGATTACCTGTATCGGCAACATACACATTGCCATCCGGGTCCACAGCGATGCCCTGCGGCTGATAAAATTCACCCGGACCCTGTTCTGGATCGCCCCAGGTGTCCACCAATTCGCCGGTGCTGGTATTGTATTTATAAACCTGGTTCAGATAAGCGACCGCAAGATAGATAAATTCACCTGCAGGGTCCAGGGCAATTGCGGCTGGCGAATTCTGCAGCAGTGGAGAGGTGGTTTTCTCATCGCGTGTTGGTCCAAAACTGATGATATGGTTTCCAGCAGAATCAAATTTATGGATTCGGAAACGGACAGCGGTCGTCATTGGCCATCCATTTTGAGTGTAAGGGGTCCACACCTGGGTATCAGCCAGGTAAACACTCCCCGTCTCATCCTTTTCAATTGCAGCTGGCGAATTCTGCAGCAGTGGAGAGG
>CAYVWM010000081.1:8312-10152 GCA_964455505.1 uncultured Anaerolineaceae bacterium
TTTTCAATTGCCCTGATTTCCCAGAACTCAAATGCCGAATCAAATTGCCCGCCGCACCACTCCGAGAGGAATACCCCTTCTGCGGTGTAGTTCTGCAGGCAGCGGTCAGCGTTGTCCTGGACGGCTGCGTTTACATGGCCCTCGTGGTCATTCAGAACCCCAACGATTTCCCTTGGGTGGTCTTCTTGTGGAGAGGCGATCGTTTCTGTAAGTTTAACGCCATCATAAATCCACTTCTTGATAAGAGCACCCTCGCCTGTGGTCATATACCAGGGTCTTGCGTGGGTATCATAATAGGTTATGGAGGTTGGGATAAGCGGAGGTTCACGCGCCAACCATATCTTCAGGAAATCCCCGTCCTCCGTAAACAACTGTATGCGGTCATTATCAGAATCGACAATGTAAACCAGACCATCTGCTGTTGTTGCGATGCCCGTTGGCCATTGAAACTCCCCGCTGCCATCACCCGAACTGCCCCATTCAAGCTCAAAATCTCCGTTCGTGGAAAACCTCTGAATGCGGGCTGTAGATTGATCGACCACATACACAGACCCTGCTGCGGATACTGTAATTCCAGCAGGCAAAATAAACTCTCCCTCCTCATGGCCAAAATCTCCCCACGATGTGACAAAAACGCCTGCAGAAGTAAACTTTTGCACGCGGGCGTTGTAATGATCGGTCACATACACGTTACCATCCGCATCAACCGCCACGTCGGTGGGAAACTGAAATTGGCTCACCTCCTGGCCGTATTCGCCCCATTGGGTTATGAAGCCGCCATCCGATGTAAACTTCTGGATCCGGCAATTGCCGATATCAGCTACATAAACATAGCCATCCGCAGTTACGGTTACACCCCGAGGTCCATCAAACTCTCCCTCGCCATCACCAGCACTTCCCCATTGCTTCACAAACGCGCCATCGGCAGTGAACTTCTGCACGCGGTCATTCCAATCCACCACGTACACGTACCCGTCCTGGTCAACGGCAATCCCTTCAGGATGGTCGAACTGACCTTCACCCGCCCCCGTATCTCCCCATTCTGTGATGTAGACAGGCTCTGAGGTAAATTTCACGACCCGGTCGTTACCGGAATCCGTGACATACACATCACCAACCGGCGAGACAGCAATTCCATAGGGATTGTTTATATCGAAGGCGTATGTAGGTCCCAAATCTTTGAACATTGGCGGCCACATTTCCACAAATTCAAAATTGAATACCTCGCTTTGCGGTGCACTTACAGGATCTGCGCCCTCTGCGCCTTTCGCGCCCTTGAGCGCCAAAGAGCAGCCTACAAAAGTGATGATAACCATTGTTATGATCAGGAAACGTTTTTTCACTTCTACCTCCAGCGTGAATTGAAATAATTGGATGACTTCTATCAGTGATTATATGGGCATAGGTGTACTTATTCGGACTGCTGTAATGTCAATTTCCCTAAGTAACTGACTTGAATGAACAGCGGGAGTGGATCTGTAAATTCAGTATACATTATTTTAACCCTGCTAACAAATGATTCCCCTTCGCATGCCATCCCCATATCCTCTTCCACGTTTCGAAAACGCATTTGGTTCGCTTGCCGGTTCGGATTGGTGCTTTCTTTGCCCGGTATGTAAAGTTTCGGGGGTAAGCCCCTCTTTTTGCGGTCAAACGTCACTCAGAATAAAAGAGGCCTGTACAGACCTCTTTTAGTGGTATTGATCCACAATCTATCTCATGACTTCCCAGATATTTTCAAGATCGTGAAGGCAATTTTATTAGTTTTTGTGCCGCTAAAACCTGACCTAAATCTCGTCCTCATCGATGAAAGGCATCAGGTGTTTCAAAACCTTTAACT
>CAYVWM010000082.1:0-10126 GCA_964455505.1 uncultured Anaerolineaceae bacterium
CGCAGGATAAAGCGCGGATCTTCACCCGCATGCAGCATTTTTGCCAGCCAATACAGGGCAGCATCCGGGTCCGATCCGCGTACGGACTTAATAAATGCGGAGATTGTATCGTAGTGGGCATCATCGTTCTTGTCATACAAGACAGCTCGCTTTTGGATGGACTCTTGGGCAGCCTCCATCGTGATCCGGACCGCACCGTCCTGCGCGGGCGTGGTTTCCACGGCAAGTTCCAGGGCATTCAGTGCATTGCGCGCATCACCGCCTGAAATTTCAGCCAGGTGCTCCAGCGCACCTTCGTCCACGATCACCTTGCGGTTACCATACCCATAGATCTGGTCAGCAAGCGCCCGGTTGAGCAATACCAGGATATCCTCCACAGTCAGGGGCTTGAGTTCAAATATGCGCGAACGACTGACTAGTGCCTTGATCACATCGAAGTAGGGGTTTTGGGTGGTTGCACCAATCAGGGTAAGCAGTCCGCTTTCCACATGCGGCAGCAGCGCATCCTGCTGGGCTTTGTTCCAGCGGTGGACCTCATCCACAAACAGGATGGTGCGCTGCCGGTGCAGTTTGCGCCGCTCTGTAGCCAGGCGGATGACCTCGCGCAGATCAGCGACACCTGCCAGCACCGCGCTGAGATTCACAAAATGGGCTTGGGTAAGGTTGGATATAACCTGGGCAATCGTCGTCTTGCCCGTTCCAGGCGGTCCGCAGAAAATGATGGAGGAAAAAAGGCGGTCGGCTTCGATCGCCCTGCGCAGTAAAGTGCCAGGACCGATGATGTGGTCCTGCCCAACAATCTCGTCAAGCGTTTTGGGGCGCATGCGGGCAGCCAGCGGTGCGCGGGCGGCCAGGTCTTCCTGCAGGGAATGGTCAAAGAGATCCATACGCGCTATTATAACCGAGCGCGCTTTTGTGCTTTAGAAACTGTGTTGCAAGCAGTATTCTTCGATAAGACAGGTTTTGTTTAGTAGCCCTGCGTTTTGTCCACCAGGTTATAGAGCGGTTCACCAGCCAGGTAACGGCGCAGGTTAACCACAAACAGATCCACGACCGCATCCGTCAGTTTGCTGCTGATGCCGGAAATATGGGGGGTGATAATCACATTGGGCAGACTCCACAACGGGCTGCTCTCAGGCAAAGGTTCCTGTTCAAACACATCCAGCACGGCTGCACCAACCTTGCCAGAACGCAGTGCGCCTTCAAGCGCCGCTTCGTCCACCAGGCCGCCCCGGCCTACATTCACAATGCCCGCCCCGGGTTTAATGGCGTTGAAGGTTTCCACGTTAAAGATATGCCTTGTCTCAGTCGTCAGCGGCAGGGTAACCACCACAAAATCGCAGTCCTTGATCATACCCTTCAAGCCCTCAATCGGATACAGGCGGTGAAAATAATTGCCTTGTGGATCGCCAAGCCCTTGCGCATTGTAGCCGTTATCCTCAGGGTGCATCACATCCCGTTTGGCAGCCAGAACAGTAGCCCCAAAAGTGTACAGCAGCCGGGCGATCTCACGGCCAACTGACCCGTAGCCAACAATACCCACGGTGCTGCCGCGCAGTTCAACAGGCAGCAGGTTGCGGTTAGCGTTTGCAGGCCACTTTTTTTCTTTCTGCAGTTGAATGGTTTCTGGCAGGCGGTGTGCCAGCGCCAATAGCGCCATCAGGGCATATTCCCCCATTTGGCTCACCATCACGCCGCTGGCGCTGCTGACCTGCAGTCCAGGATCCTGTATGATCGGGTGATGCATCGCCTTTTCCACACCAGCAAAGGTTAATTGCAGCCATTTCAGTGCGGGCGCCAGGCTGCGCTCCGGCAGTACCTGCCCGCTGCCCAGGAATATTTCCACCTTTTCCCATTGTGGCTCTGGCAGGCTGAGCATATCCCGCGTTGTGGTCATACTCAGCCGCAAGTTTTCATCGACCGCCCTGATGCGTTCGTGCTGCTCATCACTCAGGGTGAGGGTGCTCAAAATTTCAATCGTTTTGCTCATCAGATATAAATTCCTTTGGGGTCCAGTTCTTCTCGCAAAATGCGAAGTTCTTCTGCCGTGGGGGGTTTAGTTATTTGCATTTCCGGGGATTGCTTTACAGGCCAACCGGTATTTTCCTGCACCTGTTCAAAAGTGCAGCCAGGATGCAGGCAGGCCAACACCATTTCGCCTTCTGCATTGGGCTTGAGAATGCCCAGGTTGGTTACTACAGCCTGCGGGCCGCTGCCGCAAACGCCTGTGTTGGCGCGTGCATCGCCGCCATCCAAAAAGCCGGCTGAGGTCCTGAAATCCACCCGGGCAGGAAAACGCCGCTTTTGGTGTGGGGTAATGATGTAACAGCCAAAAAGCCTACATCCACGTTACCGCGCTGCAGATAAAGCGAAAACACCTGGAACATGGAGCACACCGCCGTGGCGCCGCTGACCAGGGTGGGGTCGCCGATCGAAAGCGGCAGGCGCTCCGGCCTGGCGCCGATGATACCGGCTTCGTAGATCATTTGCAGTCGGGGGGCGTGGGTACGCCTTGCCAGGTTGCACGCCAGGTTGGGAATGCCCACCCCCACAAACACCTGGTCGCCATCCGCCAACAGCCTGGCAGCGTTGACAATCATTAATTCGGTAGCGTTGTATTGGGTTTCACCCATATCAATAACTCCCATAATTAACCGGCTCGCTCAGGCGCAAACCCGGCTTCAAACGTTCGTGCACTGCTTCGCCCAGTTTCTGCCAGTATTCGCTGCGGTCTTTCACCCCATACACCCATGCATCCAGGTAAGCGCGGACGCTCTCTGCATCTTTGCTGAGTTCATCCCACTTTAGGTAAAAGTCATTATCGCGGTCGTAATAACCCTGGGTGTAGGATGGGTGCGCACACCAGGGCACATGGCAAACCGCATCCACCACCATCGCCGGGATGAGCGTGCGGTTGGGATCGGAACGAATGACCTGCTCATCTACAATTTCCTCTGCGGTCAGGATCACGTGTTTGGACGCAAAGGCTGCTTCCACCTGCTCGCCCAGGATCCCCCAGATGTGGGCGTTGCCTTCACTGTCCGCCCGCTGCACGTGCACAATGGCCACATCCGGGTGCAGCGCCGGCACCACCACCACATCTGCCCCGCCGTAAGGGTCTGCAACCCTGCGGTAGAGCGGGTTGGCGCGTTCCAGATCGCCCGCGCCGGTTTGGCGCATGGGCATGAACGGCAGCCCGCTGGCGCCAGCCTGCAAGCGGCTGATCATCCCAAAGTGTGAGAACTCTTCCCACGCAAGCGTGCCTTTTTCCATCCCCTCCCGCAGCCATTTCAGCGACCCCACCCCGGGGTTGCCGGAGTAAGAAAAAATCACCTTGCGAGCACAGCCAGCGGCGATCATCAGATCGTAGATAAGATCCGGTGTGGCACGCGCCAGGGTCAGATCCTTGCGTCCCTGCCGGATAATCTCATGCCCTGCAGCAAAGGGTATCAGATGGGTGAAGCCAGCAGCATATACCATGTCGCCGTCGTGGACGTAGGTTGCAATGGCTTCCGATAAACTGGTTAATTTGGTCATGGTCTATTTCCCGCTGTCTATCCAGGATTTATGTCTGCGCTGGCTCTCGCGCTGGGAGGGTGAAAGGGGCTCGGAGGGCGGCGGTGTTGTATCGGGGCGGCGCAGCATGATCTGCCCAAGCACCAACAGCAGCAGCCCCACAAACACAATGCCGGGGATGTTTTCTTGCGAAATCAGGCTTATCAAAAGCCATAACACGCTCAACAGCCCCAGCCCTCTGAAAATTTTGCCAATCTTTCGAATCACTTTTGTGTTGCCTTTGTGCAGCCAACAGTGCGGCGCTTTGTGCTACGCCCGCTTCACACGGTTGCGAATTTGTTCATGCATGTAGAGCTGCACGTAGTACAGCCCGCCGGCATTTTTGCCGCTGGAACCCGATCCTTTCCAACCGCCAAAAGGCTGAAAGCCAGGCCAGGCGCCCGTTGTGGATCCCTGCGGCCGGTTGCAGTACACCACACCGGCTTCGATATTATCGCAGAACCATTCCACTTCGTCGGGCGTGCCGTAAAAGCCTGCCGTGAGCCCGTAGCTGACGTCATTGGCAAGCCGCATAGCCTCTTTCAGGTCATTCACCGGTGCCACCATTACGATCGGCACAAACATTTCCTGCTTCCACAGGGGGTGGTCCAGGGGCACATCCGCCACGATGGTCGGCGCGCAGAAATAGCCTTTGGCGTATTCCGCTTCAGTCAGGATCTTTCCGCCGGTCAGAATGCGCCCAACAGAGGCCAGTTCGGAAACAAATTCCCGGTATTGTTGGTAACTGTTCCGGTTGATCACGGGGCCCATGTACACTGTGCGTTCGGTTGGGTCACCCACAGCCAGCTTCTCGGTCAGGGCCACCATGCGCGCGAGAAAAGCTTCGTAGACTGGTTCGTCAATAAAGACGCGCGAACAGGCTGAGCATTTTTGCCCCTGCAGCCCAAAGGCCGAGCGTACGGTGCCCAGGGCGGCGTCCTCAAGATCGGCATTGCGGGAAACAATGGTCGGGTTTTTTCCGCCCATTTCCAGAATGGTCGGGCGCACGTAGCGGCTCTTACCAAAGGTGCAGTAGATGCCCATGCCCACCTCGTACGACCCGGTAAAGGTGATCCCGGCCACATCCTGGCTCTCCGTGAGGACCTTGCCTACCGTAGACCCGGGCCCGGTTACCAGGTTAAAGACACCGTCGGGGATGCCGGCTTCGCGCATGCAGTCCACCATCTTGGAAGCTGCCCAGCAAGTATCGGAGGCGGGTTTCATCACCACTGTGTTGCCTGCCGCCAGGGCTGCCCCGGCAGGACCGCCGGTGAGCGCACAGGGATAGTTGAATGGGCTGATGACCACCCAAACGCCGTAGGGTTTGAGCACGGACTCGTTGGTGGAAACGTAACCGCTGAGCGGATCCGTGCCCATCTTGTGCACAAACCCACCGTTGGCTTCCATCTGTGCGCAGGCATAGCGCACCAGGTCGGCAGCTTCGGCCACTTCGCCCAGCGATTCAGTGCGGTTCTTGCCTACTTCAAGGGTCATTGCCGCGCTGATTTCGTAGATGTGTTCGTCAATCTTGTCGGCAAATTTGCGCAGCAGGTAAACGCGCTCTTCCCAATTCATCCGGCTCCAGGCCGGGAATGCAGCCTTCGCAGCCGCAAGGGCATCTTCAGCGTCCTGCGTGGTGCCTTTCTGGAAGGTTGCCAGGTGCCAATCGGTGTTGATGGGGGAATAAGCCGGGTGTTTTTCTTCTGCAAAGCGCTCTTTGCCGCCAATGATCATGGGGTATTCCTGCCCAAGGTTGGCTTTGAGCTTTGCCAGGGCGGCTTCATAATTGGTATGCATGGCTTCAGGGGGATTGAACATAGTGCCATAGGTGAGTTTAAAGGAAGTTTCTTCGCTCATTAAAAGTGCTCCTTCTATATTATGGGTTTTGTCTGCGGTGATTGTATCATAATCAGCCCTGCCAGCGATTCAGTCAGCGCCTGTACAGAGGGCTGCAATTATTGAGCATTTAGTAAATTGGTGGTGGTTGGGAGTCCTGATTTGTTGAAGCGCTTGCCCGCAAACGAAGCGCCCTATTTCTTAAGGCACCTGCCCCCGGACACCATCGAAGGGCTGTTGCAGGCTTGAAAAATACGGGCTGGGGCAGCCATCTGTGTACTCGCCCAGTCAGGGTCTTTTTGCAGCAGGAAGTTCTTGAGCGGTTCCTGCAGCACGGTGTTCAGGTAGTTGCCGCCCAGGTCCAGCCCTGCAGTGCCCCCACAGGGAGATTTCTGATTGCCCGGTTCGCACAAATTGATCAGATTGACAAAACTCTCAGGGACGTCCCCTGTAAGCTGGTTTTTACTCAGGTCCAGATGCGTCAGGGTGCCCAGGTAGCCTAATTCTGTCGGAATGGTGCCCGCCAGGTTGTTACCGCCAACATCCAGATACGCCAGTCTGAATTCACCCAGGTTCTCTATTTTCGGCCAACTGATGCCGCTGATATGGTTATTTCCCACATCAAGGTATTGTAAATTGTTCAGATTGCCGAGTTCGGGCGGGACGATGCCGCTCAATTGGTTGTCATTGAGAGAAAGATAAGATAGTCCGTTTAAGTTGCCCAACGCAGACGGAATCGTGCCAGTGAATTGGTTATCAGACAGCTCAAGTACCATAAGTTCTTCCAGTTGTCCTAATTCCGGTGGAAGGCTGCCGCTGAGTTGGTTGCCGTTCAGCACCAGTTCCTGTAGTTTGGTCAGGTTAGCGAGTTCGGTCGGGATGCTACCTTGCAGATTGTTATCATTTAATCCTATGGCAGTGACATGTCCTCCTTCAATGTGCACCCCTTCCCAGAATTCCACATACAATCCTTCCAGCCAGCCCTTGTTGTTCGTCCATTCAGCCCCATTGGTACTGTTATACAGCGCTACCAGCGCCTCACATTCAGGGTCCCAAATATCAATAACGCTGGCACAGTCAAACCCGGTATCCGTTTGTGTTTCTGCTTGCTGGGTGTCTGCCCAGTCGGGGTCGTAGAGACTGAGAAAGTATTTTGGAGGGCTGGGAGCGGGCACGTTCAGCTGGTTATACCCCAGGTCAAGCCCATACTCCCCGTTGCAGGGATCTTTTTCGTCATTCGGTCTGCACAAATAAACCAGGTTGGCAAAAGAAACCGGCACATCACCCGTCAGACGGTTATGGCTCAGGTTGAGAAACCAAAGCGCCCTCTTGTTGCCCAACTCTATCGGAATGCTGCCTTCGAGCTGGTTATTGTCGAGATAAAGAGACTGAATGGCCTGTAAATTACCCAGTGCTGGCGGGATACTGCCGCTTAACTGGTTGCGGGACAGGATGAGGTGGGTTAGATTGCTCAACTTTCCCAGTTCGGATGGGATGCTCCCGCTCAACCTGTTGTTATCCAGAATAAGGACTTTAAGCTTGCTCAGGCTGCTCAGTTCAGGGGGAATACTGCCGCTTAATTGGTTGTTTGAAGCGACAAGTGAGACGAGCGCCCTGGCGCTGCCCAATTCGGGCGGGATGCTGCCGCTCAACTGGTTGTTGTCCAGGTATAGAGACTCCAAATTACCCAGATTGCCGAGTTCAGACGGGATACTTCCAGTGAGCTGATTGTTACCGGATTCCGACGGATTGATGCTGCCGAGCTGGTTACTGTTGAGTTCAAGCAGGAGATACCAGCTGAGCCGGTCATTGCCCAGGTCAAGAAGCTCCAGTTTGCTCAAGTTGGCCAATTCGGGCGGGATACTGCCCTGCAGGTTATTGGCAGCCAATTTTATGTGGCTGACGTGCCCGTCGGTCAGCGTCACCCCTTCCCAATTTTTTACGTACACACTGTCCAGCCAGTTGTCTTTGTGCGTCCATCCATCCCCGTTGGTGCTTTCATACAGCGCTGCCAGTGCTTCGCATTCGGTCTGCGGAACGTCATAAACCCTGGAGCAATCAAACGTCATACGCGCTTCCAGGCTCAGGTTTTGAGTACCTGCCCAGTCGGGGTCGTAGGTTTTCAGAAAGCTGGTTACCAGGTCCGTTGCAGGTGTATTCAGATTGTTATAGGCAAGATCAAGCCCATATTGCCCATCGCAGGGAGTTCCCGTGATGCTGGGCGTGCACAGCGTGACCAGGTAACCAAAATTAACAGGAACATCCCCTTCCAACAGGTTGTTGCTGAGATCAAGAAAATACAAGTTGACGAGTTTACCCAATTCGGTCGGGATGGACCCGCTGAGCTGGTTATCGTCCAGGTAAAGGTAGCGCAGATTGGTCAGATTGCCCAATTCGGCCGGGATGCTGCCGCTGAGTTGATTGCCAGAAAGGTAAAGGTGATTGAGAGTGCTCAACTCGCCCAGTTCGGTAGGGATTGTTCCTGTGAGCTGGTTGTCGCTCAAGTCTAAGTACCATAACTTGCTCCGGGTGCCCAGTTCCGGCGGAATGCTGCCTGTAAGCTTGTTGTTATACAGCCTGAGGACCATCAGCCTGGGAAAATCGGCTAACTCGGGAGGGATGCTGCCGTTAAGGTCGTTGTTGGACAGTTCAAGGGCTTCCAGTTCGCTCAGACTGCCAAGTTCAGATGGGATGCTGCCGCTCAGCTGGTTATCAAACAAGGCAAGGTTTTGCAGTTTTCCCAGGTTGCCCAATTCAGGGGGCAGGCTGCCCTGCAGATTGTTATATGGCAGCATTAATTCGCTGACGTGCCCTGCAGAAACGGTCACCCCTTGCCAATTCCCAATGGATCCGCTATTCAGCCAGTTTTCCTTGCTCACCCATCCATCCCCGTTGGTGCTGTTGTACAGCGCAACCAGCGCCTCACATTCGGTCTCCGGCACGTCCGCAGCATTTGCGCAGTCAAAACTCTGCGCGCCTGGCTGCAATGGTTCGGGCTCAGCCAGTGCTGCACCAGCCGGGATCACAAACACAGCGGTCAGCACACAAGCCAACACCCTGATGATCGCTTTGCTCACACAACGCCTTTCACAAGCCAACGTCCCGGCATAATGCCCAATGATAACCCCTTTTCAGCCAAGAGTGCCCCAATCGCTCAATCCGCCGCACACCTAAAGCCTACATTGAAATACCAGGCTTCGGGGTTGTGCGCCCGCCGGTAAGCTGTCCGCAGAAAAGAGCCGGCATAGTCGAAACTGCCCCCGCGCAGCACCTTGCGGGTAAGATCCGCAGGACCAGGCGGGTTGGCATAAGGGCTCTCAGCATAATAGCGGTCGGCGTACCAATCGCTGACCCACTCCCAGACGTTGCCGGTCATATCCAGCGCCCCGTAGGGGCTGGCCCCAGCCGGGTAGCTGCCCACCTTGTTGGTGTCGTCCACGCAGTCCTGCAAGTTGGCCAGGCTGCAGCTGGGTTTGGTGTCCCCCCAGGGATAGGTCTGCGGGCTTTCTCCGCGGGCGGCTTTCTCCCATTCTGCTTCGGTGGGCAGGCGTTTGCCGGCCCAAGTGCAGTAATCCTGGGCATCGTACCAACTCACGTAGACCACCGGGTAATCGGCATAACTGGGGTTGCCGTAGTAGGACCCGCGGTCTTCCGAACTGAACTTATAGGGCTGGCCGCAGGACCCGGCGGCCACGCACCGGGCATATTGGGCGTTGGTTACCTCGGTTATGTCGATGTAAAAGCCATCCAGCATCACGGTATGCAGGGGCAGTTCCCACCAGTCGCAAGCCAGGCCGGCGTTGTGGTTGATATCGCAGCCCATCTGGAATTCTCCTTCTGGCACTGCAACCATATTGGTGAGGTTCAAGGTGCCGGCGCTTTCCGCTGTAGGGCTTTGCGCAGCGGTCGGGGCAGGCGCTTCCGTGCTTGTGGGGATAGGCGTAAATGTTGCTGCAGGCTGGGCTTGAACGGCCGTCGTTGCCGGGGGCAAACGGGTATTGGTTGGGGAGGGGGCTGCCGGGTTGGTGGAGGTCTCTGTGCTGCTGACAGCAGGCAGGGTTGTGGGGCTTTTTTCTGCGCTTTCCTCCGCGGCGGCGAGCGGGGTTTCTACAGAGGGCGTAAAAGGCGCAGGGGCAGCCGACTTTGGGCGGGTGAGATACCAGCTGCCTGCCAATACAACCAGTGCCGCAACAGCAAGCAGGGCAAAGCCCCACCAGGGCTGCCGGCGTTTGCCTGGCTGGGCAGATTGCGCTAAGTTGGCAGAGGTGTCAGGCTGCCAGGCTTCCTCCCCGCGTACCGGCATAGGGGCTGGCTCGGCAGCCGGCCCAAGGCTGCGCACCTGTTCGATGGCCGCAGCCATCCCATGCAGGCTGTCAAAGCGTTGGCTGGGGTCCATCGCCAGCGCCCTGGTTAGCAAGCCCACGTAAGGCTGCGGCAGATCCGCACTGAATTGCGGCCCATCGACAACTTGCTTTTTGATGATATCCACCGGGTTGTTCCCGGCAAAGAGCACCTGCCCGGTCAGCATCTCGTAGAATATCCAGGCTAGGCTGTACTGGTCGCTGGCGAAACTGGCGGGAGATCCGCGCAATATTTCAGGGGCAAGGTACGTCGGGTTGCCTATCATTACACTGGAAGCCGTCAGGGATGTGCTCGAGCTGCCGCTGATAACCTTGGCATAGCCCAGATCGCTGATACGCACACTGCCGTCGGAGTCGATCAGGATGTTGCCGGG
>CAYVWM010000083.1:0-5674 GCA_964455505.1 uncultured Anaerolineaceae bacterium
CAATAATTCAGCGCTTCAAAGCGGCGGCGGGATGTACAACGCCCAGGGAAGCCCCACCCTGAACAATGTTGTCTTTAGCGATAATACTGCAGCTTATGACGGCGGTGGGATGGTCAACAATGCCAGCCACCCCACCCTGACCGATATCACTTTCGCCAGCAACACAGCGTATGAGGGCAATGGCGGCGGGATGTACAACGAAGGCAGCAACCCCAATCTGTCAGGCGTGACCTTCAGCGCCAACTCGGCGGGCTACTACGGCGGCGGGATGTACAACGCCACCGGCGCCCCCATGCTGAGCAACGTCACCTTCAGCGGCAATTCAGTGACCAATACGCAGTACAGCGATGGCGGCGGGATGTACAACTGGAGCAGCGGCCCCACGCTCACCAACGTCACCTTTTATGGAAACACCTCAGCATTTGGCGATGGCGGCGGTATCCGCAATATAAACAGCACCCCCACGCTTGTGAATGCGATCCTTTGGGGAAATACCCCCGCTCAGATTTCTGAAACCCTAACATCCAACATTAGCTACAGCGCTATCCAGGGCGATACAGTCTATCCTGGCACCGGCAATATCAATGCAGACCCCCTTTTGGAACCTTTGGCAGATAACGGCGGCTTTAGCCAGACCCACGCGCTGGGCGTTGGCAGCCCCGCCATAGACGCGGGCAGCCCATCGAACTACCTGCCTGCCGATCAGCGCGGTTACCCCCGCCCAATGGATGGCAATAAAGACGGCACAGCGGTTGCTGATATGGGCGCCTATGAGTTTGGCCCCGTAATCATCATTAATATTGTGGGCAGCGGTTCGGTAAGCCTGCTGCCGGAAAAGCCGGAATATCGGTTGGGCGATGTGGTCAGCCTCACCCCCAACCCTGCAGCCGGCTGGAGATTTGCGAACTGGAGCTGGGATGCAGCCGGTACGGACAACCCGCTGTTCATTACCATAGACGGCAGCAAGAACATCACGGCTACTTTTGCCACAACCCGCTATGCCAAGGAAGGCGGCACAGGGCTGTGCACTTCCTGGGCAGACGCATGTGAACTCAGATCAGCCTTGGCAATAGCCTCTGAGTTTGACGAAATCTGGGTGGCAGCCGGAACGCACAAGCCAACTGCCGGCACGGACCGCCAGGCCACCTTTGCGCTGAAGCCCGGCGTGGCAATCTACGGCGGCTTTCCGGATACTGGCGACCCGGCCTGGGAGCAGCGCGATTGGGAGACCAACCCTACCACCCTGAGCGGGGATATCGGCACAATCGGGGATAGCGCAGACAACAGTTACCACGTGCTGACCGGGGACGGACCGGGCACACCTGCTGTGCTGGACGGCTTTACCATCAGCGGCGGAAACGCGGATGGCCCATCTCCGTACGATATGGGCGCCGGGATGTACAACCTGAACAGCAGCCCCACGCTTACCAACCTGACCTTCAGCGGCAATGCCGCAACCTGGGGGGGCGCTGGGATCTTCAACGCCTACGACAGCAGCCCCAACCTGAGCAATGTGACCTTTAGCGGCAATTCGGCAGATTACGAAGGCGGTGGGATGTATAACTTGTACAGCAGCCCGACCCTGACCCATGTAACCTTCAGCGCCAATGTTGCCCTTTACGGCGGCGGGCTGTCCAACAGCCACAGCAGCCCTATGCTCACCAATGCGACCTTTAGCGCCAACATCGCCGAACTTGGCAGCGGCGGCGGGATGATTAACCACGATAACAGCAGCCCCATGCTCACCAATGTGACCTTCAGCGGCAACTCGGCGGATGTTTTTGGCGGCGGGTTGTTCAACGCCGCCAACAGCAGCCCCACGCTTCTGAACGCTATCCTTTGGGGAAACACCCCAGACCAGGTTTACAATGATGCAGGCAGCACAGCCGCGGTTTCCTACAGCGACGTCCAAGGGGATGCCTTGTATCCGGGGCTGGGCAATATCAACGCTGACCCGCTTTTGGGCATATTGGCAGATAACGGCGGCTATACCCAAACCCACGCCCTGGGAGCCGGCAGCCCCGCTATTGACGTCGGCAGCCCGGCAGCCTGCCCGGCAAGCGATCAGCGCGGGAACATCCGCCCGATTGACGGCGATGGAAACGGCACTGCGGTTTGCGATATGGGCGCTTATGAGTTTGGCTATGGGGTGGTGCTCACAGTCGAGGGCAGCGGTGCGGTGAGCATAGACCCGGAAAAGACCGATTATAGGCACGGGGATAAGGTTACCCTGAGCGCTGCTGCCGCGCCTGGCTGGACCTTCACCGGCTGGGATGGCGATGCTTCTGGCGCGGATAACCCCCTGACGGTTACGATGAATGCCAGCAAGAGCATCACGGCGCACTTCACGCAGGATGAATACACCCTGACCGTTGAAGTGGACCCGGCAGGCTCTGGCAGCGTAACTGTGGTCCCGCTGCAGGCGACCTATCACTTTGGCGACGTGGTCACCCTGACCGCCAGCGCCAACGCCGGCTGGACCTTTTCCGGCTGGGATGGCGATGCTTTCGGCACGGATAACCCCCTGACCATTACAATGGACGCCAGCAAGAGCATCACCGCTAAGTTCGCGCAGGACCAACAAAACATCTATCTGCCGCTTATTCTGCAATAGCCGTTTCGTTGGCATTGTTATCGCCCAGGCTTTTTGACAAGTTGTCAGGCAGTTATACTGCTCAGATAGTTGTTGCAAATCAAAAAAAAGGGGGTTCCAGTTTGGCTTTAATCGGGATCAGTACAGCAGCAGCGTTTTCCGCAGCACAATATATTCGCTCTTGCATGACCATGTCGCTCTCGCACCCATAAAACCGGGATGACGAGGTCCGTCAGCCTTTCCAAGGGGCTTGCTCTGCACGCTTACAGCAGTCGCACGATGGCGTTGCACACGCTGTCCCCTACGAAAAGATGATCCGATTGCCCCATGCCCAAAAACATGTGATGACAGGGATGTCATCCCCTACGAAAAGACGAAACGGTATAAACCACACCCGTAGAATTTGACCATCCAAGTATGAAAACCCGGGATGACAGGGTCCGTCAGCATTTCCAATGGGCTTGCACTGCACACCTACGGCAGGCGCACGGAGGCTTCGCACTCCTTTGCTCTGCATGCCTACGGCAACCAGGACGCTTGCTTTGCACGTCTTCGGCAGACGCAGTGCACGCTTAAAGCAGTCCTACCCACATCCTACAGCACTGATGATATGGGGGTCTGACAGGCTAACCCGGATCAGGGCGCAGGGAAAACACAGCGAAAGCCCGTATCGCTGTCTCCCATATCGATAATGCCGAACCCTCGGAACGCTGTACGCAGCGTGCCCCAATCGTAAATCCAACCACCACCGCGTTTCACAATAGCTGACCCTGTTTCCGGTCCCCAGGGATTAGCATAGGGGGATATGTTGTAGTAACTGGAGTTGAACCAGTCCCAGACCCACTCCGAAACGTTGCCGGCCATATCCATCGCGCCGTAAGGGCTTGTCCCTGCCGGGTAACTGCCCACTTTAACGGTATCCCCGATACACGGCGTTCCGACGGCATCCTTATCCGTATTTGCCAGGCTGCAGCTGGGAGCCTGCTCCCCCCAGGGGTAAGATTGTGGGCTGGTGCCGCGGGCGGCTTTTTCCCACTCCGCTTCGGTGGGCAAGCGTTTGCCAGCCCAACTGCAATATGAGTAGGCATCATACCAATCGACGTGAATAACCGGGTAGTAGAAATATTCAGGATTGCCATAATACCAGGACCGCAGCGGGGAAGCAGAACTTTCCGGCGCACTACAACTTCCGGCTGCAACGCACAATTCATACTGACCGTTAGTTACCTCGTATTTGTCGATGTAATAGGCATCCAGCCAAACGGTGTGTAAGGGCAATTCGTCCGAAAAACATTCTAAACCGCCATTATGGGCCGGATCGCAGCCCATCTGGAATTCCCCCGCCGGCACATATACCATCTTGTATGGGTCGAAAACTTCGGAGGATGTCGTGAATTCCCACACCGGACCTTCCGTTGAGGCGCCGTGTTCGTCGTACGTGATAACCATCCAGTAATAGGTGGTGCTTGGTTCCAGGGTGAGCGCGGAGGCATAGGGCTGATTGATATTGTATTCAATGAGTGTTAACCCCTTCCCATCTCTGCGATCCAGGTAAACATCATACACTAACGCATCCCCGTCCGGGTCAGAGCCCGACCAGCTCAACTGGACATTATCGGGCGGAACCACCGCCCCGTTGGCAGGATTCGGGTTGGCAACCGGGTTTGGCGGGTTGTTGCTGTCGGCGGGTGCAACACAGCGGAAACCGATATTGTTGTTGCTGTCTGGCCAGAGATATCCGCGGGCAGCAGTTCGCAGGGGGCTTTCTGCGTGCAGCCAGCTTCCGCCGCGCGCCATCAGGTCCAAATATTCTCCCGGCACAATTGGTCCAATGGGGTTATAGTACGGGGACTCGCTGTAATAGGTCGGCGAATACCAGTCCCAAACCCATTCCGAAACGTTGCCGGCCATATCCAGGGCACCGTATGGGCTGGCCCCGGTCGGGTAGCTGCCCACAGCGGTAGTATCCCCTACGCAGTAATCCCAGGGTCGGTAGTTGGCCCGGCTGCAGCTGGGGGCTGCATCACCCCAGGGATAGGTGCGCAGGCTGGTTCCGTGGGCGGCCTTCTCCCACTCAGCCTCGGTGGGCAGGCGTTTACCCGCCCACGAACAGTACTCGTAGGCTTGATTCCACTCCACGTAAACAACCGGGTAATTGGCATAGGTGGGATTGCCGTAGTACCAACCGCGCGTGGAGGATGCATCGGAGGTTGGTGCATCGCAGTAGCCTTGGGCAACACACTTGGCGTAGTCTGCATTGGTCACTTCCGTCCGGTCGATGTAGTAAGCGTCCAGCCAGACAGGATGCAGGGGAAGTTCGAAAGGCAAACAATCGTACCCGCGGTTATGGTCAGGATGGCAGCCCATCAGGAATTCGCCCTCCGGCACGTAGACCATGTCCTCGTAAGGGTCAGGCTCGCTGGTGAGGACCAGGGGCAGAAAGATGGTGCTCCATTGCTCTAGGTGCCCGGCTGCTAAACTGGCTTGTCTGGCTTCCCCGGATGCAGAGCCCGAAGCACCGATGAGCATAAGGACGATAACGACAGCCAACACCGTGGATTTAATTGCTTTCATACGCTGACCTCCTGAAAATCCTGCTGAATCATTTGCAGTGCATCGCCATTTTATCATCAGCGCTGGGATTTGTGCTGCTTTTTCACCATTTTTCATTAATTAACGGTTGGGCGGAATGTTTGGAATACCATGCAAGAGCAGGCAGCAGACTTGCTGTCCTTTGCACGCCTTCGGCAGGTGCACAAGTCTCTGTTCTCGCCGGTTTGCGCCTGCCGTAGGCGTGCAGAGCAAGCATCCCCGCCCGCACCAAGTGCTTTCCTTGGTGAAGCGCAGCGGAGTGGGACGAAACCGAGCGAGGCCTCTGACCGCAGGTCCCCAAGGTGGTCGCCAGTCGTTGGTCAAGAGTCTGTAGTCGTAAGGTTTTCTCTGTTCTCGCCGGTCTCCTGACCGTGCGAGGCCTCTGACCGCAGGTCTCCAACTGAGTCGGCAGCCAATGGTAATTGGTCTTTTGCTCTGCACGCCTACGGCAGGCGCACACGTCGTCCCCTACGAAAAGATGATTTGGTC
>CAYVWM010000083.1:5684-10121 GCA_964455505.1 uncultured Anaerolineaceae bacterium
AGGCGCACATGTCATCCCCTACGGAAAAAAAGAAAACCCGGGATGACAGGGATGTCATCCCCTACGAAAAGATGATCCGGTCCACCCGCACCCGATGAACTTGCCCGCCTCACTACTCGACTTAGGGTAAAATTTATGTACGGAGGTCGGTAATGAGAAAAAAATCCCGATGGGCAATCCCTTTTCTTTTCTTACTCTTACCGGTGCTCTTCCTCATCCAAACAGGCGCATTAGGCAGCCCAAGCCGTGTTGCCGCAGACCTCCCAGAGCCAACCCAACCCGGTGATTGGGTGTACCTGCCCTTTGTGCTCAAACATGAAACACCCACCCCGACCCCAACACCCACCCCGACCCCAACGCCCACACCCACGCCAACCCCCCAACCGCAGCATTGGATAGACACGAGCAGCCGGCAGAAATCGCTGGACGCTTACAATGACATCTACCTTGCTTCAGAAGGGGATAACATCGGCTGGACTGGCAATTACAGCACCTGCAATGCCGGTTTGACTGCACAGGCATTTCGCGATGCCATCGCAAAGCGCATCAACTACTTCCGTGCGATGGCCGGTGTTCCTGCAATTGTTCAACTGCGCGACGACTACAACCAGGGTGCCCAGCAAATGGCATTGATGATGTCCGTCAACTATCTTTCCAGCCACTACCCGCCGGAAAGTTGGAAGTGCTACACTGCCCAGGGTGCCGAGGCCGCCTCTAAATCCAACTTGTACCTGAACAGTAGTGGTCCAGCAGCGATAACTGGTTATATGGAGGATCTTGGCGTCAATAATTATCGGGTTGGGCACCGCCGTTGGATCCTTTATCCGCAGACCCAGTGGATGGGCAGCGGCGATGTTCCGGGCGGTTCGGGTAACTATCCAGCCAATGCACTGTGGGTGATAGACATGAACAGTTATGGGCTGCCGAGGCCGCTAACGCGGGACGATTTTGTTGCCTGGCCGCCGCCCGGTTATGTGCCTTATGTGTTTGTGTTCCCCCGCTGGTCGTTTTCTTACCCATACGCGGACTTTTCTGAGGCCGCGGTGACGCTGACTGCCGGCGGTCAGCCAATCCCGGTGGAAATCCAACCCGCGGCTGTCGGCTATGGCGAAAACACGCTGGTATGGGTTCCGGACCGCGACTTCAGCCCGCCGCCTTCAGGAGACCTGGCCTGCACGGTTTCCGTCAAGGGGGTGCGGATTGACGGTGCCTTACGCGATTTCACCTATACGGTCCGGATATTTGATCCAGGCAGCGCTCCCTCAACTGCAGGCGACCACCTTGCGCCCGCCATCCTGATTGATGCGCCGTAACCCCGCCGCCCTTTTTACCAAAGGCTGCTCAACGTAAACCCTGCGTGTGCCCTGAACAGCACGCCCTCCCATCCACGCGCAAGCGGGCTGCCGCAAGCACAGAGGTAGGCAGGCAAAAAAACGCAGGGCAGCCAAAGCCGCCCCGCGCTCATCAACAGCACTTTAAAAGCGCCGGTCTAATCCAGTTCGGCAATCAGCCGCAGCAGGGTTTCGGGGTTTTGGGCGAGCAGCCAGGTGAAGCCGCTGCCCTCGTCGCGCAGCAGGCTGGCAAACACGCCATCGGCCTGCATCACGCCCAACACGTCCGCTTTGCTGAAGCGCAGGGCGGTGTAATCCTCGAAGGCTGCGTAGGCCTCCACGCCCTCGCTGGTGGAATCCCAGATGGTGCGCACGATCATCGCCGTTTCGCCGGTCTGGCTGTTCTCGAGCACGCTGTAGGCATCCCCGCCCCAGCCTTCGGCAGCCTGCCAGGCAAGGTCCTCCGCCAGGCGCCAGTCGGGGTCCTCGCCCATCGCCAAAATCAGCCAGGTATACCACTCGCCCACCACGTTGCGTTCGACCTCTTCCCACCCGGCGCCCAGGGCTTCAGAAAGATCGGGCAGTTCCACCGGCATGGGCACATCCTCCGGATAGCGCGCAGGGTGCAAAATCTGCTCGGTGGAAACGGGGTTGGTTTGGCTGAAAGCCGCATCGATGCTGGCAAATCCATCCTGCGCATACAGGACCTGCACAAATTCGTAGCCTTTTTCGTAAGCAAAGAGGAAATCCTTCTGCATAAAGGCCGGCGCCGAGTCGAAAATGGGGCTTTCGTAGTCCTGGTAATAGCGCTGAAGGTCCTGGATGTCGCTTGCGGTGGCGTGCTGCTGCAGCCAGAGCATCTCGGTGAGGGTGGCGTCGCCCTCCATCAGGGCCTGGACCGCGGCGCAGCGTTCCGAGTCTTCCTCGCAGGCTTCTTCGGTGTAGTTCAGGGCGCCGTTGAAGTCGAAGTATTGGTCCTGCAGGGCATGGGTAAATTCGTGGGCATAGGTGTCGCGCTCCACGCCGGTAAAGTCGCCGTCGGCCACCACATACATCGCCTTTTCCTCATCGTCGTAAAACCCGGCGATCTGTTCGGAATAGAGCCGGGTGTAGAAGTCCAGCAGGTCAAAATCGGCCGGCAGCAGGCCCAAAAGGTTTAAAACGGCGCGGTCGCGGCTGGCTTCTTCGGGGGTGTAATCGCTGAAAAAGTCGGTCGTCACCTTGTCGGAGAGCTGCTCGGGGCTGAGGAGTTTGCGCGGGACGTCCTTGGTTGGGTCCAGACCGCGGATTTCGGAGACCTGCGCCTGGATTTCGTCCATCGATTTGGCAATGGCGGGGTCCAGGGTGCTGCTTTGGGGCTCTGCAGTGGGAGAAATTTCCGGCTCGCTGGGCGAGGGGATGGACGTTTCCTCAATGATAACGGGGGCGGAGGTGGGGCTGCCGCTGCTGCGCATGATCAGCAGGCCGGCGCCGGCAAGCGTGGCGCCCACAATGCAGCACAGGCACAGCGCCAGGATAATGATGATGACGATCAGGATGGTGCGGTTGTTGTTGTTCATGGTGGAATTCCTCTTGCGGGCAAGTATACCAAAATTGGGATGCCAGGGAGGGCGGGGTATGGACACAGGCGGTAGTTTGGGGATTGGCGATAGCTTGTGCATCCAGGCTCACGTGTTGTTGTAAAGTTTTAGGTTTGGTATCTGCTCAAGGGTCGCGGTTGTGTGAGGGCGAGGGTGGAACCTCGCCACTACGTCTGACTGACCTGACTTTTAGGGCGAGGTTGGAACCTCGCCACTACGTCTTGCTGGCCTAAATTTAGGGCGAGGAAAGACCTTTCCAACGGTTTACCACACAGGAGACCATGCAACAACATAATCTGAACAACGCCTCTGCCTCAAAAAAAGGAGAGGATGCAAAGCACTCAGCCTGTGCCGTGGGGTTTTCTTGCTAAAGGAGCCGGGTGAGCGTAAACCACACTGGCTGCAGTCTCTGGCTCAGCGGCAGCGCACCGGAAAAGCAGCAGCCGTGCAATTACCCCACAAGTACCGGTTATGGATTAAAATGGAAGCACGATAGCCGCACCTTCTGCCCCTGCGGTCCTTACCCGCGTGCAGGCGATCCTGTTTGACATCGACAGCACGCGTTCCGACAGCAACGATAAGTTGGCGACACCAATAGCATATCAACCTTTACCCAAAGCGGGAAGATGATTTACCAGCCGCTCACACGCAATAATTAGAAATAAGCATTTGGACAGAACTTTCAGGGAGATTTGCACACCCATTAGCAGTAAAATTAATAGACCCGGTTGCTGACGCACCAATTTATTGGAAAGGCGTTCAATAGTGCAAGAGGAGGAAAATCAAGTGAAGACCCTGAAGCCATTGCTCATTTTGCCTTTCAGTCTGATCATTTTCCTGGGGTTGAGTTCGATTTCCTCAACAGCCCTGCTTGCCCAAGCAGCAGGTGGCGTCCTGTACGTCAAACCGGCTGGGAGCGGCGACTGTTCCTCCTGGGCTCTGGCCTGTGACCTGCAAACCGCCCTGACCAATGCCGTCCGCGGAGACCAGGTCTGGGCAGCATCAGGAACCTACACTCCCACCACCGGCACGGACCGTTCGGCTACCTTCACCCTGATATCCGGCGTGGAAATCTACGGCGGCTTTGCCGGGACGGAAACCAGCCTTGCCGAGCGCAACTGGCAAGCCAACCCCACCACCCTGAGCGGGGAAATTGGCAGCCTAACTGACAGCACAGACAACTGCTACCACGTGGTGACCGGCGGCGCAGATGCGACCACAGTGCTGGACGGCTTCACCATCAGCGGCGGGTATGCCAATTCAAACTATCCCAATGACAATGGCGGCGGGATATACAACGCCAACGGCAGCCCAATCCTGAATAATCTCATCCTGAGCGCCAACACGGCAGTAAGGGGCGGCGGCATATTTAACCAAAACAGTTATTCCACCCAGACCAACCTGACCTTCATCAATAATTCAGCGCTTCAAAGCGGCGGCGGGATGTACAACGCCCAGGGAAGCCCTACCCTGAACAAACTCATCTTTAGCGGTAATACTGCAGCTTATCACGGCGGTGGGATGGT
>CAYVWM010000084.1:0-9906 GCA_964455505.1 uncultured Anaerolineaceae bacterium
GTGGGTTCAATTCCTACCTGACCTGTTGAAAAATTCTCGACGCCGTGAAACTTTCCGGCGTTGAGTTGTCAAGCAGGAGAAACAAGATGGCAGCAAAAGAAAAAATGAACATTTTTCAGCGGATCAAACGTTTCTGGCGTGAAACGATTGGTGAATTGCGCAAAGTGACCTGGCCAACCCGTCAGGAAGCCTGGGCACTGACCCGCATCGTGCTGATCGTCACCGTCATCATGGCTGCTATTTTGGGTCTGATGGATTTTGTATTTGGACAACTGATTGGTTTATTGGTTGGCGCATAGGTTATTGAAAAGAGGGCCGAAAGATGGCCGATAGGAATGACGAAGAATTAATGGACACCCCAGAAGCATTTGACAATGCTGAGACAATGCCCCGCATTGCCTCCGATGATTCTGCGCCGGCTCCTGAAGAAACACCCGTGCAAACCAAGCCGCAATCCGCCAACCAGGCGGAGGACAGGCAGTGGTTTGTCATCCATTGTTATTCCGGATATGAAAACAAAGTCCGCAAGAACCTGGAGCAGCGCATCGAAACCATGAACATGAAAGACAAGATCTTTGATGTGGTCATCCCGACCCAGGAAGAGATCGAAGTGCGCGACGGCAAACGCCGCACCGTGGAGCGCCACGTGTTCCCTGGTTATGTGCTGGTGAACATGATCCTGGAGGAAGAGTCCTGGTTTGTGGTGCGCAACACCCCGGGCGTTACCGGTTTTGTGGGCATGGGCGATGAACCCACCCCGCTCCGACCGGAAGAGGTAGCCCAGATCCTGCGCCGCATGGAAGATGAAGCCCCAACCTATAAGGTGACCTATCACGATGGCGACCGCGTTCGCATTGTGGATGGACCCTTCAACGACTTCCGCGGCACTGTTTCGGAAGTTGACCTGGACCGCTCAAAGATTCGCGTTATGGTGAATTTCTTTGGGCGCGAAACCCCTGTGGAACTGGATTTCCTGCAGGTAGAGAAAGCATAAACCGGAGTTTTCCGGATATTCGTGGGAGGGATTTACCGATCCCGCTAATACCACAAAGGAGATATACGTAAGTGGCAAAAAAGGTAAAAGCAGTTATCAAACTTCAAATTCAGGCAGGCAAGGCCAACCCGGCGCCCCCTATCGGTCCGGCTCTGGCTCCGCACGGTGTAAACATCATGGCGTTCTGCAAGGAATACAACGCCCGCACCGCTAATAAAATGGGCGAGATTGTGCCAGCCGAAATCACCATCTTTATGGATGGATCGTTCAAGTTCGAGTTAAAGTCTTCACCCGCCCCCGTGCTGCTCAAGAAAGCTGCCGGTATTGCTAAGGGTTCCTCAACCCCCAATTCGGAAAAGGTTGGTAAGGTTACCCGGGCGCAACTGCGCGAGATCGCTGAAATCAAGTACAAAGATATGAACGCGATCGACATTGAAGGCGCAATGCGGCAACTTGAAGGCACCGCCCGCAATATGGGCATTACCATCGTCGAGAAATAAAGTCTTTTAGTTCAGGTGGGAGGGTAGTTATACCCGTTATGACCACCAAGGAGTTATTATGCCCAAACACGGGAAAAATTTTGTAAATGCAACCAAGAAAATTGACATCGAGAAGGTTTACAGCCCCAGAGAAGCGCTTGAGCTGATCAAGGAAACCAGTTTTGCCAAGTTTGACGAGACGGTGGAAGTGCACCTGCGCACTACCTTGGATCCTCGCCAGGCTGACCAGCAAATCCGCGACGTGGTCGTTCTGCCCAATGGTTTGGGCAAGACCGTACGCGTTTTGGTTTTCGCCCAGGGCGAAGCCGCCACCGCTGCCCGGGCAGCTGGCGCCGATTTTGTTGCCGAAACCGATGAAGAGATCAACCGGATCGCACAGGGTTACACCGATTTTGACGTCGCCGTCGGTACGATGGACATGATGGGCAAGGTCGGTCGCTTGGGCCGTGTGCTTGGTCCCCGCAACCTGATGCCGAACCCAAAGGCTGGTACTGTGGTCCAGCCAGCCGACATCGCCAGCGCCATTCAGGCGGCCAAGGCAGGTCGGGTTGAATTTCGGCTGGATAAAACGGCCAATATTCATGTGCCATTGGGAAAAGTTTCCTTCAGTGCAGATGCCCTGGAAGAGAACATGGCAGCCCTGATGACTGCTGTGCGCAAAGCCCGCCCAAGCGGCGCTAAAGGCATCTTCGTAAAACGCGTGACCCTGGCTTCAACGATGGGCCCTGGCATCAAAGTGGATGTCAACAGCGCTGTTGCGATGGAGTCGGGCCAGGTATAAAGGAAAAAACTGCCAGCACACCCACAGACTTGTGGTATACTGGCGGAGCGAAACAATAGAATAGATTGCTTCACTTAAGAAAGCTGGTGCCGTAACGGCTTAATTTCCTGCCGAGGTGGAGAGGTAAATCGCCATCCAATCGATGTCGTTTATATTATCTCTCTCTGCGGGAAAACGGAGAGAGATTTTTTATTATCACCGGAAGGAGGTGAAAGTACATTGGCGTTTTCTAAACAACAAAAAGAAATCATTGTCGATTCGTATCGTGAATGGATCGACCAGAGCAAAGCGGTATTCATACTGTCTTATGCAAAAATGCGGATGTCTGCGGTCAACAGTGCCCGTGCAAAACTGCGCGAGGTAGACGGACAGCTGCATGTCGTCAAGAACCGGCTTTTCAAACGCGTGCTGGATGAAAAAGGTTACCAATACGATGACAAGTTCTGGGAAGGGAACAATGTGGTCGTCTTCGCATTCGAGGATGCCCCCAGCGTTGCCAAAGCCCTGGCAGAGGTAGTGAAAGGGAATGATACCTTTGCTGTGCGCGGCGGTTACCTGGACAATCAGACATTAACTGTCAAACAGGTTTCCTCTCTGGCAGACTTGCCCACCCTGCCCGTTATGCGGGCTATGCTCTTGGGAACCCTGCTAGCGCCCGCAAGCCAACTTGTCCGCACCGTGGCAGAACCTGCCCGCGGTCTGGCATCCGTCATCCGAGCCAACTCGGAAAAGCAGACAACTGCTGCATAAATAACCTCGCCGCAACGTGAGGAAACAAGAAAAAATTAACAAAGAAGAAATACAGGAGTAATTAAAATGGCAGAATTAGATAAACTCGTAGAAGAACTGAGCAAACTTTCCGTACTGGAAGCCTCTGAACTCGTCAAGATGCTGGAAGAAAAATGGGGCGTTTCCGCCGCCGCACCGGTTGCCGCAGTTGCAGCTGGTCCCGCAGCCGCCGCCGCTGAAGAAGAAGTTGAAGAGAAAACCGAATTCGACGTCGTCATCAAGGGCGCTGGTCCCAAGAAGATCGAAGTCATCAAGGTCATCCGCCAGCTCACCAGCCTCGGTTTAGTTGAAGCCAAGAACATGGCCGAAGCCGCCGATTCCAAGGTCCTCGAAGCGGTCAGCAAGGAAGTTGCCAACGACGCCAAGGCCAAGCTCGAAGCTGCCGGCGCTGAAGTTGTGCTTCAGTAATTGCGAATAGCCAACAAAAAAACCGTATGCAATTTTCATACGGTTTTTTTGATTCCTGTTTCTGTCAGGCGGTTTCCATCTGGCGGATAACCAGCACCACCTTGCCCTGTACCTCCACGATGCTGGGGTCCTCAATGATGATGGGTTTCATAGAAGGGTTGGCTGGCTGCAGGCGCACGCGCCCGTTTTCGTGGTAGAAATATTTCAGGGTGGTCTCATCCCGGTCTGAGAGCCAAATGGCAACCATCTCGCCGTTGCGCGCCTGGTCTACCTTGCGCATCACCACAATATCGCCGTCATTCACCATGGCGTCGATCATCGAATCCCCGTGTACGCGCAGGGCATAGAGGTTTTCGAGGGTTTCCCCGGAGGGGAGCAGGCTGCGGGCGATATCAATGCCCGAATCGGGGTCGTAATAGCTGAAGTCTGAAGCAGGCACCGGCATAGGTTCGCCGGCAACAATGTTGCCTACCAGGGGAATGGTAATGAGTTGTTCGGCAAGTTTGCGCGCGCCGCTTCTCATCTCTTCAAGAATGTTGCCGGCAGAGGTCTTCAGCAGGTTGATCCCGCGTGAGACTTTGCTGCTGCGTTCGATGTAGCCCATTTCTTCCAGCTGTTTGAGGTAGTAATTGACAACAGAGGTGGAGCTGATTTGGGTTTGATCGCCAATCTCGCGGATCGAGGGCGGGAAACCGTACTCATTAACGTAAGATTCGAGGAAACTCAGAATTTTTTTGTGCCGTGGGCTCAATCCACTTTTTCTTCGCGCCATCGCTGCCTGCCTTTCTGCCTTTTCTTGCTTTTCGTTACACCCATAATAACAGAACAAACGTTCGATGTCAAGGTATAGATTCTTGCTTCTGGCAAAGCGGGATTAATGGCTTATAATCATCAGCCGACAACGCAAGTAAACGAGGCATTTTTCGATGAAGATCAAAA
The DNA here is from genome assembly GCA_964455505.1 of uncultured Anaerolineaceae bacterium. Lineage (GTDB taxonomy): Bacteria > Chloroflexota > Anaerolineae > Anaerolineales > Anaerolineaceae > Mesolinea. Next base: position 4,412 of record CAYVWM010000084.1, read on the forward strand.
GCTTTTTTCAACAATTGGATTTCAGCCCGCGCTCCATTCGCGATTATCTACTTATTCTGATCGGCGCTTTTGTGCAGGCGCTCAGCCTGCGCCTTTTCCTGGTGCCTGCCAGCCTGGTCAGCGGCGGCATCAGCGGGGCGGCCCAATTGCTGCACTACACCCTGGCCTGGCCAATCGGTCTGGTCGTGGTTTTGGGCAACATCCCGCTGTTTTTGATCGGCTGGCGCCACCTGGGCGGCCCTAAATTTGCTTCCCGGACGATTCTGGCTATTGCCAGTTTCGCAGTCTTCACCGACCTGTTGATTTACTCCACCGGCGATGCCAGTCTCACGCTGGACCCGGTTCTCAACACGCTTTTCGGCGGCATGCTGCTGGGGGTGGGGCTGGGCATCGTCTACCTGGGCAGGGGCACCAGCGGGGGCACGGACATCCTGGGCAGAATTCTCAACCGTAAGTTGGGCATGTCCATCTCGATGGCCTATATGATCACCGATTCGCTGGTGGTGCTGCTGGCAGGTTTCGTCTTCGGTTGGGAAAAAGCCCTCTACGGCTTGCTGATGATCTACATCAGCGGGGTGGCGGCCGACCGGGTCTCTGAGGGGTCGAACATCGTCCGGACCGCTTTTATTATCACCAACGAGCCCAAAGCGGTTGCAGATGAGATCATGGACCAACTCGAACGCGGGGTGACGCTCCTGCCGGTCAAGGGCGCTTATACCGGCGTGGAAAAAACCATGCTCTACTGCGTAGTCACTGCCACCGAGGTGGTGCGCCTGAAAACCCTGGTCCAGGATGTGGACCCCAAAGCCTTTGTGGTGGTTGGGCAAGCCAACGAGGCCCTGGGCGAGGGTTTCAAACCGCTTCAGCAAACATAGTGGGAAATTTGCCCCTTACTGCCTGTATGCCGCTCCGCGAGGGCGGCATATTTTATTCCTGCACGTTTTCTTGAGGGTTTGCCGGGCGAATTGGCTCCGATTTCCAGCGTTCTTTACCAAGTTCAAAGGCCCTGGGCGCCAACCACAACGCAATCGCCAGGGCGGTAAAGAACAGCCCGCCAACCAGGCCGGTCGGCGCGGGTCCAAGCAGCGGGTTGGGCCTGCCCTGAACTGCCACCAGGCCGATGGCCGCTATCCCGTTCAGGGCGGCGTGCCCAATCACCGCCGGCCAAACGCTGCCCTCTTTGAGGGTCAGCCAGCTGAACAGAATACCGATGATCACCGTAAACCAGACCATCGCCAGGATCCCGAGCCAAGGGTAGCCGGGATACGCTGTGCCGTAATTGTGCCCCAGGGCAATCACGGGGGCATGCCAGACGCCCCAGATCAGGCCGCTGACCAGCACGGCTTTTTTGGCGCCCATTGGCAGCAGCTTGGGCAGCAGGTAAGCCCGCCAGCCAAATTCCTCCCCAAAACAGGAAACTGCATTGAGTACGGGCGCCAGCACTACCGCCTGCGCGATGCTGATGAGCACGTACGTCCAGGGGGAAAGGCTGCCAGCGCCCCGCTCGGCCAGCAGTTCCGCCAGCGCGGTCAGGTTGCGGTCAAGATAGCCTGGAAAAACCAGGAAAAAGACCAGCGCACCCACCAGCGACCCAACCGCAGGCAGCAGCCAGGCAAGCAGCCAGTAGCGCGCCGGCTTGCCAAAACGGAAGGGCTTCAGCCACAGGTCCGCCAGCCCTTCACGCGTGACGATCCGGGTGAGCAGGTTGGCAAATGCGGGAGCGCCCATCATAACGGTGGCCAGCAGAAACCCGGCCAGGCTGAGGTTGATCTCAGGCACAATCATCGGGCTTTCCTGCAAGCCGCCCGTCACAGAGATAACCAGGCAGGCAGCCCAGGCAATGCCAAAAGCCAGGGCAAGGAAAAGGGTAAGGCGTTTCTTGTTCGGGGCTGTGATCATTCTGCCGCCCCTTCCCCGTTTTCCGGCTGGCTTCCGCCCAGCTTGTCCTGCATTTTTGCCAACAGCGCCTGGTCCGGGCTTTGGCCGCAGTAACTTTCAAGGAAAACCGCCAGCATCATGTTGCAGTCGGCTGCTTCGTAGCGGATGTTTTCTTTGCGCAGGCGGTCGTTATTGCGGATCCATCCGGGCACGCGCGAGACGATCGCATCGGCTTCCAGTCCGCAGCTCACAAAGCGGCTCAGCAAATCTGTCTCTTCTGCGCTCAGCTGCCCGCCTTTGTGGCAGAGGTAAGCCTCGGCCAGTTCCCCCACTTCCGAGAGGTAAAAGAGCAGGGCGTTCTTGTGCGCCGGCCAGCTCAACCCGCGCGCCTGGTAATAGGCTTTGATCGTTTCAATATCCATAAAATAATTCCTTTTGGCAAAGATCTGCAGGCGCTTGCGCACCGTGGTTTTATTGTACCGGATTCGCAATTTGTTGGTATGATTATGCCCCTGAGGATCGCGAAACATGCCCATATCACCCTGTTCCCAGCCTGAGTGGCTCGCTTTTGTCCGCCATTACGGCACGCCGGATTACCTATCCAACCCAAGCCCAAAAATGGGCGAAATCGTCCAGGTGCGCCTGCACACCCCGCCTGGCGCCCCGCTGCGCAGGGTGATCCTGCGCACGATCCCCAATGGCGAACAGCAGTTCACCCAGATGCGCCCTTTCGGCGAGCAGGACGGCCTGCAGGTCTGGACGGCTGAAATGACCGTGCGTGAAAAGCGCATGCCCTACCGCTTTATCCTGGAGACTGATGAAACCCTGTGGTGGTTTAATGCCCTGGGCGCCAGCCTGCAAATGCCCTTTGAACTGTTCGACTTCAAACTCCTGGCGGATTTCCCGGAAATCCCCTGGCTCAAATCGACGGTCTTTTACCAGGTCTTCCCGGATCGCTTTGCCAACGGCGACCCCACGAACGACCCTGCGGACGGACCGATTGGCTACCGCAATTACACCCGCCGTACCTACGCCTGGGGAGAAACGCCGGCTGGCCTGCGCACCGAAATGCCCTTCTACGGCGGCGACCTGCAGGGCATCACCCAAAAGCTGGATTACCTGCAAAGCTTGGGGGTAAACGCCCTGTACCTGAACCCGGTTTTCAGCGCTTACACCAACCACCGCTACGACGTCAGCGATTACTACCAGGTTGACCCCGTTTTGGGTGGGGATGCAGCCCTGATCCGCCTGCGCGAAGCGCTTGCCCAGCGGGGCATGCGCTACATCCTGGATATCGTCCCCAACCACTGCGGTGTGGGGCATACCTGGTTCCAGACTGCCTGTGCTGACCCTGCCAGCCCGGAAGCCTCCTTTTTCTTTTTCAAAAACCACCCTGCAGATTACACATCATGGATGGGTTTCGGGTCGCTGCCCAAGCTGAACTATAAAAGCCTGGAGCTGCGCGAAAGGATGTACGCCGGCCCGGACGCCGTCTTCCGCTACTGGCTCAAGCCCCCATTTAGCGCGGATGGCTGGCGTGTGGACGTGGCCAACATGCTGGCCCGCAGCGACGCCGAACAGTACGACCGCGAAGTGCTGCCGGGCATACGCCAGGCAGTCAAAGAAACCAACCCCGAAGCTTACATCGTAGGGGAAAACTTCTACGAAGCCGCCAGCCAACTGCAGGGAGATGCCTGGGACGGCGTGATGAACTACACCGGCTTCACTAACCCATTGGCCTATTGGCTGATGCCTTTCAGTCTGGATGCGATTGGCTGGAAAGAAAACCTGGTCTCGCAAACCCGCTGGGACACCCAGACGCTGGTAAACGCCTGGCGTGAGCACCTGGCAGCCATCCCCTGGGCGGTTGCCCTGCAGCAGCTCAACCTGCTGGACAGCCATGACACTGCCCGCATCCGCAGCGTGCTGCACGGCAGCGATGCGCTGGTGCGCCTGGCTGCCATCCTGCAATTCACTTTCCCCGGCGTGCCCTGCCTTTACTACGGCGATGAGATCGGGCTGGCGGACGAGGAAGGCTTTGGTTCGCGCAACTGCATGCCCTGGGACGCGGAACTTTGGGATCTGGATCTGCTCAATTTTTACCGCCGCCTGGTCAGCCTGCGCAAGGAATCGCGGGTGTTGTCGGAAGGCGCCTTCGAGCCGCTCTATTGGCAGCAGGACCTGCTGATCTGCCAGCGCTTCCTTGCAGATGAGCGCATCCTGGTCACGGCCAACCGCGCCGACCAGACCCTGCCGCCGCACACTGCCTCGCCTTTGCACGGCAGCCTGGGGGGCGGCCAGACCTACCGCGGTCTTTTTGGCGGGCAGACCCTGCGCGTGGCTGCAGGCAAGCTGCACCTGCCCGAACTGCCCCAGGGCGGCGAAATCTGGTTGGCGCAATAAGCGCAATGTCAGTACAATAAGAGGGGAAACAGGCAAAACACCACCATGCGCATCATCACAAGCACCGCACACCACCGCCAACCACCTTTGCACCGGGGCAAGGCACGATGAAACTCTCCATCTGCATCCTCACCCTCAACGCCCGCGATTACCTGCGCGCATGCCTGGATTCCATCGCCCAATATGCGCCCGCCTTCCCATATGAAATCATCGTGGTGGACAACGCTTCCACCGACGGCGTCTCGGACCTGCTGCGCGAGGCATACCCCCAGGTGGTCTTGCTGCGCAATGAAGTCAACCTGGGTTTCACCCGGGCGGTCAACCAGTCTTTGCAGCGCGCCTCGGGCGACTACCTGCTCCTGCTCAACAACGACACCCTGCTGATTGAGGACCTGTTCACCCCCATCCTGAATTACATGGACGCCTACCCCGACGTGGGCATCGCCATCCCCAAGGTGCTCAACACAGACGGCAGCTTCCAAAGCCAGTGCAAGCGCGGGGACGCCCGCCCGCTGGAGGTGTTTGGCTACTTCCTGAAACTTGGCAAGCTTTTCCCCCGCAGCAAACGCCTGAACGGCTACCTGCAGAGCTGGCTGCCGGAGGATGAGATTGCCGAAGTGCAGGCGGTTTCGGGTTCGTGTATGTTCCTCCGCCGCCAAACCTGGCAGCAAGTCGGGGATTTTGACGAGCAGTTCTTTGCCTACCAGGAAGACAGCGACTACTGCCTGCGTGCCCGCCAGCACGGCTGGAAGGTGCTTTACCTGCCCATCGCCAGGATCATCCACCACGCCGGCAAGGGCGGGTCGGGGGCGCGTCCTTTCCAGTCCATCTACCAGTGGCACCGCTCGTATTTCCTGTACTACCGCAAACACTTCGCCAAAGATCACAACTTTTTGTTCAACGGCTTTTACTACCTGGTAATGGCGGGTAAATTAGGGCTGGCGCTGCTTGCCAACCTGTTCAAACCGCGCACCCGCACCCCAAAAACAAAAAGCTGACCGTTCGGTCAGCTTTTGATGCTCATCAGGGTTTTTTTGCAGGCGCCAGACCTGCCCGCCTGCCTTGCGCACAGCCTCAGCGGCTCAGGCGCAGGATTGCCGCAGCATCCGCACCGACGATGTCTTTATGTTCGCCTTTTTTCCAGCCGTGCTTGTCAAAACTTGCCTGCACGCGTTCGGCGGCTTCGTCCGGGTCGATGCCGTAGGCGGTCAGCG
>CAYVWM010000085.1:0-9492 GCA_964455505.1 uncultured Anaerolineaceae bacterium
AGGTTAAGAATTATTAAAATTTGCTTAGCGGTGCGTATCCGCCCTACTGTGAAGCGATAGGAATGGTGAAAAAGAAGCTGCTGCCTCTGCCTTCTTCGCTCTCAGCCCAGATGTAACCGCCGTGGGCTTCAACCATGTGTTTGGAAATCGACAAGCCTAAGCCTGTGCCCCCTCCGGATCGGGCTAAATCGGCTTTGTAGAACCGTTCAAAAATGCGCGACAAATCTTTTTGGGGGATACCCACGCCGTCATCCCGGACCATAAATACGACCATGTTCTCGTGTATCCATGCCCCTGTCTGGATACGACCGCCTGCAGGGGTAAACTTGATGGCGTTGTGCAGCAAGTTAATAAACACTTGCGAGATGCGATCTGGGTCTGCGAAAACTGGCGGTAAATCCTCAGGACAATTTTGAATAAGCGTCAGGCCTACCCTTTCAGCTGGCAGCGCCATCCGCTCACAGGGTTTGACCATCAGATCGCAAGGCCGGATTCTCTGAAATTCAAAGTTAGTGCGCCCGGCTTCAATGCGCGAAAGTTCCAGGAGTTCATTAACCAGTAAGATCAGGTTGTCCACCTCGGTATCCATGCGCACAACGAAGCGCCTGGCAGCTGGCGGGTCTTCCAAAGCCCCATCCAACAGCGTGTCGGTCAGCGCTTTTAGCGAGGCCATAGGCGTGCGCAGTTCATGCGAAATATTGGATATAAAATCTTTGCGCACAACTTCCAGCCTATGAATTTCCGTCAGATTCTGGAATAGAAGCATAATCCTTCCCGGGAGGGTCTGATCCAGAGTAATGCCCACCACTTGCAAAAACTGGTGGTTGGCGCCCATTTCCACAGTGATCGTCTGAGGATCGCCGTTGCGGGTTCGCGACCACAAATCCACCAGGCTGTGATGCCGCATAACCTCCACAACAGAGCGTCCCAAGGCTTTTTCTTCCTTGACCTTGAACAATTTTTGGGCTGCCTTGTTGAGCAGTTGGACATGCCCTTCCTGGTCAGTGATCAAGACACCGTCAGTCATTTGGCTGAGCACTGTGGAAAGCATGGCGCGTTCTTTAGAAAGTGCGTCTATCTGCTCACTCACTTGTTTGGCGGCATTGCGCATGGCCTGACGCAGCTCAAGTATCTCTTCTTGTTCGCCAGCGCTATCCAATATCTCGATTTCCTCAAATTTTCCTTCCCCAAGTTGAGTTGCCGCCTGGGTAAGCTGGCTGAAAGTCTGCTCATAATGCTCACGATTCAATCTGTTCAGCCATAAAGACCCCAAAAATACCGCCAGACTGACCAGGATAACCGCAATAACTGCCCAAACAAAATTGGGCGGCGTATTACTTGCCGCAGCCCTTTTTAAAGTCTGGGTGATCGACAGTGGGAGTATTATTGCAGTAAGGCCAATGCCACCTAAAAATAACAGGGCATATGGCACAATGGACCGCCAGCGGGCATCTGGTTTCATCTTATCCTTCGAAGCGATACCCTGCCCCACGGACAGTAATGATCCGCTGCGGTTTTTCCGGTACTTCTTCTATTTTTTCGCGCAGCCAGCGAATGTGTACATCCACTGTGCGCGAATCCCCCACAAAACCCCAACCCCACACCTGTTCAAGGATAAGTTCGCGGGTCAGAACACGTCCCTTGTGCTGGCCAAAGAATACCAACAGTTCGTATTCCTTCGGCTTGCACGGGATCACCTTATCATCCAGGCGCACCTCCCTGCGGGTCATGTCGATGGTCAGATTCCCAAAAACCATGGATTTGGGCAGAGATTCTTCCTGGCTGCTCACTCCCGCTTCTTCACGCATCATGCGCACCCGGCGCAGCAGCGCTTTAACCCTGGCAATCAGTTCGCGCATGCTGAAGGGTTTGGCCAGGTAATCATCCGCCCCAACTTCAAGCCCAACCACCCTGTCTATCTCATCATCCCTGGCTGTCAGCATCAGAACCGGGATGTTGGCTTCTTGCCTTAGAATGCGGCAAACCTCAAAGCCATCCAAGCCTGGCAGCATTACATCCAGAATAACAAGGTCCGGTTTGGTGGAACGGGCAAGATCAAGTGCGGTATAACCATCACCTGCAATATCAATCTGATATCCCTCTTTCTTGAGGTTATACGCCAGCGTTTCCTGCAGGGAAATTTCGTCGTCAACAACCAGTATTTTCTCAGCCATAGTCTCTCCAACAAGCGGAGGTTCAGTTATATTAGGGGTGTTCCGCTTTTACACAATATTAAAATTATTCAGGTTTTCTTAAATGTTAACATTTTAATCGAACAGACCCCAATGATTGGTGTACATGTATAAGCCCGTTCTTCCCGGAGTGTTTACACAGGGACCCTTAAAGTGGAAAATCGGCGCGCTGATGGTAAAATTTTTATAACAAATACAGAAGGCAATATGGCAAAACCAATTCAAGAAGCCCGCAAAGATTTCCCCATCCTGTCCACACAGGTTAACGACCGCCCATTGATTTACCTGGATAATGCCGCCACTACCCAAAAACCCACAATGGTCGTGGACACGCTGGTGGACTATTACTACCGTTTGAATAGCAATATTCACCGCGGCAACCACACACTGGCTGCTAAAGCCACGGAAGCGCACGAGTCAGCCCGTGCCAGGATCGCCAGGTTTATCAACGCCAAGCACAGCCATGAGATCGTTTTTACCCGCAACACCACGGAGTCCATCAACCTGGTTGCCTATGCTTACGGCGAGGCCTTCATCCACCCTGGTGACGAAATTATTGTTACCCAACTGGAACATCACAGCAATTTTGTGCCCTGGTTCGAACTTGCACGGCGCAAGTCCGCTGTGCTGAAAGTAGTTCCTTTCAACCAGCAAGGCGACCTTGACCTGGGGGTATTGCATTCCATGCTTTCGGACAACACCCGGATTGTTGCTGTGAATCACATTTCCAATTCGCTTGGAACAGTCAACCCGGTTGATGAGATTATCGCAATGGCACATTCTGCCGGTGCAGCTGTTCTGGTAGATGCCGCGCAATCGGTGCAGCACCTGGCACAACACGACGTGCAATCCCTGGATGCGGATTTCTATGTGTTTTCGGGACATAAGATGTATGCACCCACAGGCATTGGCGTGTTATATGGAAAAGAAACCTGGTTGGAAAAGATACCTCCTTTCCTAACCGGCGGGGAGATGATCGACCAGGTAACCCTGCAGCATGTCACCTACAACACTTTGCCGTTCAAATTCGAAGCTGGAACACCGAACATCGAAGGCCCAATTGCCCTGGGGGCAGCCATGGATTACCTTGAGCAATTTGATCCTTACGAACTTCAAACCTACGAAGCAGACCTGCTGCAATACGGTATTGAGCAGCTTAGCGACATACCCGGTCTCACTCTGTATGGTGACCCAAAGCAGCGCAGCAGCATCATGCCCTTCAACTTGGAGGGAGTACAGCATTACGACCTGGGTATTTTGCTGGATACCATGGGCATTGCTGTTCGCACCGGTCAACACTGTACGCAACCCATCATGGATGCGCTCGGTGTTTCAGGCACAGTGCGCGCCTCCCTGGCGCTCTACAATACACGTGAAGACATCGACAGTCTGATCAGCGGTATCAAGCGAGCCAGCAAGATCCTGAGGAGATAGTATGAAGTCCATTGCAGAAATTCAAGCGGAGCTCATTCAGGACTTTGAACTGCTTGAAAGTTGGGAGGAAAAATACGATTATCTCATCGAACTTGGGCAGGATCTACCGGATATGGACCCAGACCTTAAAACAGAGGAAAACCTGGTCAAAGGCTGTCAATCCAGCGTTTGGTTTTACACCCACTGCGAAGAGGGTCATTTGTTCCTGGAGGCCGACAGCGACTCCCTGATCGTCAAGGGATTGGTTGCCCTGTTGACTCTGGTTCTTTCGGGACAGCCCGCCAGTCAGTATGACCAGACAGATCTATCATTATTCGAAAGCCTCGGTTTTTGGCGGCATCTTTCTTCCCAACGCAGCAACGGACTGAGCGCCATGATTGCCCACCTAAAAATGGCTGCCAAAGCTTGCAGTGAGGGCATTGCTGCAGAGAGCGGATTGCAGTGCCTGCCCTAAGCTACCGGATGCTTAACATTGCCGGTGTGCCTGCCGGCTTACTTGGTCTTGAGGAGTTATTCGCCAGCCTGTATGCTCAGGATGTTCATCCGGAATCAGAAAACCTGTCCGGTCTGCTGATCTCGGGCGTGCGCGAGCATAATTTCATTCCAAAACCAGCGCTTGAAGATTACAGTTCAGCCCTGCACAGTGAATATCTGCGTTATTTCCACCAGCGTCAAAAAGGCAAGGCTGTTGTTGCGCGGGACTACGGCACCTGGCGCGGTTATCCACGTGAGCAAATTCCCTGGTTCCCCACGATTGCCAGAGAATTATGCAACGATTGCGGAGCCTGCCTGGATCTCTGCGCCCGGGAAGTTTATGAGCGCGATGAAAACGGCCGCATTTGGGTGGTTGAACCTTTTCTGTGTATGGTGGGCTGCTGCTTTTGCAAGAGCGTTTGCGAGCCTAAAGCGCTGCGCCTTCCTGGCCAGCAAATGCTGCAAAATTATCGCGAAAAAAAGTAAAACCATCAAAAAACAACAGAGAAACCTCCTCTTGTGTTCCCGTTGCAATTAATACGAGCTATGGTTACAATAAGCGACTATGACAAACAATAAACCACAAATACTTTTAACCAACGACGACAGCATTGCCTCGCCCGGCTTATGGGCAGCGGCCGAAGCGCTTGCTCCTCTCGGTTTTGTCCACGTAGCCGCCCCGCGGGTGCAGCAAACCTCTATGGGACGCGCACTCCCGCGGGAATCCGATGGGATAATCAATACGCTGAAGATGACAGTGCACGGAAAAGAATGGCAGGTCTACAGTGTTGGAGGCTCGCCTGCCCAGGCATTCCTGCATGGGGTATATAGAATTATGGGGCAAAAACCTGATCTGGTGGTCTCAGGTATCAATTATGGCGAAAATGTGGGCACTGGTGTGACCGTCAGCGGCACTATCGGCGCTGCCATCGAGGCAGCTTCGTTGGGCATTCCCGCTCTGGCAGTCTCTCTGGAAACACCCAGCAGCCAGCATTACTCACTTTCGTCAGAGGTAGATTTCACTATCGCCGGCTATTTCACGGGGATTTTTGCAGATTTTATGCTCAAAACCCGGATGCCGTATGATGTGAATATTCTGAAAGTGGACGTGCCCAATAACGCTACACAAGAGACCCCATGGCGCATAACCCGGCAATCACGCGAACGCCATTTCTTCCCAATCACGCCCAAAGAAGCAGCCGAGGAAACCTACAACGGTTTAGGTTACGAGGTGCGCTTGAATGAAGAGAGTATCGAGTCCGACAGTGATCTCCGGGCAGTTTTAATTGATAAAGTGGTATCGGTCACACCCCTCAGCATCGACCTGACTTCGAGGATAGACCTCTCACTGTTTGACCAGCAATTGCGCGAGTTAGCCTGAGCTGCTTTTTGATGCCGGCTTGCAACTGCCGGCATAGTTTTCTGTAATAACCATCTTACAAATCGATCTGGGCAAGAAGCTTTTTTATAGATGCCAATTTTTCCGTGCTTCAAGGATAATAATTTCTGCTCAAACGTTTTTGTGGATAAACTTCCGCTATAATTATTAAGTCAATAAATAACTGTAATCCATTCAAGGAGAATAGCATGCAACTGGGAAAATACGAACTGCTGGAAATCCTCGGGCAAGGCAGTTTTGGTGTAGTCTATAAAGCCCGCGACCTACTACTCAACCGTGACGCAGCACTCAAAGTGATTCACAGCGCCCTTGCGCAGGACCAAAAATTACTCCAAAGCCTCAGCAGCGGGGCACAAACCCTGGCATCCTTTGATCACCCCAATATCGTCAGGCTGTATGAGTTTGGCGAAGCAAACGGACAGACCTTTTTGGCATACCAGTTCCTTCCGGGGGGAGACCTTACCCGCTTAATCAAGCAGAAAGGGAAACTGCCCCTGGCTGATGCTTTGAAAATCGCACGCCAACTGGTTGACGGCCTTTCGTATGCCCACCAGCGCGGTGTGGTTCATCGCGACATCAAACCCTCGAATGTAATGCTTGATGAAAATGGTAATGCCGCCCTGACAGATTTCAACCTCACCCAATCCGGTAAATTTCAAAGCGCTGCTACCACCCTGATGGGGGGTACCAGCATCGGTACGCCTTTTTACAAAGCGCCTGAACTCTGGCGCGGAGAAAAGCCTTCTCCTGCTTCAGACCAATACAGCCTGGCCTGCCTGTTTGCTGAAATGCTGACCGGCAGAGTGCTCTTTGATGGCGATACACCCGCCCAGGTAGTCACCAGGCATTTTGAATCCCTGCAGCTGCCCCAGGATCTTCCTTACAAAATCAGGCCTGTTTTGCAGAAAGCACTGGAAAAGGATCCCTCCAGGCGCTTCCCGGACCTTCAAGAATTCCTCCGGGCGGCGGAGATGGTTGGCTTACCGCAAACCCAACCTGAAACCAGCGAGCAAACCAGCGCCCCTGTCCCTGAGACTTTGAGTGTACCGCCCAGCCCAGTTGTGAAGGACGAGCAGCCCGATACATCCCTGTCTGCTCAACCTGCCGACGAATGGCAGTCATTACCTGTTGCGGGCACAATGGCTGCCAATAAGGTGCAAGAGGCAGCGCCAGCCGAACCTGTTCCCCCACAACCGGCAGACGAATGGCAGTCTCTACCTATTCCGGGAACAACCAGGCCAGTCTCCTTCGCGGAGGAAGCCCCTGCCGGCCCGCCTGCACCACTATCCGAATCATTTGAACCCATTCCTGACCCAAGCACAGGAAAAATTTCACCGGATGCAGTGCAGATACTGCCCAAGCAACCAACGGTGCCGGATGTCAGAGAGTACCAGCCCGCCCCACCAGCCAGCGATGGGTGGTCGCAAGCGGCAGCACCAACGCCCGCCGCACCCCAATACGTCCCGCCAGCAGGTAAAAGCGCCAAACCGCCTAAAGCCGAGAAAAAAGGGTCCGGCTGCAGAACCGGTCTGATCATCCTGGGAGTATTTGTGGCTATTGCTGCCCTTGTAGGCATTATCTTTGCCGTGGTGAATAACCGCAAGCCAGCCGCCCCTGATCCAACCGCCACGCCGACCGCTGTGAGCGCCATTGTCAACCCGCAGGCCCCCACCGCTATCCCTACAGATGTTCCTGCAGCAGCACCCACTGCAGTTCCAAGCGCCATTCCAACCGCCATCTCCACACCCATTCCCTCACCTACTGCACTGCCAACCCAACCCCCAACGGCCGTGCCCACAGCCACCCCCGTCCCGACCGCTCTGCCCACCCTGCCTGCAGTCGGCGCACTGCTCTACCAGGATGATTTTTCCACTGCGGATAACACCTGGTTCGGTTCTTTTGAAGGAGGTGGAACAGAAGTTCTGGGTGGGGTAGCCCAGTTTACAGTCAATAAAGCCAGTTGGCAGGTCTGGCAGGAATCCAGTTACGTCCAGGCTAAGGATGTGATCATTGACGTGGACGGTCTGATCTTCTCCGGACCGGCAGACAGCGAGTACGGACTGCTGTGCCGCTATGTGGATGCAGACAACCACTATGGATTGACCATTTCTGGTGATGGGTTTGTTTCCATTTTTGAAAGGGTCGCTGGTGAAATCGAAAGTCTGTATGGAGAATTTTCCGAAGGTGTTATTGATCCAACCGTTAACCACATCACTGCTGCCTGCATCGGCGATACGCTCTCCATTTACGCCAATGGGATATTCCTGGCAAGTGTGAAGGACGGCAGCCACGTCTCCGGCGATGTCGGCCTAATCGCCGGTACCTGGGACGATCCCGGTGCAGTAGTCCGCTTTGATAACCTTAAGGTTTCGTCCCCTGCCCAAGCCCAAACTTCCGCCCCAACCGCTGTTCCTGGCCCTAAGCTGCCTTCCAATCTTACACTCCTCTACCAGGATGACTTTGCAAGCCAACAATCCAATTGGGGCTGGCGCTCCAATGATTCCTCCATTGTCGAAAACATTGAGGGAACCTTACAGTTTACCGCTCTCAAAACCGATTATCTTTCCTGGACCAAGTCCACTTTGGTCAATGTGAGCGATATGGTTATAACCGTTGAAGGGCAACTTTTGTCTGGCGGCAATAATAACCAATACGGTGTAGTCTGCCGCTATATCGACGGGGATAATTATTACGCGCTTACCCTGGCCAGCAACGGCTATGTCGAAATTTTCAGACAGTTAGCCGATGATTACGAAAATCTGTATACAGGCATGTCCACTGGCGTTATCAATCCCTCTCTCAATCGCATCACTGCTTCCTGCATTGGCGATACCCTTTCCCTGTACGCCAACGGCGTGCTCCTGGCAAGCGTACAGGACAGCAGCCACGCATCTGGTGATGCCGGTATGATCGTTGATACCGCTGATGATGTGCCGGCGGTGGTCAGGTTTGATAACTTTGCAGTTTGGATTCCTGATTAGGCCCAGCACGTTTTTTAAAATACAAAGACCCGACCTTGAATCGGGTCTTTGTTTATAATCAGCCTACTCAAATATTGAAACGGATTTCCAAAATATCGCCGTCGGTTACCAGGTATTCTTTTCCTTCCACACGCAAACGCCCTTTAGCCCGTGCCTCTGAGGTGCCTCCATAGGCAATCATATCCTCAAAAGAGACGACTTCAGCACGGATAAAGCCTTTATACATATCGGAATGGATTACCCCTGCTGCCTCTCGCGCATTGGAACCCTTGCGTAAGGTCCAGGCGTGCACTTCTTTTTCACCGGCGGTAAAAAACGACTGCACCCCCAAAAGGTCATATGAAAGCCGGATCAACCGTGACATACTCGGTTCGCTGATTCCGTACTCTTCCATAAAAAGCGCTGCATCTTCCGGTTCCAGCGCAGCGATATCCATTTCCAGTTTGGCTGGCAGGCTGATAACCATGGTATGCGGATGTGGGCTCTGATAAGCGATCGTCTCCTGTTCTTCAGATTGATTGACCACAACGATTTGCGGCTTGCGGCTCAGGAAACCAAAACTGGCAAGGATTTTATCCTCCTCTGCACTGAAGCTATAGTGGCGCAGCGGCAGCTCCTGGTTCAGCACTTCAGCAAGCCGCTCAAAGATATCAATTTCCTCCTTAACGACAGCCCTATCCCGGCTGACGCCCCGGCGGTGCTCCTCGTGCAGGCGGTCAAGGCGCCTTTCCACCATCACCAGGTCATTCAGAATAAACTCAGTATCCAGGGTTTGGATATCCCTGACAGGGTCCACGCTGCCCGCCATGTGCGGCACCATTGGGCTTTCGAACTGGCGCACCACGTGCAGCAGCCCATCCATCTGTGAGAGTTGGTTGAGCAGTGCCCCGGAGAGCCCAGCCTTACCCGCGCTGCCGTCCAGTCCGGCAATATCGGCATAGGTCACCTTAGCCCGCACCACTTTTTTGGGCTTGTAGAGTGCAACCAACTGGTCAACGCGCGGGTCAGGCAC
>CAYVWM010000086.1:0-9424 GCA_964455505.1 uncultured Anaerolineaceae bacterium
CTGCCCTGCCCCAGCGATGTGGCTATCCCCTCCATTTTTGAAGTATATAACGACGCCCTGATGTACGAAAACTTCGGTCAGGCGCGCAACCGCTACAAGCATGACATCAAAGACGAGAACAAAGCCGACCAGTGCGTTGCCTGCGGCACCTGCGAGACGCTTTGCCCGCAGCACATTGAGATCATCGACTGGCTCAAGACCGCCCACGCTTTCCTGACGCCTGGGGCTTCCTGAGCCCTGCCGGAAAGGCCATTACGCCCCGCATGCAAATTAGCGCCGAAAGCCCGCAAACCTTAGAACCCCGCCCCGCCCACAAAACGGACAAGGTGGGGATAGCGCTGGCAGCCGTTGGCCTGGCTGTGCTGCTGGGGGTCTGGCTGTGGGTCACGCCGCCTGGGCTGTGGGGCAAACTGCAGGCGCTGGGCTATGCCGTCTGCCACCAGGTCCCGGAGCATTCCTTTTCGGTTGCGGGCAGGCAGTTTCCGCTGTGCGCACGCTGTACCGGCATGTACCTGGGCTCTTTTTTTACGCTTGCCTTCCTATTTAAAAGGGGGCGCAGGGGCAAGTTCCCGCCGGCTGGTATGCTCATTGCGCTGGCACTCTTTTTTCTGACCTTTGCGCTGGACGGGGTCAATTCCCTGCTGGAGAGCCTGCCGGGGCTTTCGGGCCTTTACGAACCCCAAAACTGGCTGCGTCTGCTCACCGGCCTGGCAGCCGGGCTGTGCATTGGGGCGGTGCTTGCGCCAATCTTTAACCAAACCGCCTGGGAAGACTGGCAAGCCCTGCCCAGCCTGAACACGCTGCTGCAGTTGGCGGGGCTGCTGGTGCTGCTTGGAGCAGTTTTTGGGGGCGTGTTGAGCGGGATCCCCTGGCTGGGTTTACTGCTTGCTGCGCTCAGCGCCCTGGCCGTCTGGCTGCTGCTGACCCTGATCTACACCACCCTGGCGCTCATCCTGCTGGGCAGGCAGAACCGCGCCCGGCATTTGGGGCACCTGGCGCTGCCTTTGCTGGTGGGAGCACTGCTGGCGCTCTTGCAGATCCTGGTCACCAGCGGTTTGCGCTTTGCCCTCACCCGCACCTGGGCGCCCTTTAACCTATGATTATCTACTGCAATTTTCCCCATTTTTGCTATACTTAAATTGATTTATTAGATTTATCAGTGAAATGAAGGAGTTATGGAAATTTTTACCAATATTTTAGGCGCATTTGGTCTGTCGGCTTCGGCCGGACTGAATGCCTACATCCCCCTGCTGGTGGTTTCCCTGCTGGCAAAATTCACCGACCTGCTCCACCTCTCAGAGCCCTGGGACGCGCTGACCAGTTGGTGGACTATCGGGGTGCTGGCAGTGCTTTCCATCGTGGAGTTTGTGGCGGATAAGGTCCCGGCGGTGGACCACGTCAACGACGCCATCCAAACCTTTGTGCGCCCAACCGCCGGGGCGATCGTTTTCGCAGCAAGCGCCGGGTCCGCCACCGACGTGAACCCTGTGCTTGCCCTCATCTGCGGTCTGCTGGTGGCTGGGACGGTGCATACCGTCAAATCGGCTGCGGTGCGCCCGCTGATTACCGCGTCCACTGCCGGCGTGGGCGACCCGGTGGCCAGTTTTTTGGAAGACCTGATTGCCACGCTCATCTCCGTATTTGCGGTGGTGCTGCCCGTATTGATGCTGCTGCTGCTCATCCTGATTGTGTGGTGGGTGGTGGTGATGGTCCGCCGCATACGCAAATGGCGCACTGCAGAGTAAAATTAGGTGAAACAAGGAGTAAAAATGTCTGATCAAAATGTCGTTTATGAACCTGTCAACACGTCCATCTGGGCGATCGTCAGCCTGCTCAGCGGTATCGCCGGATTCAACGTTCTGCCCCTGATCGGTCCGATCGTCGCCATCATTACAGGCTACGTAGCCAAGAACGAGATCAAGAAAAGCAACGGCACCCTCGGCGGCGGCGGTATGGCCACTGCCGGTCTTATAATGGGCTGGATAGCGGTTGCCCTGGCAATCCTCGGTTTTGTGCTGGTGATTTTGCTGATCTTCGGCGTTATTTCGGGGTTTGCGTTCTGCGGTCCGCTGACCAACTGGATCCAGAATTACTGATCCCCCCAGAACTCAATAGTAACAAGAGACCTTCCATTAAGGAAGGTTTTTTGTTCGTGCCAGCACCAGCAGGCTTTCCACTGCCTGCCAGCAGGCTGTGCGGGTTTCGGGGGAGAGGCGCAGGTCGGCAAACTCATCCTGGTCCAGCAAGCGTGTATCCCCATCCGGAAAGATGAACAGGTCCAGCGCCAGGTCCACCCAGCGGATTTCGTCGGGCAGAAAAAGCGCCGGGCGGCAGATGTTGCAGTACCAACCCTTTAGAATGCCGGTGTGCTGGCAGGAAATCCGGAAGATGTTGTACCAGCGGTCTGAATGGTACTGCTCCAAGAAATGGTCGCCCTGCCGCAGGAGCACACCCTCTACCAGCATATCGGGCGGGGAAAAGGACGCTTCCACCAGGCGGCAGTTATCGTGCTGGCGCACCAGCACTGAAGGATACGCCATCTTTAATTTTCCACTGGCCTGGTATTTTCTAATCCACATCGCTTTCCCGGTCATGAGCACCTTACTGTAAACACAGCATGTTTTCTGCAGGGAAGTGTACCAGCAATGTCTGCCCGGGCGAACACGCTGCCTGGCAGTGCAGTTCCAGACGCTGCCCGCCGCTTGTGCCCGAAAGACGGTAAAAATCGCCCATGAAAACACAGTCCTCAATCTCCACGGCGAATTGGTTCGGCAGACCGCTTTCTGCTTCACCTATGCGAAACGCTTTGGGGCGCAGGAGCAGCCAGACCGTATCCCCCACCACCGCCCCGGCAGGCAGGGCTGCCAGGTCAAAAATGCCCAAATCAGTTTGCACACGGGGTGGATTATCGTCCAGCACTGTACCCGCCACCAGGTTGCCCAATCCCAAAAACCGGGCTACCCAGGCGTTGACTGGAGCTTCAAACAGGTCCTGGGCGCTGCCCTCCTGAACGATGCGCCCGTCGTGCAATATCAGCAGGCGGTCTGCCAGGGCAAAAGCTTCCTCGCGGTCGTGGGTCACGTAAATTGCCGGCGTCCCGGTCTGGTGCAGCACCCGGCGCAATTCCTGGATGAGCTGCACCCGCAGCCCGTGGTCCAGCGCCCCCAGGGGTTCATCCAGCATCAGCAGGTTGGGGCTGGGCGCCAGGGCGCGGGCAAGCGCCACGCGCTGCTGCTCTCCCCCCGAAAGTTCCGTGACCGGGCGTTTGGCAAAGGCGCTCATGCGGATGGTTTCCAGCGCCTTTTGGGTCTTTTGCGCCACCACCTCGGCGGGCAGGTTCTGCATGCGCAGCCCAAAAGCCACGTTCTGCGCCACGCTGCGGTGCGGAAAGAGGGCGTAATCCTGGAACATCAACCCGAATTGGCGCTGGTGAGCCGGGACGGCATCGATCACCCTGCCATTCCAGGCGACGGTGCCTTTTTCGGCGGTTTCCAACCCGGCAATGATGCGCAGCAGGGTGCTTTTGCCGCTGCCCGACTCTCCCAGAAGGCAGACAATCTGCCCGCTTTCCATTGAGAAACTGACCCCCTCCAGCAAGGGTTTGCCTTCGTACTGCTTGTAGATATCTCGGACTTCCAGCATTAAAACAACTCCTCTCCGGGCAGGCGGATTTTTTCGATCAGCAGGCTGCCTGCGGCACAGACCGCCAGCAGCAGGGTGGACATTGCCAGTGCCTGACCGTAGTTCAGGGCGCCTGGCTGGGAAATGTAGCGGTAGATCGCTACCGGGATGGTGGGCGTGCGGGCGGTACTGAGGAAACTGGACGCACCAAACTCGCCCAGCGAAATGGTGAAAGCAAACACCATGCTCACCAGGATGGCGCGCAGCATAATGGGCAGGTCGATATGCACGAAGCGCTGCACCGGGCTGGCGCCCAGCATACTGGCTGCCTGGCGCAGTCCGGTGGGTATGCCGCGCAGAGCCGGCAGCAGGGTGCGGATCACCAGCGGCAGCGCCACCAGGCTGTGGGCGATCGGGATGAGCAGCGGAAATGCCATCCCGGTCCAGGGCGGGCGGTTGAAAACCACCACGAAGCCCAAGCCCAGCGTGACCGCACTGGCGCCCAAAGGCAGCATGAACAGGGGCTCCAGCCAGCGCCCTAAGCGGCTCGGATGGCTGAAGGCGTAGGCTGCCAGCAGGCCGAGTGTGGTGGCAATCAGCACGGTGAGCCCCGAGTAGATCAGCGAATTGCGCATGGCTTCAATCGGGGGTACATAAAACAAGGACCCTGTGCGGTTCACAAAGATCTCACGGTAATAGCGCGTGGTCAGGCCTGTTTCCACCGTGCCGCG
Source organism: uncultured Anaerolineaceae bacterium (assembly GCA_964455505.1). Classification (GTDB taxonomy): domain Bacteria; phylum Chloroflexota; class Anaerolineae; order Anaerolineales; family Anaerolineaceae; genus Mesolinea. The sequence goes on from CAYVWM010000086.1 coordinate 4,353, forward strand.
CTCCCCGCGCGCTGCCTCAAGCGTCACAAAAGAGCGGGCGGTCAGGCTCAGGATGGGCAGGGCAATGATCACCGCCAGCAAAATGCTGACGGCCGCCACCAGCAGCCTTTGCCTGGCCAACACAGGCTTGCGCAGGTTGGCCCGCTCAGAGCGCAGCGCTGCCCGACCGTAGCGCGGCAGGCTGACCCGGCTCTGCAGCAGCGTGATCAGCAGGGTGAAACCCATCTGCACCACCGAAAGCAGCCCCGCCAGCGGCAGGTTGAGCATATGCATGGCCTGGGTGTAGATCTCCACTTCCAGCGTAGCGTAGCGCGGTCCGCCCAGCATGAGCACCACCCCGAAACTGGTGAAATCAAACAGAAACACCAGCAGGGCTGCGCCGATCAAGGCCGGGGAAAGCAGCGGGGCGGTCACTTCCTTCAGCACTTGCCAGGGGTTAGCGCCAAGTGTGCGCGCCACTTGCTCCAGGCGCTCGTCCAGCCGACTCCAGGCGCCGCCCACGATGCGGATCACGATGGACGTGTTGTAAAAGACATGTGCCAGCAGGATAGCAGGCAGGCTGTTGAGCACCTGCAGTGGCGGTTCGGCCAGGCCAAAGACTGCCATCAGCGCCAGGTTGAACCAACCGCGCGGACCCAGCAGGGCGTTGAAACTGGCAGCCACCACCACGGTGGGCAGGATAAAAGGCAGCAGCGTGGCCAGGCGCAAGGTTTTTCTGCCCCAAAAATCGTAATGGGAAAACACATAGGCGGCCGGCAGTCCCAAAACCAGGGTGAGCAGGGTGGAAAGCAGCGCCTGCCAGACGGTGAAACCCAGCGGCCTGGCTACTTGCGTCAGGCTGAAAGGCTGGCTCTGCGCCTGGAAGGGGGCAGAAAAAACCAGGCGCAGAATTGCCAGCAGCGGCTGGTAGAAAAATATGGCCAGAAACGCCAGCGGCACCAGCGCCAGAAGCGCTGGTTTTAAGGCTGTTCGGACTTGCGTGTTTTTCCCCACTGGCGCCTACCTGAGCATCAGGTCAGTCCAGGCTTGCACCCAGGTTTCGCGCATTTCCGCAACGCGCTGCGGGTCCAGGCTGGCGGGGTTGGCCGGAACCTGGCTGTGCTGCACAAAAGCGTCGGGCAGGGCAGCAGCCGGCAGCACCGGGTAGACAAACATTTGCAGGGGCACATCCTCCTGGAATTCCCGGCTGAGCAGGAAATCGATAAATTTTTCAGCCAGGGCACGGTTTGGGGTGCCTTTAAGTATGCCGGCGAATTCCACCTGCCGCCAGCACATGCCATCATCCACCAGCGAAGCAGTAGGGGCTTCGGAGAGCGCTGTTTCGGCATAGATCACTTCTGCAGCCGGGCTGGATGCGTAAGAAACGACCATTGGCTGCGGACCGCGCCCGGAAGAACCCGAAAAATGGGTGTAGTAGGCGGTTTCCCAGTCCGAAGCCAGCACTACGTCGTTCGCTTTCATCCCCTGCCACCACTCCTGCCAGCCTTCCTCCCCAAAGTAGGCAATGGTTGCCAGCAGGAACGCCAGCCCGGGCGAAGAGGTTGCCGGGTTTTCGACCACCAGCAGGCCTTTGTAGCGCGGGTCTGCCAGGGATTCCAGCGAATCGGGCAGGGGTAGGGCTTGCTCGGCAAACCAGGCTTTGTCATAGTTGATACACACGTCACCGTAGTCGATCGGCAGAGCACTCAGGCTTGGGTCCAGCTGAAAAGCCGGGGGGATATCCTTAAGAGCAGGCGCCTGGTAGGCTTCGAACAGGTTGTTTTCGAGCGCACGCGATAAAAAGGTGTTATCCAGTCCGTAAAACACATCCGCTTCCGGCGTGCCCGATAGGCTGGTGAGGATCAGGCGGTTCAGGGCAGCGCCGGTATCGCCTCCTCTCACAAAATTGACGTGCACCTGGTTTTCGGCTTCAAACGCGGCGACCAGGTCCGCGCTGACCGCAAACGAGTCGTGGGTCATCACATTGAGCACGGCTGCGGGGGTTGGCCCAACCTCTGGGGTGGTCTGTGCACCGCACGCAGAAAGGACAGCCGCGATCAATAACAGTACAACAACATGCGTTCTCATTTTTCTTTCTCTTTCCCGGCAGTTTGGTGCTGCTGCCGGATGAGCAGCAGGGACCCTTTTTCAAGCGACACGCTGCAGCGCTCCCCCAAAGCCACGTTGCTGACGCCGCGGGCCTGATGCGCCAGCAGCGTTTCCCCGCAAAGCGGGTATGCCAGCCCCTCGGTGCGCACGCCCTCTGCTGCGCCGCCCCAGGGCAATAACGAGATAATCTCGCCGGGCAGGGTTGCCAGGTTTAGGCGGTCCCTCACCAAAAAGACCTGGCAGACACCGTCATCAAACGAGACCTCATAATCAGTTAAGTCGGGCCTGGCCAGCAGAGCCAGGTTGGCCAACTGGTGGTCCAGCCTGCCGCCCAACCCAAAAGCAATCACAATTTTCCGGTATCCGCGTGCCAACACTTCGTCCAGCGCCAATTCCAGGTCGGTCTGGTCTTTGGCAGTCGGAAATTGGAGCACTTCCACACTTTCCTCCCGGCAGGTCTGCACTTCGCCTGCGCTGACCGAGTCCAGGTCCCCAATCAGCAGGTCGGGGGTAACGTTGATCCGTTTCAGGTTGTGCAGCCCCCCGTCCACCGCCACAAGGAAATCCCCGTCTTGCAGGCAAAAGCGTTCGGGGCTGCCTGCTTCCCCATTCGCAAAGAGTACGGCGCGCGTTTGCTTGTTCACAAAAACACCCTCCAGCCTACGGAGGGTGTTTTCTTCGTGTATACATCCCTCCGCCGGCATTATCCGGATCAGGTTATGCGGGTCGGAAGTTTCGGTCTTCCCTCTCAGCCTGCCATTTCAGGCTCCCCGTAGCAATATGTCGTTTCAACGTGTGCGCTTAGGCAATTCCCAGGCGCGTTTTCAATCAGGTTACTTCTTCATCATCTTCAGGTCTTGTTCGATCGCCTGAAGGTCTTCTTCGTGTTCGATTTCATCGGTCATGATTTTGAGGACCAGGTGATAGGTCACCACATCCTTGCCTTCAACCATTTTCAGCAGTTTGTTGTAGACGGCGATGGCGCACTGTTCGCCTTCAATGTTCTGCTTCAGAAGCGCAGCCACGGAGGGATCGCTGGGGACTTCATAACCGCAATTGGATTCCTTGATCAGGGCTTCGGGGGTGATCAGCGGGGTGCCGCCCAACTGCAGAATGCGTTCGGCCAGCAGTCCGGCATGTTCCAGTTCTTCATTGGCATGCTCTTCCAACTCTTCAGCAACCATGCCGCGCATCGGGCCTACCGCCACTCTGGCGCCGACCCAATACTGAAAATAGGCCAGCCATTCATCGGCAAATGCCTTGTTGAGTTCAACCAACAGTGCATCAACGTCCATATCGACGATTTTTCGTCCTTTTGTTCCCATATAAATTCTCCTTTGCTTTAATTTATTTCATTATACCAATGTTTATGCGCCGTTTCCACTTATGCGCCTTTTAACTGCAGGCATGCGCCCGTGGTTTAGGGTAGTCAGCCCCGCAGGGCTTACTGATCCCACCACTTGGAAAGCCTTCCGTCGGAACGCTGGGGCTGGTCTTTGTAGTGGGAAATGTCGTTAAAAAGCATCAGGCGGGCGCGCACCGGGTCCTTGAAGTCCAGCACGTTCAGGCAGGCGGGGGATTGGTCCAGCCGGTCGCGGTAGCCGCGCGCATCAAAGCCGAGCAGCACGCTGATGAGCAGGCGGATGGTCGCCTTGTGGGAGACCACCAGCACGTTCTCGCCGCGGTGGGCAAGGATGATCTCGCGAATGACTGGCAGCGCCCTGGCGATAACCTGCACGCCGCTCTCGCCTTCTTTTGGGGCAAAGGTGAAAGGGTCTTCCTCCCAAGCGGCATATTCGTCCGGGAAGCGCTCCTCAACTTCGGCGCGCAGCAGCCCTTCCCAGCGCCCGTGCCCGATCTCGCGCAGCCCGTCGCGCAGTTCCAGCGGCAGCCCAAAAGGTTTCGCCAGGATGGTGGCGGTGTGGACGGTGCGCAGCATCGGGCTGGCGTAGACCGCCGTGATCCGGTCATCCGCCAGGCGGTCTGCCAGCCGGGCGGCCTGGAAAACGCCTTCGTCGGAGAGGTCGGGGTTGATTGCGCCGGCAAAGCGGTCTTCCGCGCTGAGTTGGGTGGAGCCGTGCCGCACCAGGTACAGACGGGTGGTTTTGGATTCTGCCATACTGCCTCCTTTGGGTGTTTGCGATAAGGCAATTATATCCGCCCTTGAGGTGAAAAGGCTGAAAGAACACAGGTGATTGGGTTTCATGATTAAGTGTAGGGTGCGGTTGTGCGCCTGCCGCGGGCGTGCACTGCGCAGCCTCCTGAAAGGAATGTGCAGCCTCCTTGCGACTGCCGAAGGCATGCAAAGCAAAGGACTATCGACCAGTGACTATGGACTACTACGGAGACCTTCGGTCACAATCCTCGCACGGTCAGAGACCGGCGAGAACAAACTCGACTATTCGACCACCAGACTATCTGACTACCCGACTAATCGACTACCCGACTGACGACCAACGACCAGCGACCAACGACTACCCAACCATCTCCTTCCCCACCCTCCCCATTTCCGGTATAATTCCGCTATTCCACAAATAATTGCGAGGTACATATGGCGCCCATACTCGAAGTGCGCGATCTGGTTAAAAAGTACGGGGATTTTACGGCTGTAAAAGGCATCTCCTTCAGCATAGACGAGGGCGAGATTTTCAGCCTGCTGGGACCCAACGGCGCCGGCAAAACCACCACCATCTCGGTCATCTCCACCCTGTTTGCCCCCACCAGCGGGGATGCCAGCGTGTGCGGTTTTTCCGTCCTCAAGGACGCGATGGAAGTGAAGCGCTGCATCGGGGTGGTGCCGCAGGAACTGGCACTCTACGAGGACCTGACCGCGCTTGAAAACCTTCAGTTCTGGGGGCAGATGTACGGTCTGGGCGGCAAGCCGCTCGCCGACCGCATCGCCGAAGTGCTGGAACAGATCGGCCTAAAAGACAAAGCCAAGCAGCGCATCAAGACCTATTCCGGCGGGATGAAAAGGCGCGTGA
>CAYVWM010000087.1:0-8965 GCA_964455505.1 uncultured Anaerolineaceae bacterium
TCTGCGTCCTCTTATGCTAGCGCAAACACACGTAGAGACTGTGGTTCTATTATCAAAAACATAAAGCAGTGTGGTTAGCAACAATATAGTCATGAAAGTTTGGTGAAGCATGAATACTGAAAACAGCCAAATCAACCTGGAATGGCATAAGCAAATTGCCCAGGAGACATTTAACAGCGTCTGGGAACTGATGGAAAAGCCAGACCGAACCGTGTATGAGACGGTTGTCATGATACACATGGCGCATACGTCTGTTTATCACTGGAGTTTTGTTGGTGAGGCCGTAAACATGGCCAGAGGTGAATGGCAGGTTTCCAGAGCATATTGCGTCGCAAAAATGCCAGAAAGTGCACTTTTTCACGCACATCGCTCTCTCGAAATTTGCCAGAATAATAGAATCGGTGGTTTTGATTTAGCGTTTTGTTATGAAGCGGTTGCCAGAGCGCTTAAGTTAAGCGGTGACTTTACTGAATCTCAACAATATCTGACCTTTGCCCAAGAGGCTGCTCTGCAGATAGAAAAGGAAGAAGACAGGCAATATTTCCTTTCGGAATTAGAAACAATTTATGCTGTTTGGATTTCTAAGCGAGTGAGTAAAAACAAAGAAATAAGGAGTCTCCCTATGGAATCATTCAATGACTGCATGCGAGAGTATACGAACCAACTGCACAAAGCTCGCATCCAAAAGGCTTACAAGGGTTTAATGACCTTCATGTCCTCTATGAAAACCTATATGGAGAAAAATCATCCGGAGTTTTTTGTTAGCACTGTGTATCCTGGTTACATGGACATGACCTACTTTGCCTTTACACCGAATGAATTGAAACAAAAGCAGTTGAAAATTGCAGTGGTCTATCTGCATGAGGCAGGAAAGTTCGAAGCCTGGCTTGGCGGCACCAACAGAAAAATTCAAGCAGAATATATTGCGCAATTAATCCACAAGGACATTGATCAATACCGCCTTTCCCAGGTTTGTCCTGGTGTGGATTCCATTATTGAGACGACCTTGATTGAGGACCCAGATTTTGATGATCTTGAAGCGCTTAAAATCAAAATTGAACAGAAGACAATGAAATTTGCCAACGATATGATTGCGCTGCTGGTCTGATTAGTTGTATACAGCAAAAATTTCCTAAACCGTGGCAGATTAAGCACCAACTAAAAATCCACTAGAAATCGGATAATTACCTGGCTTTTTGATCAGAAAAAGGCTGCCAAAGCATAATACTTAAATCAGCCCCGGTAATCAAACTGATTACCACGTTGGCTTGATCATCCACTGCGCATTTTTTGTTACGCGATTGCATGTCTACACACTTTTTACTTTATAATCTGTAAGATGGAGCTGCTGGTGTGGCGGTCAGTTTGCTTGATAGGTCAGCCAGCAAATTTTTATGTCAGAACTTGGAGTACAGCATGTGGATTCTTTTTGCATTTGGTTCAGCGCTTTTTGCCGGAATCACTGCCATCTTGGCTAAACGCGGGATCAAGAACACCGATTCAAACCTGGCAACTGCGATCCGAACCATCGTAGTTCTGGGCTTTTCATGGCTGATGGTCTTTATTGTGGGGTCACAGAATACCGTTTCCCAGATCAGCACCAAGACCCTTGTCTTTCTGATCCTTTCAGGGCTGGCAACGGGCGGCTCCTGGCTGTTTTACTTCAAAGCTATGCAGTTGGGGGATGTCAACAAGGTTACCCCAATTGACAAATCCAGCACCATTCTCACCATGATCCTGGCAATCCTATTCCTGAGTGAACCCTTCACCCTGCCCAAGGCGATAGGGGCTGTGTTGATTGCCGTTGGAACCTACCTGATGATCGAAAAGAAAAAGGTGGAAGGCGAAACGAAGGGTTACGGTCCCTGGCTTCTATATGCAGCCCTTTCCGCTGTGTTCGCAAGTCTGACGGCCATTCTTGGCAAGGTGGGTATTCAGGGTGTTGAGTCGAACCTCGGAACGGCTATACGCACCGTTGTCGTGCTGATCATGGCATGGCTGATTGTCTTTATCACAAAGAAACAAGATCAAATCAAACGCATCGACAAACAAAGCTGGCTCTTCCTGATACTATCCGGTTTTGCAACAGGCGCATCCTGGCTGTGCTACTACCGCGCGCTGCAAGATGGACCTGCCAGCGTCGTAGTCCCGATTGATAAATTGAGCATCGCAGTCACCGTTGCGTTTTCTTACTTTTTCCTGAAGGAAAGCCTCACTAAAAAATCCTTGCTGGGCTTGATCTTGATCGTTGCCGGAACCCTCATCCTTCTATTCTAATTGTGTAAAAAAGTTAAGGAACCATGCAAACCATCACAGCCAAAAAACACTATACATTCGCACAGGCATACAGGGTTCTGTACGATGGCATGCGCACAGTAAGGTATCTTTCCAGGGCTCGCAAGCTGAAACTGATGACCGATCCTTTTATGGAACGTATCATGCTGGCCGTTACGGAAGTTAACGGCTGTGCGATATGCTCTTATTACCATTCGAAAGTCGCGCTCGAATCTGGCCTGAGCGATCAGGAAGTCCAACAAATGTTGGCGGGAGAAACAACTGACCTGCCTGCCCACGAAGCACCTGCCGTAGCCTTTGCCCAACACTACGCCGATAGCATGGGAGAGCCAACCCGGAAAGCGTGGCAGCGGGTTAACGAAATCTATGGAGAAACCGGATCACTCGGGATACTTGGGGCAATCCGTATGATTATGATTGGCAATGTTTATGGCATCGCATGGAGCGCTCTAATAAACCGCCTGAAGGGCAAACCTGACCCTAACAGCTCCCTGCTGTATGAATTGGGTATTTTGTTTTCAATGGTATTTTTCTTCCCCGTTGTATTGATCCATCTCGTATGGTCTGCCTTGCAAAAAGACCCTTTGATAAATTTTTCTGAGTAAGCTGTTTGCCTGCAATTTTCAGCCTGGACCAATTTGCAGCTGATAACCGCATCATGCACACACAATACAAATAGGATTTCTATCCAATCAACGCACCTGCAAGTAAAATTTTACCTATGGAAAAATTGAACTTATTAATTCGGAACGAGGAACCAAAAGATTACGACGCGGTTGAAAACCTTGTGCGGGAAACCTTCTGGAACCTTTATGTGCCTGGCTGCAGCGAACAATTAGTACTTCATAAACTCAGAGAAAGTGCGGATTTTATTTCCGAACTTGACTTTGTGGCGGAGTATAACGGGCTAATTGTTGGCCAGATCGTGTATAGCCGGGGCATCCTCACATCGGATGAGAGCGCAGAAACTCAAGTGCTCAGCTTTGGGCCGGTCAGCGTGCTGCCAGATTTTCAAAAACAAGGTGTAGGCAGCGCTTTGATAACGCACACCATTTCCATCGCCAAGACGATGGGTTACCCGGCCATTTTGATCTACGGCGACCCGCGCTACTACAGTCGTTTCGGTTTTCGCTGCGCAGAAAAGTACGACATCCAAACGGCAGATGGATATTACGCAGTTGCCTTACAGGCGCTTGAACTGGTACCTGGAGCACTTGAAAGAATAGCTGGAAAGTTTCAGGAAAGTTCTGCATACGCCATTGACGAGGAAGAAGCTCTCCAATTTGATGCTAAATTCCCATATAAGGAAAAAACAGAAACAGATTCACAAAAGGAATTCGGTATCATGGTCAGCCTCAGGTATCCGGCAAGACAGGCTGAGTAGAATACTGCTCTAAATACATTTGGGTTTATAGGTTAAACACAAAAGCTGAGCTGTCTTCCAGCTCAGCTTTTGTTTCAATCGATGTTCGATTTAGACAGGTGCAAGTGTTCCTGCAAAGATCATCCAGGCCAAAGCAGTCTTAGCAGCAAGGCTCAGAATAATATAGACCCTTTCTCCAAACAAGTAATCGCGCCATTTCCCTACCTTTTTGTACTGTAAGATCATATTGATGGCGAAAGAATTGAAGAATACAAAGATAGTCGGAATGATGGCGTACACAAAGGCCGGCGGTTTTGCACCGGAAGAATTAATTGCGCTCAGGAAGTAGATCATAATAACAACCCACGGCACAATACCCGCAATAGAACCGTAAATGAAGGAAATCCAGTTGGTTTTTTGGGTGTATTGATTGTGGTATTCCATCATGATGCCAAACAAGTTCATGGTGGCGTTCACCGCAAACATCAAAATCATGCTGCCCAGATCCCAAATGCCAACCAATTGCCCGATCAGGACAATCATAAGAGAAGAGCTTAAGGCGTACTCATAGAAGCGGATTGGGTTCATCCCTTTTTCCAGGTTCTTCACATAGCTTTTGAAGCCAACCGTGGAAAGGAAAAAGTGTGCCACAGCAGAAATCAACAGGAAAATTGCCACGGCAATCCCAAAAGGCACGTCCCAGAACAACTTAGGGTCGGGTACCAATTTGCGTGTTTCAATATTAAAGGTTAGAAAATTGGTGAAAATTGGATAGGTCGTATCATTGCTCAACACGATCATTAAAATGCCCTGCAGCAAGTGCAGGAAACCCATAAAAAGATTAAAACGGCGAAGCTTGATAAATTTTTGGTCCATTGTTCCTCACATAATATTTTTCTAATAGTATAAGCTTGTATCTTGAAGGTTAAAACGAATGTATAAGGTTTATACAGTGTTTTTTGTTTTTAGTAATAACTGTTGGTTCATGCAAAATCGGGGGAGATTTAACCTGATTGTGTTAGAATACTTGAATTGTAGCTAAAAAATCCTGCAATCTTTTATGAGAGAGAAAAATCATCAATGGAGCAATCAATGGAAAATTCCGTCAAAAGCAAAACCCTCAACATCATCACAGCGGTCACATTCGTCACGATGGTCGTGGTCAATGCGCTGGCAAACACATTGCCAATCGCCGGAAAACAGACCGGAGAAGTTTCTGATTCATATCCCAATCTCTTCGCACCTGCAGCCATTACGTTCGCTATTTGGGGCGTGATTTACCTGCTATTAGCGCTTCACACGCTCTACCAACTGGGCGTTTTTCAAGGCAAAGAGCCTGTGAACCAGGCGCTCTTACGCAAAGTGGACGTGCTTTTTTCCATTTCGTCAATCGCCAATACTGCCTGGATTTTCTTCTGGCATTACGACCTGATCGAGCTTTCTCTGGCAATGATGCTGGTGATCCTGCTTTGTCTTATTCTTATCAGGCTGGCAATCCATAAAGAAAACCTCACCTCCCGTGAAAAACTCTTCATTCAAATTCCTTTCTCGGTTTACTTTGGTTGGATTACCGTGGCTACGATTGCCAATGTAACTACATTACTTGTAGACCTGGACTGGAATGGTTTTGGAATTTCGGAACCTCTTTGGACAATTCTGATACTGCTGGTCGGCACTCTGATCGGTGGGGGCACTGCCCTCAGGTTCCAAGACACGGCTTATGGTCTGGTATTGGTTTGGGCATACACCGGTATTCTGATTAAGCACGTCAGCCCCAACATTTTCGACGGTGAATATCTGGGAGTAATCGTGACGGTGAGCGTCTGTCTGGTTCTGCTTGTTGCAGCCACTGGCTATACCCTCTTTTCCCGCAGGAAAGCGTTGGCAGCCTGAACTGCAGTTTAACCAGTTGCCAATATGCAAAGAACCATGAAACGGTGAAGCGATGACTTACGATGTCATTGTGATTGGTGCTGGCCTCTCTGGGCTTGCCGCGGCCAGTCTGCTGGCAAAACGGGGATTACACGTTGCCGTTTTTGATAAGGCTTACAACCCGGGGGGATCCTGCGGTATCTTTAAGCGCAACCTGATCACATTCGATCAGGGTGCTGCTATGCTTTATGGCTTTGGCGAGCAAGGCTTCAACGGCCACCGTTTTGTCTTTAATTGCCTGGAGGAGCCTATAGATGTCATCCGCCATGATCTCCTCTATGTTGTCAATTTCAAAGGCAAACGTATCCGCTTTTTTCCTGACATTGATCTGTTCATTGAAGAACTTTCAACAGTCTTCCCCTCAGAAAGCAATGGCATCCGCCGCTTCTACCACGACATGTACAGAATGTATCAGCATGTCATTGTAGAAACGCCCAGTTATACATCCGCAGACGAACGGGACCCCAAAGAATCTCTGATTGGTTTGCTTAAGCATCCTTTGTCCTATTTGCGCTTTCTCGGTTACATGAATAAAAGTGCCAGACAGCTGCTTGAAAAATATTTCAAAGACCCCGAAATTTTCAAATTTTTCGACAAATTAACCTCAACCTACTGCTATACCACCCTCGAAGAATCGCCTGCCATCCTGGCTGCGGTGATGTTCGTCGACAATCATACTGGCGGGTCGTATTATCCGGCTGGATCTACCCTCTTTGTGCCTGGTAAATTGGAGAAAGTAATCGAAGAACACAACGGCGAAATGTTCCTTGAGACAGAGGTAGCCCAAATCCTTTTTCGGGACGGTAAACCCTACGGTGTAGGACTGAAAGATGGCAGGGAATTTTTTGCAGATAACATCATCTATTCCGGAACAGTCTGGAATCTTTACGGAAAATTGATTGACCCCAAATTTTTAACACCAGAAAGAATGGCTTGGGCGAAGAACCTGGTGCCCACCTATCCCAGCGTTGTGTTCTACGCTCAGGTGGACAAACAGGTCATTCCGCAGGATACAGCCCCAATAGAAATGCTGGTAGGCAATCCTGACCACATTGACGAGAGTGAAGTCACGGTTTACATCCTCAGCATCGACGATCACACCCTTTGCGAACCCGACAGCCATACCATTGTTGCCATAGGCCCGACCTTTGAGCAGTGGGAAGACCTCGCACCTGCAGAATACCTTCAAAGAAAAGATCTGGAAAAAGAACGCCTTCTTAATGTTTTGGAAAAACGTTTTCCCGGCCTGAAAACTGGCATGCGCTACGCCGAATTGGCAACACCACGAACCATCGAACGCTACTGCTTGAAGAACGGCGGCGCCGTGGCTGGGCCTAAGCAAATGCTTGGTCAGCACATGCTCAACCGTCTGCATACCCGCACCGAGTGGGACACCTTGTTCTGCTGCGGTGAATCCACTGTGATGGGAACGGGCACGCCAACAGTCACTGTCAGTGGGGTCAGTGCAGCGAATGCCGTCTTAACTAAACTGGGTCTGGAGCCTTTCAAACACAAACCCGGAATACAAAATATCGTTAGGGTTTTAGAGCCACCATTCGAAAGAGAAAATCTGTTCGCCCAGTATCCAACCGAGCAAAAAGAGATCATGAAAGCCGCAGAACGCTGTCAGTTTTGTGAGGATCCAACCTGTACAAAAGTTGCTGATCTGGATGTTCGCGGAATTATGCGCAGGGTCAATGTGGGCAATTTCGTTGGGGCTAAGAAACTGGCCGAACGTCAAATTGCATCGCTTAGGGATCCACAAACCTTCCTTGAAAATGCAGAGGCAAATTGTGTTCTCGCCCAAAATGGCGGGGTCCCAGTAGCTATCCAATCAGTTTTACTTTATCTACAAGAGGCCTGAAAATAACCATGGAAAACACCACAAAATTTGATGTAATCGTCGTCGGCGGTGGTATCGCGGGGCTCACCGGTGCAGCTTACCTTGCTAACAATGGGTTTACGACTCTCCTCTGCGAGCGCTCAGACCGCCTCGGAGGTTTGGTCGGTTCGTTTAAGGCAGAAGGTTTTACCTTTGATTCAGGGCTGCGGGCTTTCGAAAACTCAGGGATCATTCAGCCAATGTTGAAGGAACTGGGAATTTCATTGAACTGGATAACCAACCCGGTAACTGTTGGTATCAAAGACGATTTGATCCTGCTCAGAAACAGGGGCAACCTGTACGATTATCAACAATTGCTGAACGCCCAGTTTCCTGATAACACCGCAGATATTGCTGCAATTGTGGCAGAAATCGAGCGGGTGATGGGATACATGGACATTCTTTATGCCATTGACAATCCCTACTTCATGGATATGACCAAAGATCAAAAGTTTCTTGTCAAAACGCTTCTGCCATGGCTGGTTAAGTACCAACTGAGCATGCGAAAGATAAAAAAGTTGACCATGCCCATCAATACCTACCTGAAACAATTCACAACCAACCAGTCGCTCATAGACATGGTGACCCAACATTTCTTTAAGAACACACCTTCATTTTTTGCCTTAAGCTACTTTGCACTGTATCTGGATTACAGCTATCCTCTCGGCGGAACAGGCGTTTTGGCAGAGACCATGGCGGATTTTATCCAGGAAAAAGGCGGCACAATCCGACTGAACGCAGAGGTAAACCAGATTGATCTGATAACCAAAGTCTTGACAACAGCGGATGGAAGCCGTTTTGCTTATGATAAGTTGGTTTGGGCTGCGGATATGAAAGGGCTTTACCAAGCAATTGGCAGCCCCAGATTGACGAACGCAAAGCAACAGAAATCTATGGAATCCCAACAAAAGCTGGTTCAACAAAGCCACGGCAGCGACTCAATCCTGACAATCTTCCTCGGCGTCGACCAGGACAAACAGACATTTGAAAAACAATGCAGCGCGCATACTTTCTATACGCCTGCCACTATTGGTGTTTCCAGTTTGGGTCTTGATAGTTGGCGGGATATCCTGAACACAGAACTACCAGATGATACAAAAAAAAGCCGCATCTTGGATTGGATTTCGCGCTACTTCGAGCTGACGACCTATGAGATTTCTTTTCCAGTAATGCGGGACCCTTCGCTTGCTCCGGAAGGGAAGACTGGGATCATCGTCAGCACTTTGTTTGATTACGACCTGGTGAAGTGGATAATGGATGCGGGTTGGTATGATGAATATAAAACGCACTGCCAAAAAGAAATTGTCCGCATCCTTGAAGAGAGTCTCTTTGATGAACTTTCGGATAATATCATCCTGTCAATGGTATCCACGCCAATCACATTGGAACGTGTGAACCGGAACAGCGAAGGTGCAATCAGCGGCTGGGCATTTACAGGTACAGCCATGCCTTCAGAGAGTCGTTTCCATAAAATGAACAAATCAATCTATACA
>CAYVWM010000088.1:0-8672 GCA_964455505.1 uncultured Anaerolineaceae bacterium
GCGGGAAGATTCTTTCTTGTGTTTGAGAAAAGAAGCGCACTTCATCGTTTTCATCTACCAGGGTAATATCCACGGGCAGGTGTGTTAGCAGCAAGTTGATTTGCTCAGCAGTCAGCATGCCAGTATTCAGGAATACATGCTCGCTTGAGGATTCTGCCCGGGTCTCAGGTTGGGGTTGTTCAGCTTTTGGCTGCCTGTAACCTCTGGCAGAGTCCGATTGACTTTCTTCCTTTACCATCTCCCATTCTTCAGGTGTGAGTCTGGCCAAAGCTTCAGGAATGAGCACTTTCTCTTCCTTGTAGATCATTTCACGGATATCCTGTACCATAACGATCAAGGCTGAACTGAAATCGTCCCAATCAAAAGGCTCTGCTTCCAAAGCAGCAAGAAACTCCTTGATTTCCTTGCGGATATCGTTATGCACACCCCACATTACTTTCGCAGGCCCCTCAAAGCCGTGCCGTTCAAGGTGCGGGAACCACACGTTTTCCTTAATCTCATAATGTTTCAACACAACGTCCAGATTCTGGGCTGCGTTCCTCATTTTTTCATGCGCCTCGTGCTGTTTATATCGCAAGGGTTCCTCGAGCGCTTCGAGAGATTCCAATACACGCCCGATAACTTCGTTCTCGAGACGATAATCAAAAACCGGGTGACCAGGAAGGGACTCTGGCGGGGCTTGACTTTCCAGACCAGCCTGAAAAACTGCCACGTGTAAATCACACATTTTTTGGATATCACTCACTGGCATGCCTTCTGCGATGATTTCTCTTTCAGCTTCAGCAATATCTGATGCAGTTGCATACTCAATGATTTCGTTGAATTCTTCTTGCAGGGATTCTACTGATTTACCTGCATGAAGTTTTCTAATGACCTCTTTTAAGGCTTCTTTGCGTTTTGTGGCATTATTGATAAATTCGCTCATCATTCTCCTATCTGGAATTTTATTCCCACGAAATTTCTAATGGACAATGCACCGCTTGTTCGGGGCACTGCGCTTCACACTCGCTGCAATAGGTGCAGTTTTCAGGCGAAACAAACACCGGGAAACCTTTAACATTTGATATGCCAAGAGCCTGTTCAGGGCAGATGGCAACACATATACCACAGCGGGAGCATTTCGCTAATTCGAATATCGGTAGTACAAATTCTTGGGCAATCATGTTTACCATGAGTATAGAGGACTTATGTAATTTTAACTAAGACTAAAGTCACAAAATGCAGTCTTATTTCTGAGACTCCTCTATCAAAGCCTGCCTGTTCAATAAAATAATGCGTTGCCTTTCTCTTTTTAACCATCCATTCCCCTCAAACTCGCGTAAGAGTCTGCCTACAACATCGCGCACTGTGCCGATCTCTGCAGCAATTTCGTCTTGCGTATACCAGCGAGAATTTGCTCGAGCATCAACAATGTTCAGCAAGAAACCTGCCAGGCGGCCGCGAGTGGTCTGAAGGCTCAGCGAGCCGGCGAGAGAGGTTATGATCTCAAGTCGTTCGGCTAAGAAACCTAGCAGATTTCTACAAAAATTCTTATTAGCGTCCAACAATGCATCGAAAAGCACATAAGGAATAGTTAATATTTCTGCATGTCCGCAAACCCTGGCACTGGCAGGATATCTGGGCGTTTTTTTTGTCAGTAAGGGTACGAGGTTTGGAAACGCACCTGAATGAAGCCTGGCAAAGATCTGTTCCCTTCCGTCCAGTGAAGTTCTAAAGATTTTGAGTTCTCCTGAACATAGAACAAAAAAATCCTGAACTGCATCCCCTTCAAAAAACGCGATTTCCCTATCCTCGTACGCATTGAGATTCCCAAGCTGGACAATCTTTTGAATCTCGTCCTCTTGAAGCGCTGAAAAAACCTCTAACGATCGAACTTTTTCAGTACTTAAAAACTTGGTTACGGTCATGATTATCGCAGCGGCCAGAATAGGGGTAAGATCAATAAAATGACAATGCTTACCAGGATTGCCAGAGGCATACCAATCCTAACGTAGTCCTTGAAACGGTAATTTCCTGGTGCCATCACCAGCATACTCACAGGATGCCCGTAGGGTGTGCCGAATGTCATAGAGGTGACCAATGCCAGGCCCATCGCAAGGGCTCTCGGGTCCAACCCATTGGCAACACCCAGCTGAATCCCTAAAGGCACCATGATGGAGGAAACCACAGCGTCGTGGATAACCTGTGAAAACAAAAAAGTGAAAATGAACAGAACAATATAGGCAGCATAAGGATGAACTAATTTCGCAATCGGATCAAGAATTCCAACAACGTTTTCTGCTAATCCCGACTTAACTATAGCAGTACCAAGGGGCAGCATGCCTGCAACCACAAATACCGTCCGCCATTCCACAGCTTTATAAACCTGATCCATACTCACTATACCCGTGAAAACCATCAGCAAACTTCCCCCCATCAAAATCAAACTCAAATGAGAATCAAATACGATGGAGAGAACCACGGCAACAACAAAGATGGTTAATGCAAGCCAACTCAAACGTTTTGCACGCCCATTCTCTATCTCTGGGTTGCGCAATAGGATGAGATCTGGGTCACTGCTCAGGATTTTAAATTTTTCAACAGATCCATACAACAGCAAACCATCTCCAAATTGGATGGTCCGATTTTCCAGTTCCGACCGAATAGGGTTTCCATTTCGCCAAATCCCCAAAACTAAGACGCCGTATTTTTCACGAAAGTGGGAAGATTTAATTGTTTTTCCTATCAACTCAGATCGGGGCGCCATTACCGCTTCAGTCAAAACCAATTCGTTGGTCTGAAGCAAGTTCAAGTCCCAACCTCCTAAGCTGACAACCTCAAGTACATCTTGATATTCCTGCCAATCAATTTCATCATACCTGCCGACTAAAACAAGAACGTCACCTTGTTGAAGAATGCTATCTGGAGACGGTAAGCGTAATAACACACCATTCCTTTGAATTGCCAGCAAATTAAGTTTGAACTCTTGGCGCAAACCGCATTCTGCCAGGGATTTACCTGCCAAAGGAGAACACGAAAGCACCCGAACCAATATCACACGTTCCCCTAACCGATACGTTTTTATCAGATTCTCCACTACTTTTTCTGCTGGCAGTTGGTTAATATTTGTTTCAGGCAGTTTCTTACGTCCAACGAGCAGTAAGTAGGAGATACCAAAAATTACGAGAACCATTCCAATAGGCAGGTAGTCAAGCAAACCAAAGCCTTTGAACCCATTGTCAACCAGGATTCCACTGGTGACGAGATTTGTTGTTGTGAATATCGTAGCTGAACCACCAAGTTCTATCCCGATAGATAGTGGCAGTAACAGACGCGAGGGGCTGGTTTTTCCTCGAGCTGCAACGCTGACAACAACAGGCAGCAGCACAACGGCAGCTGCAATGTCGTTCATGAACAGAGATAGAAACGCTCCCACCAACATAATAACCAAAATGAGTTGTACTTCAGTTCCCCCAGCGACTTGCACAATCACACCAGCCATTTGATCCGTCCAACCTGCCAGTTTTAAGCCCCTGGCCAGAATAAACATAGCAATGAGGGTGATGATCGTCGACCTACCAAAGCCTGATAACGCTTCAGGAATTGAAAGAACCCCGCTTATTCCCAGGGCAACCATGACACCAAGAGTGATCGCATCAGGCGGAAATTTTTCCGAAACCAACAGGATTATTGCCACCAATAAAATGATGAGAGTAATAATTTGTGGTGTCATTGCCAGTGAATCATACCTTAAATTATCAACAATTTTGAAATTTTCCAGTATGGATACTTCAAAATTGGATGTATAATCTTATCAATAACTGGTATGACCTCTTACCAACTCACCTTAGGAGGAGTAATGCCAAATTGGACAACACTACCCAAACCCGCAGAACTTGCTGAAAATCGACTTGTCGATGCCATCCTTGATGGAACGTTTCCGATAAACTGCAACCTGCCGCCTGAACGAGAATTGGCAGAGCAACTTGGTATTACCCGGCCGACGCTGCGTGAGGCCTTGCAGCGACTTTCACGCGATGGATGGATAACTATTCATCATGGACGCCCCACCAGGGTCAATGATTATTGGAAAGAGGGTAATCTCCTTATTCTGAATGCGCTTTCAAAACATCCACAAAACTTATCTGCAGATTTTGTTCCGAACCTGTTAAAAGTCAGGGCTGATTTGGCCCCGGAATATACTGCAACAGCAGTACAAAAACAATTTGATGCTGTGGTCAATCTGCTCAAGCCAATGGCTTCATCCTTACCCGACGAACCCACAATTTTCGCTGAGGCTGATTTTTCACTTCACAAAAACCTGACAATTCTTTCGGGAAACCCAATTTACACACTTATCTTTAATGGATTTAAAGATCTCTACTTTGATATGGGTGTTCAATATTTCAACACACCAAAGTCGCGCCAACATTCTAAATCTTTCTATCAGAACCTTCTGGAAGCAGCAATAAATCAGGATGTTAATCGTGCAAGGCAAGTTACCCTTGAAGTTATGATGCAAAGTATTCAGATTTGGCAAGCACATTCCGTGCACACATAGGAGGACATATGTTTAGTAAAGGATGGCGGAAACATGCCTGGAATTCTCTCCAACAGGAATGGGATCTCATTATCATAGGAGGAGGCATAAGCGGAGCGGGCATATACCGACAAGCGGTCAGTTCTGGATATAAAACAATATTGCTTGAGGCAGGTGATTTTGCTTGCGGAACCTCAAGCCGCTCCTCAAAACTGGTGCACGGTGGATTCCGCTATCTCAAAAACCGGCAGTACGAAATAACCCATGAATCAGTTCGTGAGAGGGAAAAAATCTTGCAGGAAGCCCCCAATCTGGTTACCCCACTTGGCTTTGTACTTCCCTACTCAAAAAGCAGGAGCATGAAAACCCAATTTCGTTTGGGGGTAATTCTTTACGACCTCATGGCTCCAAAATGGAAACACAGCCACCTTTCCAGAGAACAAGTTATCAGATTAATCCCAGAAATGAACGTGGAATGGATGCAAGGTGCTTTTCTATATTACGATGCCCGCATGGATGATGCGCGAATGGTTTTGCGCTTGATCTCTGAAACCACAGCAGATGGTGGGACCGCACTCAATTACACAATTGTCCAAAACCTCCTCAAAAAAAAATAATGGACAAGTGTGCGGCGTTCAGATCAAGGACCTATCTCAAGCTAATCTCGAGACACTGGAGATCAATGCCCACGTGATCATAAACGCTACCGGACCCTGGACCGACCAGTTGCGTTCGCAAGTACAAGGTACAGCGCGAATACGACCTCAACGGGGATCGCATCTGATTTTCCCAGAAAGCAGGTTACCTCTCCAATATGCAGTGACAATGATGCATCCCCGTGATAAACGGGCGATGTTTGCTATCCCCTGGGAGGGCACTACCATAATCGGGACAACCGATCTTGATCACACAAATTCCATTAATATTGGTGAACCTTTTTGCACGCAACAAGAGATAGATTACATGTTAGAAGCTTGTGCTGCTTTCTTTCCGTCTGCCAAACTTTGTCAGGATGATGTGGTTTCAAGCTTTGCAGGTTTACGACCGATTGTGACGAGCGGCACAGCCAACCCTTCTGCAGAGTCCCGCAAACATGTCGTATGGGATGAGGACGGGCTTATTACAGTGTCTGGGGGAAAACTGTCCATTTTCCGAATCATGGCAGCAGACGCACTTCAAAAAGCATCGGTGCACCTCCCACATCCACCCAAACCTATGCAGTGCTTTTACAAACCCCTCAAGGAAGTTCCGGTACAAGCTTATGACGGTGTTGATCTGGAAACCTATACTTATCTGGCTGGACGATATGGCGAAGATGTATTCAGCCTTTTGGAACTGGCAGAGCCGCAGGAGCACTCCGCTATTGAAGGTCTTGCTAACACCTGGGCGGAACTCCGGTTTGCTGCCGGAACAACCGCCGTCGAGCATCTGGACGATCTCCTCCTTAGAAGAGTTCGGCTGGGATTACTTCTGCCAGAAGGTGCGTCTGCCCTTCTACCTCAAATCCGAATGTTAACTCAAGACGCATTAGGTTGGGATGATACCAGGTGGGATCAGGAAGTTTTACGTTATCATTCGATCTATAATAAGTACTACAGCCCTGCCCCCTCAGGGTGCACTATCCAGGAAGGAGAGTGAAATGCCCCAAAAAGCATCATTTTTGCCGAACTGGTACGAGGATGTTACTCCTGCAGGTACATATCGATCCCTGATCAAATGGGGAGACCCTGCCGGCATCAAACATCCCAATCGCGGTTTGGTCCGGCTCGTCATGGAAAAATTCAATCTGACCGAAGAAGACTTAAGCAAGCCAGTAAACCTCTCGTTAGAACTGGTGGAAGATTCAATCCCAAGCCAAATACCGCAGAAACACCTTGAAACGCTCCAACAGATCTGCGAGGATGAAAATGTCAAAACTGACACGTACTCCAGAATTTCACGTTCGTACGGGAAAGGCATGATTGATGCTGTCAGGCTCCGCCGAAAAATCGTTGAGAATCTTCCCGATGCGGTCGTTTCTCCTCGCAATCAAGCGGAAATTGAAACCATCCTCAGATTTGCTGACGAAAATGATCTGCCTGTTTATGTGTTTGGGGGGGGTTCAACTGTCACTCGCGGGATGGAAGCTACTCGCGGTGGCATTACCCTGGATATGAGCAAACATATGAATCGGGTGGTAGCATTTAACGAAATTGACCAGACGATCACGGTGGAAGCTGGAATGTGGGGTACCAAGCTTGAATACTTGTTGAACAATGCAGTAAAAGAACTTGGCGCTGCTCGCGCATACACCTGCGGACACTTTCCGCAATCATTTGAGTATTCAAGCGTTGGCGGCTGGGTGGTCACCCGAGGAGCTGGACAAAATTCCACCTATTACGGCAAGATTGAGGACCTGGTGGTCTCTCAGGAATATATTGCACCTATTGGGGTATTCAAGACCTGTCCCCACCCCCGCAGCGCAACCGGTCCAGACTTTGACCAGGTGATGATGGGAGGAGAGGGAGCCTTCGGCATTCTCACACAAGTTACACTCAAAGTTTTTCGATACATGCCTGAGAATCGAAAAAAGTTCAGCTACATGTTCAAAAACTGGGAAGACGCCCAGGCTGCCTGTAGAGAAATCATGCAGGCAGAAATTGGATTCCCTTCAGTTTTCAGACTTTCTGACCCGGAAGAAACGGATGTAGCGATGAAGCTGTACCATATCGAGGACAGCATTGCTGATACTATTCTAAAACAATTAGGCTATAAACCCATGCAGAAATGCCTCCTATTGGGGTTTACGGACGGCGAAAAAGGCTTCTGTGCCAACCTAAACCGAAAAATGCGCCATATTTGCCGGCAACATGGTGCATTTGAACTCAGCTTCGCAAAAGTCACTGAAAGATGGGAAAAAGACCGTTTTCGCGACCCTTATTTGCGCGAAGACCTTCAGGACTTTGATGTGCTCATTGATACACTTGAATGTGGTGTCACCTGGTCTCAGATGCCTGAAGTACACAAGAAGGTTCGGGCTTTTGTTAAGAGCCGTCCCAATACAGTCTGTATGACCCACCTATCGCATGCTTACCCACAGGGCGGGAATCTTTACTTCATATTCATTGCAAAAATGAAAACTATCAAAGAATACCTGGAACTGCAATACGGCATTCTTGAGGCAATCGCAAACAGTGGCGCTTCCATAAGCCATCACCATGGTGTCGGAAAGCAAACAGCGCCATGGCTGGAACAGCAGATTGGGAAGCAGCAAATGGATGTCATCCGGCTGCTAAAAAAACATTTTGATCCGCATAACATCCTCAACCCAGGTGGTACACTTGCCTTAGATATGTCGCCGGAACAGGCAGAAAAGCGTTGGAGTATGGATTTGGAGGACTGATGACTAATGACCACTTATTGGCAATAGATAACGGAACACAATCAGTCCGGGCGCTTATATTCGACCCGCATGGAAACCTCTTAGCCAAATCCCAGATCCCCATTGAACCGTATTTTTCCAAACAGCCTGGCTGGGCAGAGCAGCATGTGGATGTTTTTTGGAACGCTGTGTGCCAGGCATGTCAGCAACTTTGGCAGAACCCTGAAGTCCAAAAAGAAGCTATTGCTGGCGTAGCGGTAACTACGCAGCGGTCAACGCTTATTAACCTTGACAAGGATGGGGTTCCTTTGCGTCCCGCTATACACTGGCTGGATCAGCGCAGAACTTTCGGATTGGAACCTGTCAGTGGAATTTGGGGTGCCTTGTTCAAAATTGCGGGAATGACTGAGACGGTCGCCTATTTACAATCTGAAGCCGAATGCAACTGGCTGCGCACACACCAACCTGAAATTTGGGAAAGAACGCACAAATACCTGCTGCTTTCAGGTTATCTGAATTATCGCCTCACCGGCAAGTTTATCGATTCCATTGGCTCACAAGTCGCTTATATCCCCTTTGATTATAAAAATCTCCAGTGGTCAAAAAAATCGGATTGGAAATGGCAGGCTGTCCCTATTGATCCGGAAATGCTGCCCGAACTTGTTAGTCCTACAGAACAGCTGGGTGTCATCACACCGCAAGCCGCTCTGGAAACTGGCATTCCAGAGGGCTTACCAGTGATAGCCGCAGCGGCGGATAAAGCGTGTGAAGTGATCGGATCTGGTTGTGTTG
>CAYVWM010000089.1:0-8595 GCA_964455505.1 uncultured Anaerolineaceae bacterium
TTGTGTTCCTTAATCAGGGTTATTTTCCAATCAATGTACTCCAGGCTATAAAACGAGTACCTGAGGTTTGCAGTATTTTTTGTGCTACAGCAAACCCAACAGAAGTTATTGTTGCCGAATCCGATCAGGGCAGGGGAGTTCTGGGGGTGATTGATGGTTTCACACCACTGGGTGTCGAAAGCGAAGCAGACGTAGAGGCACGCAAAGGGCTTCTCAGGCAGTTTGGATACAAACTTTAAGGCAGCCATGGACCTTTTTGAAGCAATAAAAACACGCAGAAGCGTCCGTCACTTTGAGTCTACAAGCATTGATGGTGAAAAAGTAAATCTTATCCTGAAAGCAGGCATGCAAGCACCTTCTGCCAACAACAGCCAACCATGGCGTTTTGTGGTGATTACTGACCGCAGCAAACTGGATGCGATTCCCCAATTTCACCCTTACGCAAAGATGCTGTATGAGGCAAGCCTGGCCATCCTTGTGTGCGCTTTCGTGCCGGAAGGAAAACTTTTTGACCTTTGGGTTCAGGACTGTTCAGCAGCTACACAAAACATGCTCCTGGCATGCCATGCGTTAGGACTGGGAGCAGTTTGGCTTGGAATCCATCCGCGAACTGAAAGATCGGAGCCTTTCCGAAATTTACTCAATCTGCCCCAAGATATCAAGCCAGTAACTCTGATCGCGATTGGACATCCAGCAGAAAAACCTGCCGTTGTAGACCGGTACGATCCAGAAAAGGTGCACTACAACCGCTGGTAATCTCAGGAAAGGGCAAAATTATGCAACTCAGTCAGGATTGCCCTGAGCGCAAGGGCACGATGGCTGAGTTGATTTTTTAGGTAAGAAGGCAGTTCCGCCATGGTTGCAGGATAGGCATTCAAAACAAAAATCGGGTCGTATCCAAAGCCGTTTGATCCTTGAGGTTCCGCGATAATTGTGCCCTGGCAGATACCATGCGATCGGAGCAGACACTCTTGTTGATCAACCAGAACAACCTCACTGTGAAATGCGGCTTTCCAGGGTTGAGGAAATTTTCTCAACTGGTCAATCAAAAACAAGCAGCGAAACAAATCGTTTGCATCTGGGTCAGGGACAAAACGTCGAGAATGCAAACCGGGTTTTCCATTAAGTGCTTCTACTTCCAGACCGGAGTCATCTGCCAAGGTTGGCAACCCGGTGCGTTTAGAAAAAGCAGAGCCTTTTAATAATGCATTTTCAAAATAGGATGATCCATTCTCTTCAATCTCCAGGTCCAAGCCAAGTTGGGATGGAGTGAGCAGCTTAACAGGAGTCCCACATAAGATTTCCTGAATTTCGGAAACTTTGCCAGGGTTATTGGTTGCCAAAAGGATAGTTTTCATTGCTGATTACTGCCTGCGTGTTATAATTTTTCATCATTATTGTATTGTACTTTGCCAATGGAAAAACAACGTTACTCCCTCCGCATGAATATTGGCTTCTTTCTGAATAAGCCTATTGGTTATTCCCGTGATTTTCGAGCAGAATTTCCAGAAATTTTTATTGAACCAGATTTGACTGTCTTTAATTTTGAGTCTAATTATCGGTTCTCCCGAACACGCGAAGGATTACTGCTACAGGCAAAAATTGCCGGGGAGATGGACCTTCAATGTGGTCGCTGCCTTGAGATCAGTCGAAAACAGATCCACACAAACTTTGAAGAGCTGTTTGTTTTTGCAGGAAGGTCCCAGGATGAAACGGATCTTATTGTTCCGGAAGATGGCTACATCAATCTTGCTGAAGTATTCAGGGATTACATTTTGCTGGATATTCCAATGAACTATGTCTGCGATCCGAATTGCAAAGGCGTTTGCACCATATGTGGTCAAAACCTGAATCAGGGAGACTGTGAACACACCGAAAACCGGATAAGTATTCAGGATTAGCTTCAACTACGTACTTCGTTTATATTTAATAGCTAGTAACCTGCGCTGATCGCGACTGAAAGCTGACGATCAATGATAAAATGTTGCTTTACTTAGGAGATAAAGATGGTTCACAATGTTCTGATAGCCGTTGCATGGCCTTACGCCAATGCAGATATTCATGTTGGAAATCTAACAGGTTCCTATTTGCCAGCGGATATCTGTGCAAGATACCACCGTTTGAGGGGAAGAAATGTGCTGATGGTTTCGGGCTCTGACTCCCATGGAACCCCTATCACTGTCAAAGCCGATGCACAAGGGAAAACCCCGTTAGAAATTTACCAGGGCTATCATGAACGTTTCGTGGAACTGTTTCAAAAACTTGGATTACATTACGATCTGTTTACAAGCACGCATACTTCCAACCATTTTCACATATCCCAGTTGGTTTTTGAAACGCTGCGCAAAAATGGATTTCTTTACACAGCAACTGAGAAGCAGTGGTATTCGACCGCGCAACAGCGTTTTTTGCCAGATCGCTACGTGGAAGGCACCTGTTATATCTGCGGTAATCCTGACGCACGCTCTGACCAATGCGAACAGTGCGGTCATATGCTCGAGCCCGAACTTTTACAGAATCCGCGATCCAAAGTGGACGGTTCCACGCCGGTATTAAAAGAAACGGAACACTTTTATCTTGATCTCTCTGGCCTCGAGGCCGACATTATCGCATTTCTCAAGGCGCGCGAGACTTACTGGAGACCAAATGTCATGCGCCAATCTCTGGGACAAATCCTGTCGGAGGGTTTGAAAGGACGTCCAATTACACGTGACCTGGACTGGGGGATTCCAGTACCCCTGGAAGGGTGGCAGGGCAAGTGTTTGTATGTTTGGTTTGAAGCGGTTATTGGTTACCTTTCAGCTGCGATTGAATGGTCCAAGCTGACGGGGCGGCCTTTCGCCTGGCGGGATTGGTGGGTAAACCCCGAATCGCAAACTTTTTACTTCATTGGCAAGGATAATATTCCTTTCCATGCGGTCATTTGGCCAGCAGAACTCATCGGTTTGCAGGATGGTATTGACCGAGCGTTGGGTGTTGCGGATCCTCAATCCCTGGTTCTGCCATACGATGTTCCTGCCAATGAATTTATGAATTTGGAAGGGAAAAAGATCAGCGGGAGCGCCAATTGGGCAGTTTGGGGGCTGGACTTTCTTGAAAGATATGACCCTGACACCCTCCGTTACTACCTCACCACCGCTATGCCTGAAAGCAAGGACACCGACTGGGATTGGGAAGAGTTTTATCAACGCAACAATAACGAGCTGGTAGCTACCTGGGGAAACCTGATCAATCGGGTGCTTTCCTTCACCTATAAAAACTGGGATGGCATCATCCCCGAACCTGAAAGTTTAAGACAAACTGACCAAAATCTGCTTGATGTCATAAGGTCTGGTTTTGTTACGGTTGCAGACAAGATGGAAAAGGTTCAACTCAGGGCGGCCCTGGCAGAAATTATGGGACTGGCGACAGAAGTGAACAAATACCTGGATGTCAATGCGCCCTGGTTTGAAATCAAGACAGACAAATCTGAAGCAGCTAAATCTGTCTTTACTGCCATTGAGGCAATCAGTTGGATCAATTTAATGTTTGCACCATTCCTACCGCATACCAGTGAAAAAGTAAATGCTATCCTCGGGGGTACAACCTGGATTTTCGGTACTCAAAACACCCACAAAATTAAGGATGATCTCGGTGAGCATCTTGCGTTGACCTATCAAAGCGAGGGCAGCTTGACAGGTTTGGGTTTAGATTTGTGGAAAGCGGCTGAATTGCAGGCAGGAAAGCCTTTTAATCAACCGACCCCGCTTATTAAGAAACTGGATCACAGCATCGTTGAAGAAGAGCGCGCAAGGTTAGGCAAATAAACAAGAAATTTACAAATTGAAAAGAACCTTCCAGAAATTTGTTTCTGGGAGGTTTTATTATGCTAATTTTTATAGATTCAAGGGTGCGACTTGTTGTAGCGGTCAATAAGTAATGGAAGTAAAGACATGATCTTTACCATCAGGGGGAAAACTCTATCCCGCCAGAGGCTAACATTGTTCAGCGCTTCACCACTGTTGGGGCTAATAAGATCACTGACAGCGCGAAGGACCAACCAGTCCTTATTGTTGCGAGCACACACCCAGGCAAAAGCACCAGATTCCCAGTCTCCAACTTCCGCATCCAAATCTGAGAGGATTCCACGCACATCTTCAGGACGAATATCCCGATCCGCTGAATAAATGTTTGCTAAACGCACTGGTATTTGTAATTCAGTTTGGAGCCAAGAAAGATCCGCTTTGGTGGCGTAATTGTCAATGGCTTGCTGGTAGTCGCTCATACCTTCGATAATGTCGTAGATTGTGGTGCTGTCTGCAAGAATAAGTGTGCCGAGTGTCACTTTGCCTTCTATACCCCCACACGTTCCAATATTGATGAGCAAACGTGGATTAAAGTGATCAATGGCAAATTGGGTGGCGCTGGCAGTGGCAACCTTGCCCACACCCCCACGCAGGAAGCCTATCTCGGTGGAGTTGAGGGAGGCAGTAAAGAAATCAAAACATCCGACCTTGCTGACGCTGATTTGAGGGTAGTAACCCAAAACTGTACGCCACTCTGTCCCTGCAGAAATGATGACGACCGTATTAAGATCCAAAAAACCTTTCAAACCCCTCGTTTACTAGGTAATCTGTTTTTTACCGCAGGATGCCATGTATATAACAAAGCGTTCTCTGCCCTCCAGACCCAGAGCAGAATTTGCGATCTCATCGTCAAAAGCGCCGATTGCACAGACACCATAATCAATTGATTCTGCCGCCAGGTGTAAATTCTGACAGATATGACCAGCATCCAGATACAGGTAACGGTAACCTCGGCTGCCGTACCGCCAGCAGGTTCGATAGGGCACGGCAACCCAAACAAAGGTCACCGCGCTATTGACGACCTGGCTTTGGTCCAGCGCTGCATGATTGACTGCGTTTATTCCTTCTACGCCAGGTTTGCGCAAAATCAGAGCATGTCTAAGAGCAATAAATTGATAAATACCTGGTACCAGGTTCTCCACACGGTTGACAGCCAGAAATGTTTCAAAGGGGTGGCGAGCGCCAGCAGAGGGCACGGTTCTAAGCGTCATTCCAGATCTTTCAGATACTTTTTTAACCCCCTGGGTTAACCAGAGCAAATAACTCAGTTCTTCAAAAGATAAAACCTGATTGGTGTCATACCGTCGAACTGAGCGTCGGTTTTCCATCACCAAACGCAAATCGCTCGATCCGATATTCAATACTGCTGGATCCGGGAGGATAATAAGGTTATCTGTTGGAACTACATCTTCGAGGTATCGAGGAAAATCCAAACCGCGGTTTTCAGGGGTTGGATCAAGATTACGGTAGTAAGTATCTTCTATAAAATCTGAGCCAAGCGGGTCGTATTTGCTCATTATTGCCTCCTAAAAGCGGATCATAGAAAGGACCATGGCAAGAATAATTGTTAAGGCCAAAATTGCCATTACTATTCTGCCAAGTTTGTTACCCTGGTTAAAATTTTTTGCCATTATTGTTACTCCAATTGACTTCTGATATTTTGTGCCAATTCCAAACTGATACCACGAATTTTGGCAATTTCTGTTGGTTCAGCAGCAAGGATTGCTTCAATCGATCCAAATCTTTGAATAAGCTCTTTCCTTCTTGTGGGTCCCAAACCCGGAATGGTGTCAAGCCTGGAAACGAGACCGATTTTACCACGCCTATTCCTGTGTGCGGTGATAGCAAAGCGATGGGCTTCATCCCGGATGCGTTGTAATAGAAAGAAACCCTGCGAACGTTCAGCAAGTCGGATGGATTCCATTTGACCAGGCAAAAACAATTCTTCTTCCTGCTTGGCAAGTCCTACAACGACAAACGCGCCATCCAGACCCTGTTCCGCAATCACTTTTACAGCCCGGCTTAACTGACCTTTACCCCCATCAACGATAAGCAAATCGGGCAGCAGACTAAATGCCAGATCAAGTTTTTTTCCTGGCGAATCTTTTTCTTCCTTGGCTGCAACGTAGTGTGTTAACCTTCTGCGTAGAACCTCTTCCATTGAGGCAAAATCGTCTGGACCTTCTACTGAACGGATGTTGAAGCGGCGGTAGAGTTTCTTGGCAGGCACACCCTGTTCAAAAACAACCATGCTGCCAACGCTTGCAGTTCCCATTGTATTGGAAATGTCATAACATTCAATGCGGTTTGGCGGCTCAGGCAATCCGAGCGCTTCCTGGATCTCTGCAAGTGCCTGGCGTTGGCGGTCCTTATCGGCTTTCCATCTGGTCTGCAGGGCTTGCAGAGTTATTGCGGCATTTTCTGCCGCCATGTCTACCAGGCTCTTTGCCTCACCCCGTTTCGGCACCTTGATTTCGACCTTTTCACCGCCCCTGCGGGTGTTTAGCCACTCCTTGATAATACGTGCCTCTTCAACTTCGTTGGGAAGCAGCACTTTATTGGGTACAAAAGCAGCCTGGGAGTAGAATTGTTTGATAAATTCCTTGAGGATGGATTCGTTCTTTTCTTCATCCGTCCCTTCAAGAATAAAGTATTCCCTGCCAATCAACTTGCCCGAACGCACAAAAAAGATCTGAACGCAAGCTTCACCATCTTCCCGAGCCATAGCGATAATGTCGGTGTCTTTTTGTTCATCGGTAATGATTTTTTGCCGTTCCACAACGCGCCCAATGCTCTGTATTTGGTCGCGTATGACAGCAGCTTTTTCATAATTAAGACTTTCAGAAGCTTGTTGCATTTCATGCTCGAGCCGTTTGATCACAGGATCGGTTCTGCCTTCCAGGAATTTGCTAAGGTCGTCGATCATTTGCCTGTATGCTTCTTTAGTGATAGCCCCAATACAAGGCCCGGAACAGAGTTTTATATCGTAATAGAGACAGGGACGTGGGTCGTTTCCTGTTATTTCTCTTGCGCAAGTCAGATAGGGAAAAATTCTGCGAAGCACATCCAGCGTCTGGTGCACTGCCCAAACCGATGTGTACGGCCCGAAGTAACGTGAACCATCATCTGCCATGATGCGGGTAACAGTCAGTTTGGGAAAATCGTTTTGCCAGTGTATCTTGATGTAAGGGTAGCGTTTGTCGTCTTTAAGCCTGACATTGTAAAAAGGCCGGTTTTCCTTGATCAGATTCATCTCAAGGATAAGCGCTTCCAACTCCGAGCCGACAATGATGGTCTCAATGTCTGCAATCTTTTTTACCATCTGGCGGGTTTTATAGGCATGTTCTGCCGAATCGTGGAAATAAGACCGCACCCGATTTTTCAGGTTGACTGCTTTGCCGACATAGATGATTTTGCCATCCTTATCTTTCATCAAGTAGCAGCCAGGATTATCGGGCAGTGTGTTGAGTATGTTTCTGACGTGTTCTGAAATTTCCATATAGTAGTATTTTAACCGATTGATTGACATGTCTGTCGGTGAGGCTGTGCGAACAGGTATAATTTAAACAGGTGAACCTATGGGAATCAAGATTCTTGATGAAAAAATTGCCTCTCAGATTGCTGCTGGTGAGGTTGTAGAACGCCCAGCATCCGTTGTGAAGGAATTGATAGAAAATTCGATAGATGCTGGGGCAAAAAGCATTGTAGTGGAGACCAGTCAAGCCGGAAAACGGCTCATACAGGTGATGGATGACGGGGCAGGCATTCCCGGGTCTGAGTTGGCACTTGCTGTTGCAAGGCATGCTACCAGTAAATTAAACACCGCAGAGGACCTTTTTAATATTCACACGCTGGGTTTCAGAGGCGAAGCTTTGGCATCCATTGGTTCAGTTGCACGAATGGCCGTTACTTCAAGAACAGAAAACCAGGAAGTTGGCTATCACATTGCTGTAGATGGCGGTCAGATTGGCGAGGTGCAAGTAGTGCCCAATCCAACAGGCAGCACGGTGAGGGTTGAGGACCTGTTTTTTAATGTGCCTGCACGTTTAAAATTCCTCAAGACCGATGTTACAGAAAACCGTCAAATAACCGGTTTTGTAACCCGTTACGCCCTGGCATATCCGGAAATCCGCTGGTCACTCGTACAGGATAACAAGACTACCTTCCAAACGACTGGCAGCGGTGAGCGCAAAGAAATTCTGCAAGCGCTTTTTGGCAGCCAGGATGCGAAGCTTTTGATGCCCCTACAATTCGCTGATCACGATATGCGTATAGAAGGATTTATCAGCAACCTTTCTCTGACCCGTTCAAATCGTAAAGATATCACCCTTTTTGTCAACGGCAGGTGGGTTCAGGATTCCAGCCTGACCGCAGCGGTTATCAAAGCCTACGCAACGCTGCTTATGGTTGGGCGGTACCCGGTGGCGGTCTTATTCATCAATATGCCAGCAGCACAGGTTGACGTTAATGTGCATCCCTCCAAAGCGGAAGTGCGCTTTAGGGAACCGGATGCCATATTCAGTGCTATACAACGGGCTATCCGACGGGGTTTGTTAGCCTACACCCCCATACCCGAAATTAGGCCGGAAAACCTGTGGGGCAGGCAGCAGTCTGCACCAATTACTGAATGGGAGGTAGGTCAGGCTGCGTATCCTTCGGAAAATGAACCCGCAAGTTCACAACTCCCGGGTATGCCGCCTGCTTCTTCCACACAAAATCAACTGCCAATGGAACGGCTTCCTTTGCTGCG
>CAYVWM010000090.1:0-6972 GCA_964455505.1 uncultured Anaerolineaceae bacterium
AAACGCAAGCAGGCAGCGCAATGAACGCCATCGCTGAGAACAATAGTAGTGCAGCCAACAAGCGAGCAATGCGTGAGATGCTGCGTGCTCTCGAAAGTGTTCAGAATCCCAATCAGTTGTGCACGGTTTTGGGGAAATATTTCCGGCAGCAATTTGACAGTGTAGTATCTCTGCACCTTAACAGTCCGGTAATTGCGTACGCCTCGAATCGCATAGCCTCTTGCAGTCATTATGATGCATACCACAATAAAGTGGAAATTAAGAATACCCAAACACAACCTGTTTCCTATTTTCAAAACGAATTGATGGCGGGCATCGCCTTGTACACCGGGGAACAACCATTAGGATCACTGATCTTAAGCCGCCAAAACGCTGGATACTCACCAGCAGAGATAGAGCAGTTGGAAGCGCTTGCCCCGACACTGGCGTTGGGAATCCGCACCATTCTTTTAAACTGGCAGCAGGAAATTCAGCAGAGACAACTGGGCTTAATCGCTTCTGTAACTTCTCAACTCGCCCACATCACCAAGCTAGATGTGCTTGCCCGCGAGATATGCCGGCTGATTCTGACCACCTTCAACTACTATTACGTAGCACTATTCACCTTAGAGTCTGAGAGCAATGCGCTTATGTTTCGGGCAAGCGCACGCAGCCCGCAATCTACCCAACCACCTTTTGAAATCCCAGCAGGAATGAGGATCAATCTGGGGGAGCACATTGTGGGCTTTGTGGCCAGGGAGGGCGAAACCCTTTTAGCAAATGATGTAAGCCAGGAACCCCGCTATGGTCACCTCGAGTCCCTGCCGGAAACTAAGGCGGAAATCGCCATCCCGCTGAAAATTGGCGAAACTGTTTTGGGGGTGCTGGATGTGCAATCAGATCAGAAGGATGTGTTCCAGAAAAATGACCAGACTGTCCTCTCTGTCCTTGCAGACAGCCTTGCCCTTGCTATCCACCGCGTTCGGCTGTATAGCGACCTGGAAGAACGCAAGAATCAACTTGACACCATTGCGGATGTGGCTAAATCGATCAGCAGTCTGCTCGATCTTGACCAACTTCTGGATAGAGTGGTTACAATCATTCACGACCAGTTTAATTACCCCCATGTAAACATTTTTCTCGTCGATTACGTCCAAAAAAAGATCGAGTTTAAGACCGGTGCAGGTAAGCGTGGTGAGAATTACCGAAAGTACGCTATTGCCTTCCCCCTGGATGCCGACCAAGGAATCATTCCATTTGCCAACCGCAACAAACAAGTGCTGAATATTCCTGATGTCAGTAAAGACTTCCGGTATAAACCCAGTCCTTTCTCACGTACTGCCACCGGATCAGAACTGGCTATCCCGCTTGTTTTTGCCGGCGAAGCGTTTGGTGTACTTGATATTCAGAGCGACTCTGTTTCTGCATTTGATCAAAGTGATGTTGAATTACTGACGACACTCTCTGCTAATGTTTCCATCGCGCTGCGGAATGCAAAACTCTACAATTCGGAAAAGTGGCGCCGAAAGGTTGCAGAAAACCTGCAGGATGTCGCAGCGCTGCTCTCTGAAAATCTGGATTTGAATGAGATCCTTGCGACCATCCTCAGCAAAATTGAAGAAATTTTGCCTTGCGATCTTGCAGCCATCTGGCAGTTGAAAAATCCAACGGATAGCGATCAAACCGAAAAACAGGTGTTTAGTCTCTCCGCAATGCGGTCGATTAACAAGATGTATCCGCCATTGGAGAACCTTTATTTGCAGTCTGACCAAGCCTGGTTTGCTGCTGCAATGACGCAAGAAACACCCCTTATCCGCCAGCAATCCCAGCTTGATGATCCGTTTTTCCAGAGGTACCAATTTGCTCCAGATTTTTCTGCAATCGCCGCCCCACTGGTAACAGCTGGCAAAAACCTGGGGATCCTGACCCTGCACCATCACTCACCATACCGTTATGGCAAGGAAACGCAGAATATCACAGCATCCTTTGCAGGTTACACTGGTATCGCAATCGAAAACGCACGCCTAGCGCAGGAATCTCAGGATCAAGCCTGGATCTCCACAATTCTATTACAGGTGGCCAAAGCCACGCAATCACTCACAAGCATTGGAGAACTTACCAACCTCTCCGGTCAAATGATCAAGCTGCTGATTGGCGGCAAAGATGGTGCCGTATTATTGACAGAACCAGGCCAAAATTCGTTTTACATTCATTCGGTTTTTGGAGAAACCTTTCCGTTTCTGGGTTTAAATTTCCCTCTTGGTATTGATAAGCCATGTCATTTTGCCGAAGTGACTTCATCCCGGCTTCCGACTGCCTTTCCTGCATCACAATGTGAGCCGGCTATGCTGGATTTGCTGCGGATTGATCCGGATGATACGGTCTTACTTTTGCCCCTTGTAGCACACGATGAACTTCTGGGCGTTCTGATGCATGTGAGTAACGATCCATACCAACCTGCAGAACCAGAAAAAGTGCTCGGAAAACAAAAATATGCCATTTTACAAGGGATTGCCCAGCAAATAGCCGTCAGCATTCAAAATATCAACCTGCTGGATGCCAGGCAGGAAGAAACATACATCTCTGCTGTACTGCTGCAGGTTTCCCAAACCATTGTTTCAACTCCCAGGCTCACCGAAGCTCTGGACAAAGTCTCCTACATTCTCCAAATGCTTGCGGGAGTAGAAGCCTGTGCAACTTTCCAGTATCTACCCGATCAGGATGCTTACCAACTCCTGCATGCCGTTTCCGACACATTTCAGCCTGACCAGTTAAAAAACTTCATGGGAAAAACGTACCCTAAGAACGATTTGACCTTCTTATCCGATGGTGTCGATGGAAAACCGTTTCTGCTGAAACCAGAAGTTGTGTTTGCGGGTGTTGATATTGACGGCACACAGATTTCTTCTGAAACGGCGAAAGCCAACTCTGGCCCAGACATCCCTCAAAAATCGGTTTACATGGTATTCCATTTGGCTGTTCGGAGCGAAGAATACGGTGTGTTGCTATGCCGCGACCCTGATTTACCCAAGCGGGAACGCAGGTTGGAACTCCTCAACGGTGTTGCCCAACAAATCTCATTCGCTTTCCAAAATGAGCGCCTCCAGCAAGCCCGCAGCCAACAAGAACGTCTGGACCAGGAATTCCAGTTGGCACGCGAAATTCAGGAAACTTTTCTTCCGGAAAAGCTGCCCCAAATTCCCGGTTATGCACTGGAAGCCAGCTGGCAAACTGCCCGTCAGGTTGGGGGTGATTTTTACGATGCCTTTGAAATTCGCCCCGGGCTCTTTGGCCTGGCTATTGCAGATGTGTCCGACAAAGGTCTGGCAGCAGCCCTATATATGACTGTTTCCCGGACGCTGCTCAGGGCAGCAGCTTTGGAGTCAGCCTCGCCAGCCAAAACCCTTGAAAGAGTGAATGAATTACTCCAGATCGACTCCAAGCGTGGTTTCTTTGTTACCTGCCTTTTTGCAATTCTGGAGCAATCTACAGGAAAACTGGTTTACGCCAATGCAGGTCACTTGCCCTTGATCCACCTCAATCTCTCTGCCAAAACCGTCACAGGCCTGAATCGGGGAGGAATTGCGCTTGGCGTTCTTGAACACGTTGAATTCGTTGAACACATGGTCCAGCTGAACCCGGGAGATGGATTAGTCTTCTTTACGGATGGGATTACTGAAGCCTACAACAATTCAGGCACATATTATGGCGACAGACGTTACCGCAATCTCCTGCGAAAAG
The DNA here is from genome assembly GCA_964455505.1 of uncultured Anaerolineaceae bacterium. Classification (GTDB taxonomy): domain Bacteria; phylum Chloroflexota; class Anaerolineae; order Anaerolineales; family Anaerolineaceae; genus Mesolinea. The sequence goes on from CAYVWM010000090.1 coordinate 3,721, forward strand.
CGCTTGTTTCCTCTCCGAAAGAGATCATTGCGCGCGTGGAAGAAGACTTCTCCAAGTTTAGAAAAGACACCGCACTCAGTGATGATGTCACCCAATTAATACTCAAAAGAAACGGGTTACTGACAGACTAATACTGGAATGACCGTTTTTTCCAAAAGAGTGTCGATTGCAGAGCCAAACACCCTGTCCAGGATTGAACTGCCGCTATACCCCCCCAAAACAATGACAGATGCGTCAGAAACTTCTGCCGCTTCAAGCACCGCCTCAGCGAAATTATCGCCTTGCTCCACTCTGTAAGTAAAGTCAAGATTTAACTTCCTCAGGTAGGTTTTGGCAAAACTCGCCTCTGCCTCCAGGTCTGCAGTGCCGTTATCAAGCGAAAAGACATCCAATTTCAATTTAAAGCGGGCTGCCGAATAAGCAGCAACATATAAAGCCTCCTTGCTTTTAGGAGAACCATCGTACGCCAGCAAGATAGATTGGATAGGAACTGCGCTTTGTTTGACAAATAACACAGGTCTGCGACTTTTATGCAATAATGTGGATATACCGGATGAAAGCCGGTCAAATAAGCTCCCTGTGGGGGCGTAAGTTAATTTCATCACCAGAATATCGCTGAGTAAACTGTGCCTCAACAGCATGGCAGAAATATCGCCTTCAGCCATGAGCAATTTCCCAGACATACCCGCATCTGCCAACCGATTTTTAAACCGCTGCTGCATCTCAGTGTGGGTTTCACTGCTTTTCTTATCCTTGGCATCGATCACATGCAAACCGCGAATGTTTCCCTCAGGGCACTGGTTGATGAGGATGGCTTGTTCCAGCGCCAGCCACGCTTCATCATCATCACTCAACGCCACCAGGATGTCCCGGAAAAGACAATCTACACCCTCCGGCTCAACCCGTGGAGAAAGTGTTCCAGCAACTTCGTCGCTGTACAACAATGTTTCCTCAATGTGCTGCTCCCCACGCGCTGAGACTGGATTTACCTCTTTTCCATCCTGCATGGCCAGATGTTCTGCCGCATGGGCAGTCCGAATGGGCATTCCCAATTCGGTTTGGAGCAAACTTTGATGATCTAAAACCCACAGATACAGGTCAGTCATGGTCAGGTCGCGGTATTCATCGTCCAAACCCGAAGTATGGATGATTTCAACAACGGGTGCGTAAACCTTGTCGTACCAGTCAGCAGTTGCTTCTTCAAATGTCACTTCGCGGGATTGTTCAATGCCCATGTAGTATCGGTGGACGCGGATATGTTCTTCCAGCAGATCGTAATTTTGTGTCAGGTTTAACGAAAATTCTACATCCGGTAAAATTTGATCTACCCTGGTTTTGTTCAGAAAATCCACATAGGCAGCCTTCTCCACCAAATCTGCATCAGTAATAGAACTGGAAACCGGAACGCGGGTGCTGACTTCCGTCACGTACGCTTCAATGGTGTCAATTCCCATTTGTTTGGCAACAGATACCCGGTGGTTACCATCGAGAACAAAGTAAGCATCCCCAATTTTATAGAGGCTGACTGGCGGCACGCCAGGGGAAGTCGGACTGGTCATCGCAGTCTTGACCCTCGCCCAGCGGTCCATGTCTGAATCCCTCAGAGGCAGAAAATTTCGGTTAAAGTCCTCACTGCGGCCAACGCTTCCAACAATTTCACGCACTTGAACAGTTTGCAGCCCAATATCTTGCCTTGAAACGGCGTGTAACTTTGCAGAAATCTCATCATAAGGCAATAAATCCAGAGACTTTCCCATCAAACCAGCCCAAAATCGCTGTAAAGCTGCTTTTGAGCGTGCCCTCTTAAAATCGTCTAATGCATTGCGGTAAGTAAAACGGTCGTTTTCCATTGTTTCTGTTTTTTTTGAATATAACTTTATATTACCACGAGCGCAGGCGTTAACATTTATTTAAAAATGGGGTAAATTCAGAAAATTGCCGTGTCTGTTCAACTGATGCCCAGTAATTAATTACACCAGCCAGAGGAAGGCAAGCAGTCTTTCCATGCTATAATTTTTCTATTAAAGTATAACGGAATACTGACAAAGTATGGCATTATCAAACGTATTTAACCAGATTGATTACCTGGTCATTGGGCACATCACTAAAGATTTGCTGGATGATGATTCTGTCCGCCTGGGCGGAACGGTGAGTTATTCTGGGCTGACTGCTGCCCGACTCGGACATCAGGTCGGAATGCTGACAAGTTGTTCATCAGAGCTTGATCTGTCTATTTACACAGGTATTCAAACTTCCCTGGTTCCCGCAGCGGAGACCACCACATTTCGCAACATTACTACTAAAACTGGCAGATTGCAATACATGTCTCATCGGGCTTCACTCATCGAATCCAGTGCTGTTCCAGCCCTTTGGAAAGATACGCCTATTGTTCACCTTGGACCCGTTTCCGACGAAATTGACCCAGATATCTACCAGGTTTTTCCGAATAGCCTGCTCTGCCTCACACCGCAGGGTTGGCTGCGCAGCGTTTTGGACGACGGTAGAGTTGCACCAACCGCCTGGAAATACTCCACGGCGCTCCTCGAAGCAGCCCATGCAACCGTGCTGAGCTTCGAAGACCTCCACAACGACGAGGGATTGGTGCAGCAAATGGCAGCATTATCCCGAATTCTCGTGGTCACTGAAAATGCGTTGGGCGCAAGGGTTTACTGGAATGGCGATGTGCGCAGATTCCCTGCGCCACAAGTTGACCTCAAGGAAGATACAGGCGCAGGAGATATTTTTGCTGCCTGCTTTTTTCATCGCTTATATCACACAAGAAGCCCCTGGGAAGCAGCCCGGTTCGCGGTACAGCTGGCTGCGCAGTCGGTAACCAGAACCCACTTTGAGAGCATCCCTACCGCTAATGAGCTTTCTGCTGCGGCTATCCAAGTGTTGTGACAGGGCATTAAAACATGGGTAAAGTGTACACATTTGTTAATCAAAAAGGTGGGGTTGGTAAGACCACGTCCAGTATCAACCTCGGCGCATACCTGGGCGAGTTCAACCAGCGCACCCTGCTGATTGACCTTGACCCGCAGGCAAATGCCACGTCCTGTCTTGGAATCGACAAAAACAATATCACCGAAGGGACGTATGAAGTCCTGATAGAAGAACATTCTGCCCGCGACTGCATTCTGCATAACTCCCGTTTTAAGCTTTCACTGCTGCCTTCCTCGCCCAACCTGGCAGGAGCCGAGATTGAATTGATTGAAATCGAAGAGCGTGAACGCCGCTTGCGAAACGTGGTGG
>CAYVWM010000090.1:6982-8471 GCA_964455505.1 uncultured Anaerolineaceae bacterium
GAAGCGCTGCGGCCTCGTTACGACTATATTCTTATTGATTGTCCCCCATCCTTGGGTTTGCTGACTTTGAACGGCCTGGTTGCAGCTCTGGATGGTGTGATCATCCCCGTACAGTGCGAATACCTGGCATTGGAGGGCTTGGGGCAGTTGGTGCAAACTCTGAATCGTATCAGGCAGGGTCTTTTTACTTCTCTTGAAATAAAAGGGCTGATTTTGACAATGTTCGATGGGCGCACAAATTTATCTGCAGACGTGATGAATGAAGTCCAAAAAGCATTTCCAAACAAGGTATTCAACACTTTTATCCCGCGCAGTGTTCGCCTGGCAGAAGCCCCTTCGTTTGGCTTGCCCATTTCGATTTATGCGCCTGACTCCAGCGGAGCCAGAGCCTACCGTGCTCTGGCAATGGAACTGCTCAGTTCCAACGGGATCAGTCTCTCAACAGCACAGGAGTAATAAATATGGCAAAAAAAACTGGACTTGGTAAAGGACTTGACGCCCTGATCCCAACCTGGGAGCACCAACAATTGGAACAGAGTACTGGTGTCAGCGTGGTGCAAGTCGCTGTTGAGAAAATCAAACCCAACCCACAGCAACCCAGAAAAACCTTTGATTCCGAAAGCCTCGAAGACCTGGCAAACTCGATTCGCGAGCACGGCATTCTGCAGCCATTAATCCTTGTGGAGCACGAAGACAGCGATACCTACAATCTTATTGCTGGCGAACGCAGATTACGGGCGGCTGTTTTGTCAGGGCTAACGCATGTGCCCGCAATCATTCGCAGTGCCTCAACCCAGGAGCAGCTGGAATTTGCAATTGTGGAGAACGTTCAGCGCGAGGACCTCAACCCTCTGGAACGTGCCCGGGCTTACCAAAGCCTGGTTGAGGAATTCTCCCTCACGCATGAAGAAATCGCCAAACAGGTTGGCAAGAGTAGAACTGCCGTTACAAATACGCTGCGCTTGCTGACCCTGCCTGCCAGGGTGCAACAGGCGTTGTTGGAAGAAAAAATCAGTGAAGGGCATGCCCGCGCTTTGCTTGCACTGAATACCCCTAAAACAGTGGATTTAGCCCTGGACACCGTCATGAACCTTGGGCTCAACGTGCGCCAGACTGAGACGCTGGTGGCCAAACTTGCTGGAAAAATTCCCACAAGAACCGCCCAACCACAAAAATCCCCCCAAATACAGGACATGGAAAACCGCCTGCGTCAGCACTTTCACACAAAAGTCAGTTTACAGCCAGGATCGAGAGGCGGCAACATTACCATCTACTACTATTCCGATGAAGAATTGAATGAGATTTTTGACATATTAGGAATCAATGGCTGAAATTACCCTGTTATTAAATGGACGTTTTTTTACAGACAATCCCAGTGATAGCATGCAATCTATGGCGGTGGATCAGGGAACCATTGCAGCTATTGGACCAACGCAAGAAATTCTAAACCGGTACTCCCACCCCGCTCACAAGATCGATCTGCAAGGCC
>CAYVWM010000091.1:0-621 GCA_964455505.1 uncultured Anaerolineaceae bacterium
AGGACTAGCTATCAACTCGCCTGGATTTGCCAATAATGGCACAGTTACGATCAATGCAGGTTTTTTGAACCTAAAGAGAGGGGGGACACATTCGGGGGATTTTATTGGGGGAGCCGGCACTGTGTTATCCCTTGGCTCAAGCTGGCCAGATCTTTTCACTTTCACTGAAACGTCTCTAATTCAGGTTCCGGAAATCATGGTAGTGGGGAGTGGTGGCTATGCGCCAACGGTAAATATTGCCGGTGAGTTTTCGCCTTGGTTAGTTTCTGAAACTGATAGCCGTATGGACATTATGGGCTCAGGAGATGCGAAGGCGGTTGTAAATATCACATCCACCAATGTGTTAATGCCTTATGATGTTGATATTTCCATAGGAACCTTAAATTTACCCGATACCCCGCTTGCTATTGCCAAACTTAAGGTTATGTTCAGTACATTGAGTAATTCAGGTCAATTGCGGATCATGGATTACCTTGAGATGTCTTCATTCTCTCTAACGGGGATTGGAGATATCTTAGTTGACAGCCAGGCTTCGACCTTCACCTTGAGGGGCGGCACCATCTCCAGCAAGACCCTGTCTAATCTAATCACCGCCAACAGGCTGAGCGGCAATATTACCCT
>CAYVWM010000091.1:631-8390 GCA_964455505.1 uncultured Anaerolineaceae bacterium
ATGGGGCTGTATTTCAGAACAGCGGCTTATTTAACGCCAAGGCAACCACCACCATGACGGGCACTGCGGCTGAAAGTTTCATCAATAATGGCTCGTTCGTCAAGGACACGGATGGCACAACCACCACTATGAATATTCCCTTTACCAATAACGGCACAGTTGACATCGTTGCCGGCACATTGATCTTCCAGCAGGGCATGGAAAATGGCTCTAACGCCGTGATTGACCTGGGTGGCGGCACGCTAAACCCGGGAGATACCATGACCCTTGAGGTGGACGCCCTCCTAATCGGTTCAGGCACCTTGCCTGCCAACCTGGTCAATGCCGGCACAGTCAGCCCGGGCAACTCTGCTGGCAGCATCACAATCGAGGGCAATTACACCCAGCAATCCACCGGTGTGTTAGACATCCAATTGGGCGGCACTACTGCGGGCACCGAATACGACCAGCTGACCGTCACTGGCACGGCATCTCTGGCTGGCACGCTGAAAGTGAGCCTGATTGATGACTTCTTGCCGCAAGGTGACGATTCCTTCACAATCGTGCCTTACGACACGCGTTCGGGTGATTTTTCCACGCTAAACCTACCAGAAGAATATCGCTGGGACATTGAATACGCATCCTCCGGGGTGGTCCTGACGGTTTTGGAAGGCGGTTCCATCAGCGGTACTGTCACCTGTGACTCGACCCACACCGTCTTTGTGGATCTGTGGATGGATGACACAGAACCACCTCCCGAATACTCAACCTCGATTTCCTGCGGCGACAGTTACAGCTTCACAGACTTGCCTGACGGCAGCTATTACGTCGGTGCCTGGATTGACCTGAACGAATCGGGCGGAGGCCCACCAGATGACGACGAACCCTCCGAGTGGTACGGCAGTCCAACCGCTGTTAACATCACCGACGGTAACACCCAAACTGGTATTGATATCATTTTCCCCAGTGCACCAACCGGTACGATCGAAGGGACGGTCACCTGCAACTCCACCCACACCGTCTTCGTAGACCTCTGGACAAGTATCACCAATCCAGAACCAGAACTCTCAACCTCGATTTCCTGCGGCGGCAGTTACAGCTTCACAGACTTGCCTGACGGCAGCTATTACGTCGGTGCCTGGATCGACCTCAATGAATCGGGTGGAGGCCCACCAGATGACGGCGAACCCTCCGAATGGTACGGCAGTCCAACCGCAGTGACGATAACTGACGGTGAAATAAAAAGCGGCATTGATATCAGCTTCCCAGTAATGTTTACTATCTTTTTACCGCTGATTTTAAAGTAATGCACATCCATGCCAATGGGTTGGCAGATTTTTGCCAACCCATTGGTTCAAGCAACAACCACTGCGCCGCTTGCCTGGCAGCAGACTGAATTTGCTCATTATCCGAAATTCCCAGTCCAGTGATATGTACAAAATGAATTTTAAACAACAGTCAAATCCTCAATTAAGCCAGCACATACACACTTTTTGTAGCTTTTAGCGTATGCTGAAAACTATGAATTTATAGAAAATGTTGACATTTTGTATCAAAGATTCTATAGTATTAATGGGATATGAATCGTTACCCTGAAAGGAGTATGTGGTGATTTTCCTTCGAAAAGTGTTTCTAATTGCTTTACTGGCGTGTCTGTTGATCAGCGCCTGCAAATCCGATACACCATCAACACCCAAAGTTTCCCAACCGCAACTGCCTGAAAGCCAGCCAGAGCCGCAAGAGCCCGAACCAACAGACCAACCAGAGCCAACAATCGAACCTGAGCCGCTGGAAGAACCGGCAACTACAGAAGAGCCTTCCGAAAGCGCGTTTCTTTCTTGCCCTACCAGCGGCGAAACGTTAACCTTGGGTTTTGATCATGCCATTACGATTGAACAGGCAGGAGTCAACCTGACCCATATTCTGAAAGAAGGCTTTCTTCTTCTTATACCAGGCGAAGCAGACGCCGATGGCACGGTCAGTCTCAGCAGCACCACACCGCAGCCATTATCCTACGAAATGTTAGGCATTATGGGAGACTGCAGCGTGGAAATGTCTGGGATGATGGATGTTTCAGCCACCGGAACCTGCACGGACGGAGTGGTATATCTGACAATTGAAGAAACCTGGCATTCAGCTTCTGGAGTAATGACATGTGACAATAACACCATTCCCTTCAATACCCCAGAATCCCAAACCTACATCCACGAAGGACCTGACGGTTCAGGTGAAGTCTTTTACCTGGTAGCAGACAGTGCCGGTTACACGGTCATGCGGGAGTTTGGAATGGGTTCAGGCTATCATTCCTGGACACTCTACGCATCGACGATTGATCTCGTCCCCCTTGTACCGTAAACACTAAATTTTGCACACGCATTTTCACGCCGCATAAATGTAAGGAACAATGCATTTGGTCTTAAACAAAACCGAAGGCATTGTTCCTCTCGCCCAAACCCTTTGAGAAAACTCAGAAGTTAGATCAGACCAACTTCTTTGCCCACCTTTTCAAAGACCTCCAGAACCCTTTCAAGCTGATCCTGTGTGTGCGTTGCCATGTAGCTGGTACGCAGCAGCTGCCTACCGGGCGCAGTCGCCGGGCTGATCACCGGGTTGGTGAACACACCGTTTTCAAATAATCGCCGCCATGTCAGGAAGGTCCGCTCGTCGTCACCGATAATGATCGGGATCACCGGCGTAACCGAGTGCCCGGTATCGAAACCCAAACGTTGAAAACCTTCGCGCATAAAGGTAGCATTGTGCTCCAACTGTACAAAACGCTCAGGTTCTACCTCCATCACTTCCAGCGCAGCCAGTGCTGTGGCAGTGTTGGCAGGGGGAATGCTGGCGCTGAAGATCAGGCTGCGGGCGTTGTGTTTGATGTAGTCGATCACGTCAAAATCGCCGGCAACAAAGCCGCCAATCGAAGCAAACGACTTGCTGAAGGTAGACATAATTAGATCCACTTTGTCAGTTAATCCAAATTGGGCTGCCGTGCCGTGCCCGCCCCCCAAAACACCCATCGCGTGGGCATCATCCACCATCAGGCGCACACCGTACTTTTCGCACAAGGGTACAATCTCCGGAAGCGGGGCAATATCGCCTTCCATGCTGAATAGCCCATCCACCACCAGCAGTTTGCCTTTATCCTCTGGAAGGCTCCTGAAAACCCGTTCCAGGTGGTCCATATCGTTGTGACGGAAGCGTTCGATCTTGCCGCCGCTCAAAAAAGCGCCGTCAACAATGCTGGCGTGGTCTTCCTTATCCATAATGATGATGTCATTCTTGCCAACCAGCGAACTGATGGTACCCAGGTTGACCTGCATGCCAGTGGAAAAAACCAGTGCAGCCTGCTTGCCTACCCAAATTGCCAGCTTTCTTTCCAACTCTTCAATGATGCTCATATTGCCGTTCAAAAAGCGCGACCCGGTGCAGCTGGTGCCGTAGGTTTCAATCGCATCCATAGCCGCCTTGCGCACTTTGGGGTGGGTGGTCAGGCCGAGATAATTGTTGGAGCCGCACATGATGATGCGCCGGCCTTCATAAATAACCTCTGTGCCCTCGTTGCGGTCCAGTGGGATAAAATAGGGATACCAACCGCCTTGTTTTGCGTTGCGGACAACATCAAATTCATAACACTTGCGAAATAAGTCCGACATAAGCCTCTTTTCAAACTATAAATTTCAGAAAAGTCTGATATCCCCGCATTATAACGCATTCTGGCAAACCGCTCAGCTTGGTCCAATAATTGCAACTCATGCTATACTAAACCTGTTTAGGATTTTCTTAGCCTGAATTTCAAGGATGGATACTATGAAAAAATTGCTTATCGCCATTACCCTGATTTTTATTCTCAGCGCCTGCAACATCCCGATGGAAGCAAGCCCAACACCTGATGTTGTCGCTACTATTGTCTCCAAGGCGCTTACCGAAGCCCCAACCAACACCCCCATCATCCTGACCCAACCCGTGGTGGTGACGGCAACCCCGGTTCCCACACTTGAACCGACTGCCACAGCAGTGCCCAGCGAGGAACCCACCGCAACCGCGGTACCAACGCAAGAACCCACCGCAACTGCAGTCCCGACCGAAGCCCCGACTGCAACAGCAGTCCCGACCGAAGCCCCTACCCAGGCGCCCACGGCCACGCTCGCGCCCACAGCAACGGCAACGCTCAGCCCTGAAGACCCCGCGGTGCGCTTTGGCAACCCCACCTATGCCTATAATTTCAGCACCATCTCCACCGGCTGGGACTATGAGGACGACCAGGTCAAAGTTGAACTTGCAGACGGCAAGCTCAATATCATCTCCAAGGGCAAACCCTATTGGAACAGCTGGTACACCGTCAGCCCTGAACTCAAAAACTTCTACATCGAATCAACGCTGACGATGGTCAACTGCAGCGGCGGTGATCGCATCGGCCTGGCTTTCCGGCTGGACGATGACGAGTTTTACTTCATGGGCATCACCTGCGACGGACGCTGGGGTTTCAGCCGCTACACAGAAGACGACTATGTTGTCGATCTGCTGGACTATGCCCAGAGCGCACAGTTTAACCTCGCTGGACAACCCAACCGCGTAGGCGTGCTCGCCAACGGCAAGGACTTTGAGTTTTATGTCAACGGTGTCAAAGTAGGTTCTGCCAGCGACGATACCCTCTCCGACTCGGGCAGTTACGGATTTGTGAGCATGTCACTCGGTACGGTGGACATGAAAACAAGCGTAGACAACTTGAAATACTGGCAGCTTCCATAGTCTTTTCACTCTCAACTAAATACCGCCTGGCAGTCTCAAAAACCAGGCGGTTTTAATAGGCAGCGGTAAGTAAAGGAAATAGAAAATGCTTGAAAATTTCATGAAAAACCCCCATCTGGACGGAGAGAGTTTCTATAATCTCGGCGGCAAGACTGGCATATTGCTGCTGCACGGATTTACCGCCACCACCGCAGAGGTGCGCTTATTGGCGGACCACCTCGTGAAAAATGGTCATACCGTGGCAGCTCCCCTGCTGCCGGGGCACGGCACCCATCCAAATGATTTAAACAAAAAAACCTGGATGGACTGGTACGAAGCAGCCGAAGCCGCTTTTTTCAGGCTGCAGCAGGATTGCGACCAGGTCTTTGTGGGGGGCGAGTCTATGGGAACACTGCTCTCCCTTATGTTGTCCAGCCGCTACCACAAGGTCAGCGGGCTCATCCTGGCATCTCCTGCTATGAAAGTGAAAAACCTTTCGGCAGCCTATGTTTTGCAGTATTTCAAAAAACACCAGCCCAAAAATCAGAAGGAAGACGGATTAGCCTGGAAAGGGTACAACGTCTATCCGCTCAAAGCTGCCGTGCAACTGCTCAAACTCCAAAATGTGGTAAAAAAAGAACTGGGAAACATAGACCAGCCAATGTTGATCTTCGTTGGGGATAAGGATACTACTATCACGCCAGATGCAGGCGAACTGATCTTTGAGGCAGTCCCATCAATTGATAAGCGACTGGTCCATTTGCCAGAATCCCCCCACTGCCTGCTGCTTGCACACGAGATGGATCGGGTTACTGCAGAAGTAGATACCTTCTTGCAAGAGCAAATCCTTATCGACCAAGCCCTGCAGTAAAGCACTTACACCCAGAAAATAAGTGCCCCGCCCAGCTTTGCCTGACCGGAGCACTTTTGTTTTTATGACAGGCCGCACTACCAGCCTACAAAGGGAAGGAATACCTGGTGGGCTTCACCCAATACCACTATCACAAAGGTCTGGGTATCCGATAACCCATCCTTGTCTGTAACAATCAGCGAAACCTCGTAACTGCCCATATCCGCAAGCATTGGCGTTCCACGCAGCGAGGCCGTTCCATCACCGTAACTCAACAAAGTCAACCATGCTGGAAGGCTGGTCGAAGTAATCATCAAAGAATCACCGATGTCCGGGTCGGAGGTTTGGACTGAGTAAACATACTCACTTTTTGCAAACGCAATGGTAAGCGGTACGCTGACAAACGATGGCGCTGTATTGGAAGGCAAGTCAGGAGTAGTGGTCATCTGCCATAGGCCCCCTGTAACGAATCCGCTTGGGCTAAGCCTCTGACTGCTGCTGAACACCAGGGTGGCACTATCAGGCGTCAGACAAGGCCAATTAAGCATATCAAAACCGTTTGAATTCTCCAGCAAAAGCATTGTTTGCCAAGTACCATCCTTATACTCCAACAGTTCAAGATCTGAGGCATATATCGTATTATCAATAATGATTGGACGTGGATATATAAACCGGGTAGCATTGTAATTTGAAGCCGCCGGTCCCTCTGTACTTTGTGTGCGGACAATGGGTATTGCTGTAACCTTTTCGGGCGCGCCCCAACCGCTTTGTGTCTTGCGCCTAAGATACAAGTGTTTGCCAGTATTCTGTGAATCGACTGCAGTATACCAGTAATAAAGAGTGCTGCTATCGGGGCTGAAAGTCGGATCCTCAACCTCGTATTCCGTCCAGACATTGTCTGTCAGAGGAGTTGGGTCACTCCAGTCAGAACCGCTTCGTGTTAGATACATCAGACGCGCATTATAAATGTACGTCAGGTGTTGCCCATCTGGACTTAACGATGGAGAATTCCCTCCTGGAAACTCTTCTGGTGAGGAGGGAGTCACTTGCACTGGTTCAGACCAAGCAGATCCACTCCGCGTGAGGACGTAAATATGCTGTGTTCCAAAGAAAGGGTAATCTGAAAGCGCCAGTATTGTTCCATCATAACTCAGGCTCATTTTGTCGTGAACGTTAGCCAAGTCTGGTGTAATGTACATCGGTGCGCTCCATGAGTTGCCCGCCTGACGTGTCACCACAAAAGCACCATTGGTGTCCGTATCGCTAGACCAACCCAAGTAGACAATAGTCTGTCCATCACCGCTGATAACAGGATGTGTGAAGGATGGGAGCCATTCAACCATATCATCCGAAAACCTTCCATTTGTTGCAATAACCTGTGGTGCCTGCCAAACACCTCCTACCTTGTGGATGACTGCGATGCTGCGCGTATACTTATCGGTTCCACTATACGGCAGCAGTGCAACCACGCAACTACCATCGGCACTGATAGAAAACCTGGCAGGATAATTGCCATCATCCCAAATAACCTCAGGGGCAGTCCATTCTTTCGGAATCTGGGCAGCAACTGAACTAACGCTGACACCAGCACTGCTAATCAATGTCAGGACTAAGATCAATGCCAAATATTTACTCCGTCGCATGGAAACCTCCAGTAAGTTTTAGATGAAAAAAAGTAGATTGGGTCCAATTCGATTGCTCTCAACATGATCAGCCGGCCTTCTTTGGGCAGTTTTTTTATAGTGGAAAAAAGTTTGTCCATCACTACTCAGGTTTGCAACAAAATGGAGAGTCAGACAAGTTGATAATTTACGCCAAACAGTTATCAAGCTAACGCAATCATTTTATCATTATTAACAACAATATTCCGGCTGAAAAATCCGGAGACTGCTTAGTTAACCCATTGATGAATTTACATATGATTAACCCTGGAACCAGGAAATTATTCTGATGGGTGATTCCATTTGTGATAGATTTGCGGCACTAATCAAATCCCCATACGTTTCAGAAGCCGAAACACATCCCCTGCCGCGTTTTTCAGGTTTTGGTTAGCATGTGCCAGAGCTTCTTCCAGGCTGCAAATTTTCCGTGTGGTGGAAAATAGGGCGTCAATGCCAAAATCGTAAAGGTTTTCTGCGCCGCTTTCCAGCGCACCTGAAAGCGCAACCACAGGCACTCCCTTGGCCTTGCAGCGCATAC
>CAYVWM010000092.1:0-8205 GCA_964455505.1 uncultured Anaerolineaceae bacterium
TGGGGCGGCGCAGTCTTGTGGTTTGGGGTGTGCAGGGAACGCTTTTTTGGGGGGAAGGCGGGTGAGGGTAGGATTGCAGGGTTAACTTTTGGGAATTTGTTACCGGTGAGCTTAATAGATATGACTTGTTATTGCATCGTCAGAGAAGCCTGGTATAAATTGAGGTGGTTGGTTAATTAAAAAATTATTATCCAAGGAATTTTAGTACTATAATATAACAATAATAGAATTTTGATAAGATAAGGTTACTTTGCTGAACCTTTCTTAAATCATTAGGTACTATTTCGAGAGTCTATAATACAAATTAGATAAGTGGGTGTCATAAACAACGTGGCTTTTTTTGCTCATACGAATGGTCCTGATAGAGAAAAATGGCAATCCCTAATTAATCATTTAACTGGCGTTGCTAATCTCGCAACTAATTTTTCTCATAACCCAGAGATATCGAAAATTGCTCATCTGGCTGGATTGTTCCATGATCTTGGTAAATATTCATTAGCTTATCAAAAAAGATTGCTTGGCCAAGGACCAAAAGTAGATCATTCTACTGCTGGTGCCCAGGAAATAATCGCGCTTTGGAAAAATTCAGAGAAACGCTGGCTAGCTACTATAGTAGCATATTGTGTCTCTGGTCATCACACAGGCTTGCCAGATTACGGCAGCATAAGTGATTTGCCAATGGAGCCCACGCTTTATGCAAGGTTGCATAGACCAATCGAAGATTTCTCTGCATATCACACAGAAATTGACCTTGGTTTCATTGATAAAGTATCGTATCCCAGCTTAAAACCCACGACCAAAACTGGGCAATTCACATTTTCTTTCCTGACGCGAATCGTCTATTCCATGCTTGTCGATGCAGACTATCAGGACACAGAAACCTTTATGAATGGGTACCCCAAACCTAGAGGTGGCTATCCTTGCATTTCAAATATTTTGAATAACTTAGACCGGTATATGGAAAAATTTAAATTTTTCCCAAAATCGGAAATGAATAATCTCCGTAATGAGATCTTATCACTGACAAGGCAACGAGCTTTGGATGATCAGGGCTTTTTTTCACTCACTGTTCCAACAGGTGGGGGCAAAACCTTAGCATCCTTGAATTTTGCACTAAGACATGCTGTACAGCATAACTTGGAAAGAATAATTTATGTTGTTCCATACACTACAATCATTGAACAAAACGCAAGTGTATTAAAAGATGCGCTTGGAGAAGAAGTGGTCCTTGAGCATCATAGTAATTTTGATTGGGACCTTACTCGACCCCAGGCAGATCTTGATGATAGGTCTGACGAAGCCGATAGTTCCTTATTGCTAAAACTCAGACTTGCCACAGAGAATTGGGACATTCCAATTGTCATAACAACGAACGTTCAATTCTTTGAGTCCTTGTTTTCTTGTAAATCTTCCCGTTCACGAAAGGTACACAATATCTCCAAAAGTGTAGTCATTTTTGATGAAGCTCAAAACCTGCCCATGGAATTCCTTAAACCAAGCCTGCTGGCTGTCACAGAATTGGTTTGGAACTATGGTACTACCGCTGTTTTCTGCACAGCTACCCAACCTGAATTGTCGAGGCACTTACCCTCAGGTGTAAAAGTACAGGAGATAATTCCTGAACCAGATGAGCTCTATGAAAAATTTAGGAGAATTGAAGTTGTCAACCTGGGCAAAAAAAGTGATCAAGAAATCATTGGCCTACTGCAACAACATCAGCAAGCATTGTGTATAGTTAATACACGAAGACACGCATTGGGCCTTTATAGGATGCTCAAACCCGGTGGAAACCATCATCTTTCAACGTTGATGTATCCAAAGCACAGACAAAAGGTGATCGCAGAAATCCGGAACGAATTAGCAAATGGTTACCCATGTACTGTAATTTCTACCCAACTACTTGAGGCAGGTGTAGATTTAGATTTTCCAGTCGGTTTCCGTGCCCTGGCAGGTTTGGACTCGATAATTCAAGCAGGCGGGAGAGTTAATCGGAATCGACATCCAGAGCTGGCACAACTATTCATTTTTGAGCCTGTAACCGAATTCATTAAGAAAAATCCGGGATTTGTTCAACAAGCCTCAGATGTAACCAAAATAGTATTGCGAGAGTGGGAAGGCAAAGACCCAATCTCTATCGATGCAATAAAATACTACTATGACAATCTGTACAGTCTCCACAGTGAGCAAGCCTTCGACCATAAAAAAATTGTTAATCACTTTGAAAAACCCGGTGCAAAAGACCTCGAATTTGATTTTCGAAAGGCATCAGAAGATTTCAACATAATTGGAGATGATACTATTTCCGTAATTGTTCCTTTAGAGTCTGGGGCGCAACAATTGGTTGAGCAGCTCCGATGGACAGAATTTCCTTGGTCTGTAGCACGCAAACTGCAGGCTTATTCGGTAAGTATTTATCGGCATGAATTTAACCAACTCTACCAGGAAGGGAGGGTAACGATTGAGAAAGAAAGGTATCCAATTCTCATTAATCCTGAGAATGACTACGATCAGGCAACGGGTCTGAAAGTACAACAGGTTCCCAGTGGAGAAGCTATCTTCTTCGACTCATAGGAGGTGAATCATGGGATTTGGCATTAAGGTCAGGGTTAAAGGTGCTTACGCTCTTTTCACCCGACCGGAAATGAAAGTTGAACGGGTAAGTTACGATGTGCCAACACCTTCAGCAGCCCGTGGGTTGCTTGAAGCAGTGTACTGGAAGCCGGCAATTAAATGGGTGATCGACAAAATCCATGTTTTAAACCCAATTCAAAGGCCAAGTCGATAATGGCTGGAAATGATGAGCCGTTTTACCTGGATGTTCTGAGCAACCGGGAACAGCGTGCAGCGCTGGTTCTTAGAGACGTTGATTACATTATTGAAGCGCATTTTGAAATTGTGCCGGATAAAGCAAGCCCTGAGGACACCCCAGAAAAACACTATAACATTGCACTGCGGCGATTGAGGAGAGGCCAGCATTATCACCAGCCCTGCCTGGGAACACGCGAATTTCCTGCCAGTGTGGAGTTGTACGAGGAAAGGACTGTCCCGGAAAGTAAATTATCTGGCATTCAGGATCTTGGATGGATGCTCTATGATATGGACTTTTCAAATCCCGATGATATTGTTCCCGTATTTTTTAGGGCACGCATGGAAAATGGTGTTATTGATCTCCACGAAGTTCAGAAAGCGGGTTAAGGATGATTTTGGCTGCACTTGCAAAGTATTACGATGTTCTCTCCAATGATGAAAATTCAGGTATATCCCCACCAGGATTTAGCTCAGTAAATATTAGTTTTATTGTCAATATTGGTGCAGATGGCGAACTGCAAGATATTCTTTACGTCTTTGATAAAGTTGGCGAAGGTAAAAACGAGAGGGAGGTGCCCCGAAAAATCATTCTTCCAGAAGCAGTGAAACGCTCATCTGGAGTTAAACCTAACTTGCTTTGGGAAAATGCAACGTATATTTTTGGTATCACCGATCCAAAAGACACGAAGAAAGGAAGAGAATTTGCAGAACCAAGATTTCTGTCTTTCAGAGAAAGAAATATTGCTTTTCTTGAAAAGATGGACTCACCCGAAGCCCGGGCATTCAAAAGATTCCTGACCAGGTACAGCATAGACGATTTCGAAGAAAATGCAGTGGTCCAATCCAAAGAAATGGAAATACTAAAATCTACGGGTTTCGTTACCTTCCGGGTTTCTGAGTTCAACCGATTGCTGCATGAATCTCCGGAAATACAACAACATATCATCAGGCAAACCGCGGTTATCGATCCTGAGCAAGTCGTCGAACAATGTCTGGTAACTGGAGAAAAAACCCCAATCGCATCGATTCACCCATCTATTAAAGGAGTAAAAGGAACCCAGTCCAGCGGAGGGTCAATTGTCAGTTTCAACAGCCGATCTTATGAGTCTTATGGGAAGATCGAAAAGCAGGGCTTAAATTCTCCGGTTGGCAGCAAGGCCACCTTTGCCTATACCACGGCTTTGAACTACTTGCTGTCAAGAGACAACCCCTTCCCAAGCTTCCAATTGGGTGACACAACGGTGGTCTACTGGGCGGAGAGCACAAATAAGATCTATGAAAATATATTTGTTCAGCTGCTCAATCCACAGATAGAAATTCAATCAGAAGATAGCAGCAATTTGCATCGAGACGATGCAGCCGAGAGACTAATGATGGCTGTTTCTGAAAAAATTGTGTTGGGAAAACCATTCAATTTTAGCGAAGTTGCCAACCAATTTGACGGGTCAACAAAATTCCATGTATTGGGTCTGGCGCCGAACGCCTCCAGGATTTCAGTTCGTTTCTATCAAACTTCATCATTTAAAGAAATAGCTGAAAAACTGCTTCAACATCATGAAGACCTTTATATGGGCCAAAAGTTTCCATGGTCAATCTGGAGAATCGTGAATGAAACCGTGTCAAAAAAGGCAACAAGAGCTTCTCCAAGCCCATTGCTTGCTGGAGCGGTGATGCGCTCAGTGTTGACAGGTCTGCCTTACCCTGCTGCTCTTTATTATGGAATTATTAACAGAATAAGAGCAGACAATGAAGATGGAGACTCAAAGATACAAAAGATCAATACACTCAGAGCGGGAATCATTAAAGCTTGCCTGCTCAGAAAGTATCGCTACCAACAAGAAAATCCTTACCAGGAGGTATTAACGATGGCATTAAATATAGAGTCACAAAATCAAGCTTATCTGTTGGGAAGATTGTTCGCTGTTCTGGAGAAAGCCCAGGAAGAAGCCGCCTTGCCAGCCAAGTTAAATGCAACAATAAAAGACCGCTATTTTACTTCTGCTTGCGCTAACCCTGCCACAACTTTTCCTGTCCTGTTACGGCTTTCTCAACACCACATTGTTAAATCCTCATACGGATATACCATTGAAAGAAAAATCCGTGAAATCATGGATAATATGGAAATTACCAACGATCCTTTCCCTCGCAGGTTATCTTTAGAGGAACAGGGGATCTTTATCCTGGGTTACTATCATCAACGCTCAGATTTCTTTATTCCGAAAAGTAAGGAAGACCAGCCAATTGGTGAAGACCAGGAACCAAACTCAATTAATGAACAAAACTGAAAGGAAGAAAATGGAAAACAATCAAGCAATAACCAATCGCTACGAATTTGTCCTGCTGTATGATGTCGAGAATGGAAATCCTAATGGAGATCCGGATGCGGGCAATATGCCCAGGATTGACCCGGAAACCGGATTCGGAATCGTTACGGATGTATGCCTGAAACGGAAAATTCGCAATTACGTGGAACTGTTGAAAGGCGATCAGCCCGGATACAAAATTTACGTAAAAGAAGGCATCCCGTTAAATTCCCAGCACAGGTTGGCTTACGAAGAAACAGGCACAGAACTGCCAAAAGTGGCTAAGAATGTCCCTCCAGCCGACCTTGACACAGTCAGAAACTGGATGTGCCGGAATTTTTATGATATTCGCACTTTTGGTGCCGTAATGTCCACCGGTGTAAATTGCGGGCAGGTCAGGGGTCCTGTGCAGATAAATTTCTCCCGGTCAATTGATCCGATTGTCCAGCAGGAAATTACGATCACCCGGGTTACAGTGACCGCTGAAGACGCAGAAAAAATAACGGAAATGGGCAGAAAGCATAT
This sequence comes from uncultured Anaerolineaceae bacterium, assembly GCA_964455505.1. Taxonomy (GTDB): domain Bacteria; phylum Chloroflexota; class Anaerolineae; order Anaerolineales; family Anaerolineaceae; genus Mesolinea. The sequence goes on from CAYVWM010000092.1 coordinate 5,637, forward strand.
CGTGCCTTACGGGCTCTATCGGGCTGAAGGTTATGTCTCTGCAAAACTGGCAAACCAACCCGGCAAAGGCACTGGTTTCTCCGAAGAAGACCTGGAGTTATTCTGGCAGGCATTGCTGAATATGTTCGAGCATGATCACTCTGCTGCCCGGGGAAAAATGACCACCAGGAAGCTGGTTGTATTCAAACATCAAAGTGAATTGGGTAATGCTTCCGCGCAGCAGCTCTTTGACCTTGTCCGTGTGCAGAGGGTTGAGAGTGTAATCGTACCCAGAGCCTATTCGGATTATGCGGTTGATGTGGACTATGCTCATGTGCCGCAGGGTGTGGAGCTGATCGAAAGAAAATAGGATGCCTTACGCACCTGATGACCTGCTGCCAATCTCCGGGATCCAACACTTCCTCTTTTGTAGAAGACAGTGGGCTTTGATCGAGATTGAAAAACAATGGGAAGAAAACGTTTTTACGATTGAAGGTACACAACTGCATAAACGAGTGGATGATCCTTTTGAAAATCAATCCAGTCCCGGGCTGATTGTCTCTCGTTCTGTTCCCGTTTGTTCTTATAACCTTGGGCTCACAGGGGTTTGCGATGTGATTGAATTTCAGCATGCTGCCGAAGGAGCCCATCTGGCAGGTCGTGCTGGAACCTGGAAACCCGTGCTTATTGAATATAAACGGGGAATCCCGAAGGAGGGCAAGTTTGATGAAGCCCAACTATGTGCCCAAGCCATGTGTCTTGAGGAGATGCTTTCTATTCCTGTCACCGAATCGTACTTGTTTTATGGACAAACCCGACACAGGACCAAGGTAGATTTAAATCAAGACCTCAGAAACCTGGTATTGCAGGTTTCTCATGAGATGCAGCAGTTGTATTCCAGGGGGTATACCCCAAAAGCTAGGTACAAAAAAGAATGCAGGTCGTGTTCTTTGGTTGAAATCTGCCTCCCGAAAATGGAATCAGAAAAGGTGGACGTAGAAAAATATATGAGACATTTTCTGGAGCAAGATTTATGAAAAAACTCGGAAATGTCCTGTATGTAACCGTCCCGGACGCCTACCTTTCCTTAGAGGGCGAGACGCTTGTCATCTTGGTTGAGGAAAAACCTAAAACAAAACTTCCGCTTCATAACCTTGAGTCCATTATTTGTTTCACCTATCCCGGGGTTAGCCCAGCGTTGATGGGCGCTTGCGTGGAACGGAAAATTGGCTTAACGTTTCTCACACCAGCTGGTCGGTTCTTAGCGAGCGTGGGCGGCAATATCCGGGGAAATGTTCTCCTGCGGAAGCAGCAATTCATTATCGCCGAATCTGAATCATCAGCCCTTGCTATTGCTAAAAATATGGTGCTTGCCAAAGTGTATAATCAGCGCAAGGTGATAGAAAGGACCATCCGGGATCACAGCCTGGTTGTGGACCAGGAGGGATTATCATCAGTTTCAGCAAAAGTGAAAGAAAGTCTTCAATCAGTAAAAAATGCTGAAAGCGCTGAAGAATTGATGGCAATTGAAGGTTATGTTGCTAAGCATTATTTTTCTTGTTTTAATGCGATGATTCTGCAGCAAAAACCTGAGTTTTCGATTAATGGACGTACACGCAGACCACCTTTAGACCGCACAAATGCACTGATATCCTTCTTATCCGTTTTGTTAGCTAATGAGACGAAATCAGCGTTGGAAGCCGTTGGATTAGATCCTTTTGTTGGTTTTTTGCACAAAGACCGTCCTGGTCGACCTTCGTTGGCTCTGGATCTGATGGAAGAATTTCGTCCTATGCTCTGTGACCGTTTGGTCCTGACCTTGATAAACCGGCGTCAAATTGAACCCTCAGGTTTCTTAACTAAAGAAACAGGGGCTGTGCTGATGGATGATGACACCCGAAAGAAAGTTTTGCTGGCCTGGCAAGAACGCAAGAAGCAAGAAATCGTCCATCCTTTCCTTAAAGAAAAGGTGGCGTACGGGTTATTACCGCATGTTCAGAGCCTTTTACTGAGCAGGCACATTCGTGGAGATCTCAAGGAATATCCCCCATTTTTTATGGAGTAAGCATGTTGGTCTTAGTCAGTTATGATGTGAGTACTGAAAGTGCAGGTGGAAAGAAACGCCTGAGAAGGGTCGCAAAAGTTTGTCAGGGTTATGGATTGAGGGTCCAAAATTCGGTTTTTGAATGTTTAATAGATTATGGGCAGGCAAAACAGTTACAATTAAGACTTGAAGGAATGATTGATAAAGAAAAGGATTCCTTGAGGTTTTATTTTCTGGGTAACGATTGGAAGGGGAAAGTGGTGCATATCGGCGCTAAAGCTGTAACTGCGATGGACGAACCTTTGATTATATAAAAGCGAAAGTGAAGTGATGGGTACCCGAAGCGTAGGTTCGCAGGGATTCGCTTGGTTGGAAGCAGAAAAAAAGGAGAGGATGGTGCTTACGCCCTATTTTGACGATAGGATACCCCCATATTTAGGGGCAGCTTAAAATCTAACCCGAATTTCTTGCGGTCGCCTCCCGCGTGGGAGGCGTGGATTGAAACAAAGCTACTGCATTATAGCGGTCAATCTCCGCGTGTCGCCT
>CAYVWM010000093.1:0-6511 GCA_964455505.1 uncultured Anaerolineaceae bacterium
CCTGGAAACCCCGCAGGAAACTGCCTTGCTTGTCAGCCTGAGCGGTTCGGACGTTGAGGGCAGCCCGCTAATTTTCAGCGTTGTTGGCATGCCTGCCCACGGCACGTTAGGCGGCAGCGCACCCGACCTTACCTATACGCCTGCCGCAGACTTTGTCGGGGTGGATAGTTTCACCTACAAAGCCTATGACGGAGCCTTGTATTCAGCAGCAGCCACGGTGAGCATCACCGTCCAACAGGTCCATTTCCCGATTTTCCTGCCGATGATCACGCGCTGAACAAAAGCAGGCTTAGTTTGGTTGAAAGCATCCGGTTTTGCCGGGTGCTTTTTTGTGGGTGGGTCTCTGCTGAGCGCAACTGACCAAAAGGGCGGCAATCAGGTAAAATGGGGAGAGTATATTCTTGCCGGGAGGGCAACCATGCCGCGTGCGACGTTCAATTTTCCTGATAACTTTCTGTGGGGCTGCGCCACTGCTGCGCACCAGGTGGAAGGCAACAACACCAACAACGACTGGTGGGCATGGGAACAGGGAGAAGGCAACATCCTGAACGGCGACAAGTCCGGCAGGGCCTGCGACTGGTGGGCGGGGCGCTGGCGCGAGGATTTTGACCGCGCCCACGAAACTTACCAGAACGCCCAGCGCTTTTCGGTGGAGTGGTCGCGCATCCAACCCGAACCCGACCGCTGGAACGAGCAGGCCCTGGACCGCTACCGCGAGATGCTGCTGGGGCTAAAAGAACGCAAGATGGAAGCCATGGTCACCCTGCACCATTTTACGAACCCGCTGTGGGTGATGGAAATGGGCGGCTGGGAAAACGAAGCGGTGGTGCCTTTGTTTGCGGTTTACGTGCGCAAGACCGTTGAAGCGCTGCGGGCGCACTGCCGCCTGTGGGTGACCGTCAACGAGCCGAATGTGTATGCTACGGCTGCCTACATGAGCGGCGACTTTCCCCCCGGGAAGACGGATGTGGGTCTGGCTGGGCGTGTGCTTGCCAACCTGGTGCGTGGGCATGCCGCTGCTTACGCGGTCATACACGAATTGCAGCCGGAGGCGATGGTTGGGGCGGCGCACGATTGGCGCGGTTTTACCGTAGGCGATCGCAACCCGCTTTCTGGCATCTCGCGCAAGGTGCACAACCAGTTTTTTAACGAAGCCTTTGCCCAAACGCTGCGCACCGGCAAATTCAACGGCGTGCTGTTAAGGACGGACATTCCCGAAGCGAAGGGCACCCAGGACTACATCGGGTTGAATTATTACTCGCGCGACTACCTGCGCTTTCGTCTCTCCAAAAAGGACAGCGCTTTTACCGAGCGCGCTTATAAGAAAGACGCTGAACTCTCCGAGACCGGCTTCATTGCCAACGACCCGGATGCCTTTATTGACTGCATCAAGTGGGGCTGGCAGTTTGGGCTGCCCATCTACATCACCGAGAACGGCTGCGAGGATTCGCAGGACGCATTCCGGCGCAAATACCTGGCGGAACACATCCACAAACTCTGGCACATGGTCAACTTCAATGCGCCGGTGAAAGGCTACTTCCATTGGAGCCTGGTGGATAACTTTGAGTGGGAGCGCGGCTGGACGCAGCGCTTTGGGCTGTGGGGGCTGGACGTGGAAACCCAGAACCGGGTGCGCCGGCAGAGCGTGGACTTTTACGCTGAAATCTGCCGGTCCAACAGCCTGACGGCGGACATGGTGGAGAAGTACGCGCCGGACGTGTTCGGGCGCATTTTCCCGGTGTAGGGGGCAGGTTAAGCGGCTTGGGGGCGGATAGAGCGGCCTGGGAGCGGGTTGAGCGGTTTGGGGGTGGGAGCGGATTACTCCTTGATGAACTGGTAAATCTGGATGCTGGGGCCTGTGAAGCGCTGTTCAACGGGCAATCCCAGCCGGCGCTTGAGGTAATGGAGCACGGAATCGGCCTGCAGGAGGGGCTTGTTGGGCTGCGGATGGGGTTCGAAAGACGCGAGCAGCACCGTGTGCACCTTGGCCTGGCGGTAAAACTCCGCCTGGCGGGTGTAGCGCTCGGCTTCGGCCAGGTAGCGGTCGTACATCAGGGAGGAGAGCATCAGGTAGTCGTAATCGTGGGGGGCGTCCCAGTTGAAGGTGTAAATTTTGGGGATGCCGCGCGGCTCAAAGGGCGTGTAGCCTTCGTAAAGCGTATTGGCTTCGCTGATGCCGTTTTTTAGGGCGAAATCAAGGCCGGCAGCGCGGGTGTCGGTGAGCGCCAGGTTGGTGGATACGGCGGCGCCGGAGAGGACCGTCAGCAGCAGGGCAGCAGCAGCCAGGATGAATGCAGCGGCGCGTAAGGCACGCTTTTTTGCGCTCAATTCCAGCAAATATGCCATACCGCTGGCAGAAAGCAGCAGGGGGGAGATAACCATCGGCAGGCTCCAGCGTTCCTGGTGCAGCGCCAGCACGCTCAACAGCAGGAAGTAGAGCAGCCCGTACGTTAGCAGCAAGGCTTTGGGCTGGTGGGATTTGAGGAGCCCATAAACGCCGGGCAGGATGAACAGGCTGAGAAGCAGGTTGGAATCCGAAAGGAAATTGGCCAGGTAAAAACGCAGGTTGCCGAGCCAGCCCAAACCGTCCGAGCCGAGATGGGTGGAGCGCGCTTCGTTGGCAAATGCAGCGATGACGTCTTTGATATCCAGAAACAGGAACGGCGCAACCGCAAAAAGCAGCACGAAGTAGACCAGCAGCGCCAGCAGACCCTGTTTGGCAAGCGCCCCAAACCAGGCGCGGCCGTGAGAGGTGCGGCGCTGCAGGGCGGCGATGAGCAAGGCGCCGAAAATGAGCGCCAGGGAGATCGCGCCCGGGTATTTGTCGGCGGTATTGATTGCCGCAAAGAGCAGCGCCAGCCCGATCCAGACTTTTTTGCCGCTGTTGAGGAAGCGCAGGCAGAACAGCAAGATCAGGAGGGTGTAGAGCGTGATGGGCACATCGGGGGCGGCAAAGTGGGCGTGCTGCACATAGGCGGGGAAAAAGGCAAAAAGCAGGCCGGCGGGCAGGGCAAAGTTGGGCTTAAACTCCCGCCCGACCAGGTAGGCTGCCAGCGCCTGCAGCGCACCAAAAACCGCCACAACCCGGCGGGCGGCGTAATGGAAGTATTCTGTGTGCGCGCCAAAGGATTCGCTGAGGTTGACGCCAAAGCGGAGGCGGCTGAGGGCATTTAAGTACAGGTGGTAAAAGCGGTAAAGGAACTGCGTGGGCCAGCTGAAATGGTCGGGGTTGAGCGTGCCGTTGCGGGTCATCGCGATAACCGGGTTGAGCATGGTGGGCTCGTCGGGGTGGGTGAGCAGGGGCGTGCCGTGCTGGATGCCGACCAGGCGCACTACCAGGGCGGCGGCAAAGAGCAGCGCCAGCGCCAGCCAGTCCCAGCGGGTCAGGCGGGCAGGGGCTTGGCGGGATGGCAGGGTAAGCGTATTTTCTTTCTGCATAGGCGCAACCAGTTTGTGTGTTAATGAATTGTATCCTGATTTGTAAGCATATCCGGAAGGGGAATGCGTTTCACTCTCTGTTGGTGGGAAGCTGGCGGATGCGTAAAAGCGGTATCTTTCGGGCTTGATTCTTGCAACTATAAAGCAAAGTCGTCTTTAAAGGAGATGGAAATGTTGGCATACCTTTCAAAATTACTACCTCAATTCGTTCTGCCGCTCGGGCTGGTGGCTTTGTTCCTGTTTATCAGCCTGTTTCTGATCAAAAAGAAGCCCAACGGCGCTATCTTTATGGTAGTGCTGGCGCTGCTCATCGTGGCGGTGGGCGGCAACGCTTATTTTTCTGCCTTTCTAACCCGCTCTATGGAGTGGCGCCATATGCCCCCAACCACAGCATTGGAAGCCGATGCCATCGTGGTGCTGGGGGGCGGCACGGAATCGCCCGATACACCCCGCCAAATGGTGGAGGTTAATGCTGCCGGCGACCGGGTGATCTACGCCGCCCGGCTCTACAAGGAAGGCGCCGCACCGCTGGTCATTCTCTCCGGGGGCAACCTGGCATTCAGCGAAGCGCGCAGCATGACCCCTGCCAAGGAAATGAAGGCGATGATGATCACGCTGGGTCTGCCGGAAAACGCCCTGATTTTGCAGGAAAAGTCCCAGAACACCGCCGAGGATGCGCAGTACACCAAGGCAATCCTGACCGAACGCGGCTTCAAGAAAATTATCCTGGTCACTTCGGCTGCCCATATGGACCGGGCGCTGCTGATGTTTAACAGCCCGGACCTTGAGATCATCCCCGCACCGGTGGACTACGCGGTGACGGAGCAGTCCTGGGATAACCTGATGCGCCCGGACGTAAAAACCATCCTGCTGCATCTCGCCCCTTCCAGCACCGCGTTCAGCCAGACCAGCGCCATCCTGCGGGAATACATCGGCATCGCTTTTTACCGTATCATGCTCCTGTTTTGATGCGCACACCGGCTAAATGTCATCCAAAAACTTTGAACTGCTGCTGCCTGCCTGTTTTTCTGAACGGGCAGGTGCTTTTAAGCAGCCGATGGGCGGTTCTGGCGGCAAGGGCGGGTGGGCTGGCGATTGGCAGTGATGCCGGGTAGCCAACGGGAACAAAGCCCGCTCGGGCTGCGTCTTTAAATAGCAGGGAATTGCCCTGATGAGTGTATTGGAGGAAAAATGACCAAAACCCAGATAATAATCACCCTTTTTAGTATGGCTGCGCTGCTTTTGGCAGCCTGCGAACCTGTCCTGACGCCAACCCAGCCATCCCCAGCCGACAAACCGGCAGGCGAAATAGGCGGCGTGCAGGAGGTGAGCGGCAGCGTGGACTACAACCCCAATCCGCAGGCAGCCTTTCCGGAACTGATGAAATTGGCGGCTGCCAACAACAGCTTTGCGCTGGATCTTTACAAGCAGCTTGCCGGGCAGGAAGGCAACCTGTTCTATTCACCCTACAGCATTTTCCAGGCGCTGCTGATGACCTACGCCGGCGCGCTGGGCAACACCGCCAGCCAGATGGAAGGCACCCTGCATCTGCCCTACAGCCAGGAGCAGGTGCACGCGGTCATGAATGCGCTCAACAAGCAGCTGGAGGAGAGCACCCAGTCTGACGGCAAACCGGTGTTTGAATTCAACATTGCCAACGCCTTGTGGGGGCAGCAGGGCTATGCCTTCCAGGAGGAATTCCTGAACGTTTTGGCGGCAAACTACGCTGCCGGCATGCAAACCGTCGATTTCAAGGATGCCGAAGCTGCCCGCAGCCTGATCAACCTGTGGGTGGCAGCCCAGACCAACGATAAGATCAAAGACCTGATCCCCAAAGGTGTGCTGAACGACCTGACCCGCCTGGTGCTGACCAACGCCGTTTACTTTAAGGCTGCCTGGCTGAACCAGTTTGACGCGGCAAACACTACAGACGGCGTGTTTTACTTGCCGGACGGTAAGGAAAAGAACGTGCCGATGATGCGCCAGACCACGGACATGAACGCCCTGGCGAACGAGACCGTGCAGGCGGTGGAGCTGTCCTATGAAGGCGGGCGCTATTCGATGGTGATCATGATGCCTGCCAAAGGCACCCTGGCGGAGTTTGAAGCCGGCCTGGACCAGGCAGCGCTGGAGGGTATCTTTGCAGACCTGGGCAGCGCCCTGGTGGAGTTTGCCATGCCCAAGTTCAAGCTGGAAGCCTCTTTTAGCCTGGCGGAGCAGATGCAAGCCCTGGGCATGGTGGACGCTTTTGACGTGGCGCTGGCGGACTTTACGGGGATTTCAGGCGAGCCTGACCTTTACATCAAGTCGGTGCTGCATAAAGCCTTCGTGGACGTGAACGAGGAAGGCACCGAAGCCGCTGCCGCTACCGCGGTTGTGCTCTCCCAAAAGGGTATGCCCGGCGAGCGCCTTACCATCACGATCGACAACCCGTTCCTGTTTGCGATCCGTGAGAACGGCACCAATACCGTGTTGTTCATGGGCAGGGTGGTGGAGCCTTAATCAAGGACAGGCTAAAACTGCTGCACAGCCCGCCGGGAATGGGGGTGCTGAACTGGCAGCTTAACAGAATAAACAAAGAAACTGCTGGATGCTAAATCCGGCAGTTTTTTGTGTTGCATATGGGAGCCTTAATCAGCAGCATGCGCTGCCCAGGGCTGGCGGCAGGAATAGTGTGGGGGCGCCGGGCGGCTGGCCGGGGAACAAAGCCCGTGCTGTAAGCGTCTATTAAGCAAATGAAAGTTCTAACGAAAGAATTGGAGGAAACCATGAGCAAGACCCGTTTATTTTTGAGTGCCGCGCTGGCCGTGGTGCTGCTGATTTCGGCGTGCGCACCGCTTGCAGAGCATATTGAAAACCTGGAGCCGACCGAGCCGCAAGACAAACCCACCCAGCCTGTAGATACCGATGAACCGCAAGTGAAGCCGGGCGAGGTGCAGGACTTTAATGGTAAAGTCGCTTATATTGTTGACCCTGCTGCGACGATGGAAGAACTGAACGCTTTGGCGGCTGCCAACAACAGCTTTGCGCTGGACCTTTACAAGCAGCTTGCCGGGCAGGAAGGCAACCTGTT
>CAYVWM010000093.1:6521-8073 GCA_964455505.1 uncultured Anaerolineaceae bacterium
GCGCTGGGCAACACCGCCAGCCAGATGGAAGGCACCCTGCATTTGCCCTACAGCCAGGAACAGGTGCACGCAGTCATGAATGCGCTCAACAAGCAATTGGAAGAAAGCACCCTTTACGATAACAAACCGGTGTTCGATTTCAACGTTGCCAACGCCCTGTGGGGGCAGCAAGGCTACCCCTTCCAGGAGGATTTCCTGAATGTTTTGGCGGCAAATTACGCCGCCGGGCTCAAAGCAGTGAATTTTAGCGATCCAGAGACCGCGCGCAGCTTGATCAACCTGTGGGTGGAAGCCCAGACCAACGAGAAAATCAAAGACCTGATCCCGCAGGGTGTGCTGAACGAACTGACCCGCCTGGTGCTGACCAACGCCGTTTACTTCAAGGCTGCCTGGCTGAACCAGTTTGACCCGGCTTACACCAAGAACGGCAGTTTTTACCTGCTGGACGGTTCCAGCAAGGACGTGCCGATGATGCGCCAGATGCTGCAGATGCGCGCGCTGGTCAACGGCGAAGTGCAGGCGGTATCGCTGCCTTACGAGGGCGGGCGCTACTCGATGGTCATCATCATGCCAACCAAGGGGACCTTATCGGAATTTGAAGCCGGCCTGGACCAGGCTAAGCTGGATGGCATCCTGAACGGCTTGAACAGCGCCATGGTAGACCTTGCCATCCCCAAGTTCAAGATGGAAACCACCTTTACCCTGGAGGACCAGCTGAAAGCCCTGGGCATGGGCGATGCCTTTGATGGCGAACTGGCGGATTTCTCGGGCATGACCGGGCAAAAGGAACTGTATATCACCTCGGTACTGCATAAGGCCTACGTGGATGTGAATGAGGAAGGCACCGAAGCTGCCGCCGCGACCGCCGTGGTGGTGGGGGTAACCTCCATGCCAGCCGACCAATACAAGATCACCATCGACAACCCGTTCGTGTTTGCCATCCGCGAGAACAGCACCAACACCGTCCTGTTTATGGGCAGGGTTGTGGAACCGTAAACATACTTTATTAAAATCAAAAGCGCTGGTCTCTTGCAGGCCAGCGCTTTGGGTTTAAAGAGGAAGGCGGCGTTCAGCCAGCCATGTAGGCAATGGCCAGCGTGCCGGGACCGGTGTGCGAACCGATTACCGGGCTCACTTCGGAGCGGATGACTTCGATGGGGGCGAAGCGTTCGACTGCAGTGGCTTCCATGGCAAGGCATTCCTGTTCGCACAAGGCATGGAAAGGCGCCAGACGGACGGGCGTTCGCCCGTCAATCCCTTTTTCGACCAGGTCCAGCATGCGGTTGATAGCTTTTCGGCGTGAGATCACGCTTTCGACCAATTCAATCTTACCGCCGCGGATTTCCATGATGGGTTTGAGGTTCATCGTGGAACCGAGCAGGCGCTTGGCGGTGTTGATCCTGCCGCCCTTGTGCAGATATTCGAGGGTGTCTACGGTGAAAAAGACGCCGATCTTGGGGAAGGTTTCCTCAAAAAGTTTCTGGCAGTCTGCCAGGCTGGCACCCGCTTCAACTGCGCGTGCAATCGTGACCACAAGCAGCGAAAGCGCCAT
>CAYVWM010000094.1:0-8058 GCA_964455505.1 uncultured Anaerolineaceae bacterium
CTGAGGGTAATCGACCATAAGGGAACAGCAATGCCCTGCGAGATCCTTCCAAAACCGAGCGTGTTTATTGAGTCGGACACCTACCCAATTAAAGAACTCACAACTCTGCTCACTGGGGCTGCCCATCATGGACACAAATCCCGTAATCTGGTGAATGCACAACTCATAAAAGCACAACCCGAAACGATTATCAGAGCGGTTTTTTCCAATCTAATTGAGCCTGATGATGAAAACCTTGGGAAGACCCTGCAGGAAATTACAGCATTGGTCAGCAGTGCGCAGGAGCACCAACGTGTAAGAGTTGAAGTCTACGATGCCCCGGGTGCCCATGTGCGCTTTCAGGCAAAAGATGTGCCGGCATTCGGGCTGCATACCTTCTGGGTAGCCAAACAAACTAAACACACTGTTCAATCCCCTGATAAAGACACGACCGCAGACAATGCGATCGAAAATGCATTCCTGAAGTTGGAAATAACCGCAGACGGTTCTCTGCATTTGCTGGACAAACGCAATGGGAAAATGTACTCCGGAATCAACAGCTACCTGGACAAAGGTGACCGGGGTGATGAATACAACTATTGCCCGCCCGAAGACGACCAGGTCAGCAAACCGCAAGTGGAAAAAGTGGAGTTTTGCCGGTCTCCGTTAGAAGAGGTTATGTGCATACATTACCGCCTGAACCTCCCGGTTGCGCTGACAGCAGACCGCACCAGCAGATCCAAAGAATTGATTAATTGTCCGCTCGTTGTCAGGGTCAGTCTGCAAAAAGACTGCCCGTATATAGATTTCCATGTGGATTACGAAAACCGGGCATTGGACCACCGGTTGGAAGTGCGCTTCCCTACTGGGCTTGACGTGGATACTGCCCGCTATGATGGTCATTTTGATGTCATAGAACGCCCAATCGACCTGCCTACTGCCGACCAAAGCTGGAAAGAACTGCCGCGCCCAGAGGTGCCGCAGCGCACCTTCACAGAGGTTTCCGATGGCAAACAGGGAGTGATGTTGGCAAATTACGGCTTGCCTGAAGTAGCCGTGCTGCGGGATGAGAACGGCAGCACTCAGATTTGCCTGACGCTCCTGCGCTGTGTGGGCTGGCTCTCAAGGGATGATATGTGGACCAGGCAGGGGCAAGCAGGTCCGCCTATCCCAACGCCCGAAGCACAGGAATTGGGAAAGCACTGCTTTGACTATCGCATGATCCCACATAACGGCAATTGGCTAAAAGCTTCAACCTACGCGCAAACCTTCCAGGTGCCCCTCAAGCCGCTGTTAACCACCCTGCACCAGGGCAGCCTTTCCACACGATCCCAAATGATCGCGGTTGAACCGGCTTCATTTTTGGTAACAGCGATCAAACCTTCCGTAGACGAGACCGGTTGGGTAATGCGAGGGGTCAACCTGACTGGTCAGCCTGTTCAAGTTAGCGTGCAAGCATGCTTACCGGTTGTAAAAGCCAACCTGGTCCATCTGGATGAAAGCGTCCTGGAAGAAGTACCCATCGACGCGGGAAATAAGGTTCATCTGGAAGTTCCTGCCCACCGCATCATCAGCATTCTATTCCGGATTGAGGACTGACGTATTGGAATCAGAAATACGCAATGCCCCGTCATTTACGATTGGTACCATTCCTGTTTACGGGCAATTAATCCTTGCACCTATGGACGGCATATCCGACCCGCCATTCCGCCGCATTACCCGAAAATTGGGTTCAGCCTTATCGATATCAGAGTTTATAAACGCACTGGATTATGCCAATCAAAAACACTACCAGAAAAGCCGGCTTATGTTCACACCCGAGGAAAGACCCTTTGCCATACAACTTCTGGACAACGACCCGGTGCGCATGGCAGAAGTTGCCAGTGAAATCGAAAGTGACATAAAACCGGACTTCTTTGATATTAATCTTGGCTGCTCAACCCGCAGTGTTACCTCAAGAGGAGCAGGAGCAGGCATGATGCGCACACCAGCAATGGTGGCGAAGGTCTTTCAAGAGGTAGGCAAAGCGGTTGCAGTCCCCCTGACAGCAAAACTGCGCTTGGGTTGGGATGAAGATTCCCTGAATTACCGCGAGATTGCTGAAATTGCAGTGGAGAACGGCGCCAAAGCCATCGCCTTGCATGCCCGCACTGCCAAAATGGCGTACTCCGGCAGCGCGCGTTGGGAACCGATAGCAGAACTTAAAGCCACTTTGCCCGTTCCCGTAATTGGCAATGGGGATATTCTCACCGTTGCCGATGCCAGAAGGATGCTTGCGGAAACTGGCGCAGATGGCGTTATGGTCGGCAGGGGCGCCAAGGCGAATCCCTGGATATTTTCCTGGCGTGAAAGGGAGGACGTCTCACCGGGCGAAGTTTACGCCCTGGTGCGCTGCCAATTTTCAGAAATGCAAAAATATTATCCGCAAGGCGCAATTTTGCCCTTCCGCAAATTTCTGAAAGCCTACTTGCAGCATTACCAACTTCCCAGGTCAGAAATCCAGCCCCTTCTCACAACCATTGACGAAGCTGTTTTCTTACAGCGCATAAACAGCATCTTTTCAAGTCTGGGAGTAACGCAATGGATAGATTTCCAGGAAACACAGGAAAATTGAAGTGCCCGAAATGGCGGATTACAGATAAAATTGGGTAAATTAATGATAGGAGACCATATGCAAGCAGACATCGATCACAAAAGACAAATAAGAGCCTGGACCATGTATGATTGGGCAAATTCATCCTTTGCCACCACGATTATGGGCGCTATATTGCCCAATTATTTTTTGGCGTATATTGCCACCGAAGGTGCGCTTTCTTTATGGGGATACACAGTCGCAATCGGCAGCCTGATTGCCGCACTGATAAGCCCGGTTTTGGGTGCGATTGCTGACTTCCGTGCTTCAAAAAAGACTTTCATGGCATTCTTTGTGGCCCTGGGAGTTGTCAGTACCGCCCTGATGTTCCTCGTGGACCAACCCGGAGATTGGCTGCTTGCCTGTGTGCTGTATATTTTCGGAACCATAGGTTTCGCTGGTTCGCTTGTGTTTTATGATGCGCTCCTGCCCCATGTTGCCAACGATGATGAGATAGACCAGGTATCCTCCCGAGGTTACGCGATGGGTTATATCGGCGGTGGACTGCTGCTCCTCATCAATGTTGCCATGATTTTCCTCGGTCCAAGATTGCTGCCCAACATGGATGAAACCGAAGCGACCAAACTGATGATGCGCCTGAGCCTTGCCAGCGTCGCCGTCTGGTGGGCGGTATTCTCTATTCCCCTTTTCAAACACGTAAAAGAACCTGCCCGCATGGTTGAAAAAGATGAATTGGGCATGAAGGTCTGGACCGTGGGTTTTCAGCGCTTCGTGGAGGCTTTCAAGAACATTCGGAAATTCCGTGACCTTTTCTGGTTCCTGCTGACCTTCTTTGTATATGCTAACGGTATTGGCACCATCATAACGATGGCTGTAGCCTTTGGCACCGATTTGGGGTTTGGCACGCTTATTCTCATTGGCACATTATTGATGGTGCAATTTGTGGCGGCGCCATTTGCCATCCTTTTTGGCAAAATCTCCAAGACACTTGGGATTAAAAAATCCATCACCCTCAGCCTGCTTGTCTACACTGTCATAGCAATCGTTGGATATTTCATGTCCAAAGAGTGGCACTTCCTCATGTTGGGATTTGGGGTTGCGATGGTTCAGGGCGGCAGCCAGGCGCTCAGTCGTTCCTTGGTTGGCAAGTTAATGCCTAAGAGTAAGTCCGCGGAATTTTTTGGCTTTTTCAGTGTTTCCGAAAAATTCAATACCGTAGTTGGACCTGCCATCATGAGCCTTGTTACCCAGCTCACCGGAAACAGCCGTTTTGGCATTGTCTCCCTGGTCATTTTCTTTATCGCCGGCATCCTGATGCTGCAAAAAGTAGACATCGAACGGGGCATTGCCCAGGCTCAACAGGAAGATGCCAAAATGATCCAAGTCAACGGCAATCAGTAATATTAAAGTTTGACATAATTAATTGGAGAAATGGCAGAATTTCTTTTTCTGCCATTTACTTTATTAATGAGTGGATTGCAGCCTTTACATCATTGTGTTGGGTGCTATAATCAGTGCGATTGATTTCCCGATACCTAAGGAGATAATAATTTAAAGATGAAAACCTTCCGCGTTGCGGTTCTTGCAAACCTGAAAAAGAATGCCCCAAAAATTGAAGGGGTGTCTGCGGATCAATGGGCAGACCTGGATTCCGAATCTACCGTCATGGCCATCTGCAATGCCATCCGTTCCGGTGGCCATCAGGCTGAATTTCTTGAGGCTGACGAGACCATCATAGACACTGTCAGAGACTATAAGCCAGATATTTGTTTTAATATCAGTGAAGGTCATTTTGGCGATTCCCGCGAAGCACAAATTCCTGCCATTCTGGAAAAATTGCGGATACCCTACACGGGTTCCAGAGTACTCTGCCTGGCGCTAACCCTCGATAAGCCCATGACGAAACGCATACTTGCCTGGCATGGGCTGCCAACCCCAGAGTTCCAGTCTTTTGAGCGCATCGATGAGCCTTTGGATGAAGGTATGACTTTTCCGCTTTTTGTCAAACCCAGCCGCGAAGGAACTGGCATGGGCATCAGCTACGAGTCAATTGTCCATAACGAAGATGAACTGCGCAAACAAATCGCCTACATTATCAACCATTACCAACAATCCGCACTGGTTGAGCGGTTTATTGAAGGGCGAGAAGTTACAGTGGGTATGGTCGGTAATTTGATTGGCCCGGTAGCAAGGCGAATTCCCTTGAATGAGAATGCCCAACGCATTCAGGCAGGCTTGCATTTCCTGCCGCCAATGGAAGTGGACCTTAATCCTTATTTGCTTACGGATGGTGTCTACGACAATCGCCTTAAAACCGATCTGGCAGACCAGCTTGATTACCTCTGCCCTGCCCCTCTTGACGAAGACTTGGTGGATGAACTTAACTGGCTGGCAGCTGCTGTTTTTCGGGTGACGGGCGCCTTGGATGTAGCCAGGGTTGATTTTCGTCTGGATACCAGCGATAATCTCAAACCTTACATTCTGGAAATTAACCCTCTGCCAGGACTTTCTCCGGTTATCTCCGACCTGGTTATTGAAGCAGCAGCAGATGGCATTGAACATACTGAATTGGTCAATATGATTTTACTGACGGCGCTTGATCGGCATGGCATGCTTTGATAGTAATCACACGAGGTATGCGATTATTCCACAGCGTTGACTTATAGCACCCTTTACAGCCATAGACCACTAACATCCTATGCGTAAACATCAAAAAAGCTGCCAAAATTTGGCAGCTTTTTCATTGGATTAATATTTTACAGCTTAGCGTCGGTTGTTGCGATTGCCGCTATCTCTCTGATCGCGATTACCGCTGTAGCTGCCACTCCGGCCGCTGCGGTTGCCAGAACTGCTCTTTTTTCGATTGGCATTATCGTGTTCACGTGCTTCTTCAGCTGACCAACCCTCGAGCAATGCCTGGCGGGAAAGACGGATCTTTCCATCTGACCCGATATCCGTGACCATAACGGTCAACTCATCGCCAACATTGACGATGTCTTCGACCTTGTTAACCCGTTCGCTGGCAAGCTGCGAAATGTGGACCAAACCGTCTATTCCTGGCAGGATTTCGATAAAAGCGCCAAAATCAGTGACGCGGACGCACTTGCCTGTATAAATCCGTCCAATCTCAGGGATTTCAATCATACTCAGGATGCGTTCTTTGGCTTCTTCAAAACCAACACCGTCTGTTGAGGCAATAAATACAGTCCCATCATCATCAATATCGATCTTGGTGTTGGTTTCTTCCTGCAGCGCCCGGATATTTTTACCGCCTGGTCCAATAATCGCCCCAATTTTGTCGATCGGAACCTTTATGGATTCGATGCGGGGAACATGGGGCTTGAGAGATGGATTGGGTTCGGCAATGGTCGCAAGCATGGAGTCGAGAATGCTAAATCGGGCAACTTTTGCACGTTCAAGCGCTTCTGCCATGATGGCGGGGGTTATGCCGCTGATTTTGATATCCATCTGCAGGGCAGTGATCCCATCGCGGGTGCCGGCTACTTTGAAATCCATATCACCCAGGTGATCTTCTGTACCCAGTATATCGGTCAGGATAACGTATTGTTCGTTTTCTTTGATCAAACCCATCGCAACACCAGACACAGGCGCCTTAATCGGTACGCCGGTATCCATCAATGCGAGCGTGGATCCACAAACCGATGCCATTGACGACGATCCATTGGATGCGAGCACTTCAGAGACCAACCTTAAGGTGTAGGGGAATTCTTTTTCGTCCGGGATAACCGGTACGAGAGCGCGTTCTGCCAAGGCACCGTGCCCAATTTCCCTGCGGGACTGCCCGCCAATGCGCTTTACTTCACCGGTGCAGTAAGGTGGAAAATTATAATGGTGCATATAACGCTTTGAATCTGCACCCTCAAGGTTATCCAATTCCTGGGCTTCTTTGGGCGTACCAAGTGTTGCCAGGGTAAGAACCTGGGTCTCGCCTCGGGTGAACAGACCGGAGCCGTGAGCGCGTGGGCTGATGTTCACTTCGCAGGTGATTTCACGGATTTCATCGACCCGACGGTTATCTGGTCGTTTTCCGTCGTAAAGGATGCGCTCGCGTACTATGCGTTTTTCGGCATCATCAAAAGCGCGGGCATAGCCTGCAAGTTCCTCTGATGTCAATTCCTGCCCGGCATTTACTTCTTCGAGATATGCCTGTTTGATGGCATCCATGCCGCCGTACAGGTTTTCCTTGGAATAAGGTTCGTCAAGCAGCGCTTTGAGGCGGTCGCGAATGGCATCTGCAGCCTGATCCGTCTGTGCAGTGTCTTTTACAGAAATCGAGATTTCTTTCTTGGTTTTGCCAAGTTCATTTGCCATACGCTGCTGCAACTCAATAATGGGTTGGATAGAACGATGGGCAAGTTCGAGCGCTTCTACCATCAAACGCTCACCGATTTCGTTTGCACCGCATTCCACCATCAGGATGGCATCCTTTGTTCCTGCAACTCTGAGGTCAAGCAGGGACATATCCATTTCAGAAAATGATGGGTTTACGATGAGCTGGTTGTCGACATAGCCGATGCGGACTGCACCGACTGGTCCGCCGAAGGGAATGTCAGAGATCATCAAGGCGGTAGAGGCTGCATTGATTGCAAGCATATCCAGGGGATTCTCGGTGTCCGCAGAGAGCGACATAAGCACCACCTGCACTTCATTTCGCATTCCCTCAGGGAAAAGCGGACGAAGGGGGCGGTCTGTTAGACGTGCTACCAGTGTAGCATCCGTGCTTGGTCTGCCTTCTCGTCGGAAGAAAGAACCTGGGATACGCCCGCCGGCGTACATCCGCTCTTCATAGTCTACGGTCAGCGGGAAGAAGTCCACACCTTCGCGTACGCCGCCCATAGTGGCTGCTGCAAAGATGACAGTATCTCCCTGACGTAGGGTTACTGACCCGCCTGCCTGACGGGCAAGCTTACCGGTTTCAAAGGTAATTTCCTTTTCTCCCAGTTGGGTTGAAAAATATTTTGGTTCTGGTTTCATTTTGTCCTTTCATCTGGTTGTGCCAGTGCAGGGACTGAAAGCCGCTGACCAAGCTTTGGTCACCATCTTTCAATACCCGACTGGCATCAATAGTTTTTATAAATTTTCAAATCCGCAGAGGGACATCCCCTGCCGCTTCAACGTCCTGAAGCAAGGCAAGGGTTTCCCTGGCGGTTGGATTATCAGCTTAGAAATAAACGTTTTATTTCTTGCGAATATTGAGGGATTCAGTAATTGCAAGGAATCTTTCGTAATCTTTCTGACGCAAGTAAGCCAGGAGGCGGCGCCTCTGACCTACCAATTTGAGTAGCCCGCGGCGTGAACTTTCATCGTGGCGGTTGATTCTTAAGTGATCGGTCAGTTGGCTGATGCGTTTGCTCAGCAGGGCTATTTGGACCTCTGGCGAACCAGTATCGCCTGGTTGTCGTTCGTACTTCTTGATAATCTCAGTTTTTTCAGTTTGGTTTAAAGACATGACGTCTGCTCCTAAA
>CAYVWM010000095.1:0-7941 GCA_964455505.1 uncultured Anaerolineaceae bacterium
AAATCCAGCATACGGGTGTGGTCGCCAATGATTGGGTAACCCCGAATGGTGGTGTTTAATTTGGCGGGATCGTCGTCAATCAACCCTACCAGGTTCAGCGGGCGAGGAATTTGGTCGGCAATTTCATTTACAAGGGCAGTGCCCGCTTTTCCGGCCCCAACGATCAGAACCCGACGCTGCTTGCTGGCAGCAGTAAACATACGGATGCAAATCATCCGCCAGATCAGGGTAAGGATAGCCACAAATATGATAAAGAGCGCCACGCCCAGGCGGGGGAGCGTTCTGGGCGGTAGGGCAAAGTAGATAATCAGGTACAGGAAGGTCGCAACCAGGATGGCCACCCCAATCCCTTTGAGGGTGGATTGGAGATTGCTGGCTTTTCTAAGGTCATACAGTTCCACCATCAATATGACCCACAGGACTGGCAGAAAATAAAACCAGGTCTCTGGGCGGGTTTTGAGAAATTCCAGTGAGAACTGCATCCAGCTGTCGCCAGAAGCCCACATATACAGGGCCAGAAACAAAGCCAGGATGCCGGCTACCAGGTCGCCGATGATCAGCACAAAACGCTGTTCGGAAGGCTGTAAGCGCCAGCGCGGTACGTTTGGTTTTTCCTGCATGTTTAATGCTCCTGACCTTGTTTTTGTTCAGGATGAAATATTAATCCAGCCAGAAGGCTGGTGCCCCAGGCTGTGTGCATGGCAGCAACTGCGAGGGGAACTCCTGGTATTAAGCCGAAATCTTTAATTTTTATTGCAAGCTGTATGCCAACAATCAGCAGCACCAGGCAGTATAATAGCACCTCGGCTAAAAACAGGTAGCGGAAAAGGGTAAAAAACACTCCCAACACACCGAAAACAAGCAAGCTGAGCACAAACAGGGGCGGGATAGCCTGGCGCAGCCGCAGTGTATCCGGATACCGCCGCAGCATTTGCGCCTTCCAAAATCCGTAGCGCCAATATTGTGCTGCCAATTCTTTCAGAGTCTTGCGGGCAAAATAGGTGGAGCGTATCTGTGGGTCCAGCCAGATTCGTCCTCCAGATTGGCGGATGCGGGTGTTGAGTTCGTAATCCTCGTTGGTCAGCAGGGTTTCGTCGTAAAATCCAACCTTCTCAATCAGGCTGCGTTGAAATGCACCGAAGGGCACGGTTTCCACGTAGCTCGCCTGGTTGGTAAAGCGATAGCGGGCATCCCCTGCACCAAGCGGGTGGCTGGCGGCCACCGCGATGGCGCGGGCAATCCAACCCTCCGCCCCGGGAACGATATCCCATACTCCCCCTACATTATCGGCAAGCCCAGCTTCCAAAGCTTCTACACAGCGCCTGATGTAATCCGGGCGGGGCAGCGAATGGGCATCCATCCGCACGATAATTTCGCCCGTTGACGCGCGGATGCCTGTGTTCATCGCAGCCGGGATGTTCCTTTGGGGATTATCCACAATGCGGATACGCATTTCAGGGTGGGAAAGCTGGAAGCCTGCAATGACCTGGCGGGTGCCATCCTGCGACATGCCATCTGAAATGATTATTTCAAGATCCTCAAGCGGGTAATCCTGTTGGCTTAATGCATCCAAAAGCAGCGCAATGGTCTTTTCCTCGTTGCGGCAGGGAATAACTACGGAAATTTTAGGCGGCATAATGGCAATATCGCTGGCTTCAGTGCAGCTTTTTCACGGATCTACTATCGATCCAAACGGTCAATCATGCGGCAGCAGGGCAATCGCTTCAATTTCGACCGCACCGCCTTTTGGCAGGGCTGCTACCTGTATGGCGGAACGGGCAGGGAAGTTTTCGGTAAAAAATTCAGCATAGACCGCATTCATCAGGCCAAATTCGGCCATGTCTTTTAAGAAAACTGTGGTTTTGAGCACATTCTCCAGGGAAGTGCCGGCAGCTTCGAGGATGGCTTTGAGATTCAACAGCGCCTGGCGGGTTTGGGCTTGAATACCGCCTTCCACAAACTCATTGGTAACCGGGTCAATCCCCAATTGTCCGGCAGAAAAAACCAACGATTCGGTCGTGTTGGCAACGGAGTAAGGACCCAAAGCTTTTGGGGCTTTATCGCAGGTCACGATCCCTTTTTGCATTTTTTTCGATTGCATTTTTTCCTCGCTTTTCTTTTGAAAACTCTACCTGTAATTATACCTTCGATATCTGCAGGCACATTGAACGGGGCAAGGGCATACCAAATTGCCTCAAAACCCTGATGATACAGGATGGTTTGGCGAGATCTATGCCTGCCAATTTCCGATATCTTTCCAGCAGTGATCCAAATGCTCTGCCATGACATCTTTGAGCTTCCGGCGGACGGTTTTTCGCACCGCCCACATCAGGGGCACCCCGCCAATTTCATGCAGCCGTTTGCCGATACCTCGCGCTTCGCGATGGTGGCACTGCATGTCATAAGGGCCTCCAGGAACAAGGGAAAGGAAATCATCCCGTTTCCCTATCGTTATAAGTTCCTGTGTTAGTTTGTTGACCTCAGTTCTTTGATGGGGGTTTAATTTCCGAATTTCCGGATCTCCAAATAGCATCTCGATGAGATTCATCAGCGCCTTCCTTTCGTGTGATTGCTATAAAATTATATACGAGAATTGTAGGCGAGACCCATAATAAAGACCTACCTACTTATTTGCCCGCTAAATGCGAGAAAAAGTCAATTCCCATGCACAGGTTTTTGAAACAAGAAGGGTGAAAGGACTTTACAAATCTGCAGCCATGTATGCTATAATATTGTTCGGCGTGTAGGAAGGCTTTCTTTCGAAGCGCTATTTGTATTTGCTCGTTTGGTAAACGACCAGCAAACGGAATTCAATAAAGGAACAATAAGGAAGCAGTGATGGTAAGTACGTATTTAACTCGCGAAGGTTTCGGAAAACTGCAACAGGAACTTGAATATCTTCGAACAGAAAAGCGCAAAGAAATTTCTGTCAGGCTACAGGAAGCCATGGAAGATGGGGAACTGATAGAAAATGCCGAATATGAAGACGCCAAAAATGAGCAGGCGTTTGTGGAAGGCCGCATCAAGGATCTGGAACTTTTGCTTGCCAATGCCCGCATTATCGATGAGAGCGATAACGAGAATGAGGTAATCCAGGTTGGTTCCAGCGTTACGCTTCAGGAAGAGGGTATGGAACCCGAAACGTATATGATCGTTGGGCCGGCAGAAGCGGAACCCCGACTGGGCAGAATCTCCAACGAATCCCCCATCGGCAAAGCGCTGCTGAATCATAAGGTTGGTGACAAGGTAAAAGTGGAAGCACCAGGAGGCGCTTACGAGATTACCGTCATCAAAACTTGCTAAGCCTGAAAGAAACAAGCGCCCCACCCAGACCCGGTGGGGCATATTTTTATCACCAATGAGGAAGAAACTATGCTGCAGGACGATTTCAGTGAATTAGAGAACAACCGCCTTGAAAAAATTACCCAGATGCGGGCAGAAGGTGTTGAGCCGTATCCTGCCACGTCCTTTAAAAATGCCACCACCCGCCAAGCTATTGATGCTTTTGTCTCTGCTGAAGCAGCAGGCTCTGGTGAAGAAGTGTCCTGTGTTTTGGCAGGCCGGCTGCGGGCAATCCGCAACATGGGAAAGCTGAGTTTTGCCCATATCGAAGACCGCGACGGTAGGGTGCAGCTTCTGTTTCGGATTGATGAACTGGGCGAAGGGCAGCTGCAGGAATTCGTACAAAATTTTGATCTTGGGGATTTTATCGAAGCCAGCGGCAGCATGTTCCGCACCCGTCGGGGTGAGGTGACGCTGCAGGTGAAGGCATTCCGCATGCTTGCCAAAGCGCTCTATACCTTGCCGGCTGCCAAGGATGAACTTGTGGACGGCGAAGTTGTACGGCATGCTCTGCTTAGCGACCCTGAAATCCGCTTCCGCCAGCGCTATGTAGACCTGGCAGTCAACCCGGATGTCCGGGAAACCTTCCGCATCCGTACAGCAACCGTCAAGGCGCTGCGCAGATTCCTTGATGAACGTGATTTCATGGAAGTGGAAACACCGATTTTACAGCCAATTTACGGCGGCGCCGCTGCCAAACCTTTTGTCACCTACCACAACCAGCTCAAGCAGGAACTTTTCCTGCGGATCAGCTTTGAACTGTACCTGAAGCGCCTGATCGCTGGCGGGCTGGAAAGAGTTTACGAAATTGGGCGGGATTTCCGCAACGAAGGTGTATCCTTCAAACACCATCCCGAGTTTACCCAACTGGAATTCTACATGGCATACGCCGATTACATTAGCGTCATGGAAATGACCGAGCAAATGATCTCGCAGGTAGCCCAGGAAGTGTTGGGCACCCAAATCATCCATTTTGACGGTCAGGAAATAGACCTGACGCCGCCCTGGAAACGGATAGAAATCCGACAGGGATTACGCGAGGAGACTGGGATTGACGTCACCCTATACCCAACAGCCGAAGCGCTCAGCGCTGCTATGACCGAAAAAGCTATTGAGCATAACCCGAACCTTTCGCGCGGCAAGCTGATCGGGGAGTTGATGGAGCAGTTCCTTGAGCCGAAACTCATCCAGCCCACCTTCCTTTACGATTATCCCCGCGACATATCGCCATTGGCAAAAAACAAACCGGGCGATCCGCAAACCGTAGAAAGGTTTGAAGGTTTCATTGGCGGTTTTGAACTCTGCAATGCCTTCAGCGAACTTAATGACCCCCTTGAACAGGAACAGCGTTTCCTGGAGATGGGCAGGGCCTATGCTGAAGAAGACGAGGAACGCCACCCGATGGATGAAGACTTTTTGCGCGCATTGGCGTATGGTATGCCCCCGACTGGCGGGTTTGGAATCGGCGTGGACAGGCTGGTCATGCTGCTGACAGGCAAGCGCAACATCCGCGAAATTATCCTTTTCCCGCACCTGCGCGAAATTGAATCCGGTAAAGATACCCAGAACGATGTAGAATAAAGACAGGCAGTTTTCCAAAAGATGGCTTGAGTCTTGCAACACAGAACAACATGAGCGAACTGGACCTAATTGAACTGGCAATGGCGGGAGACCTGGACGCATTTAACCGTCTGGTGCTGCAGTATCAGGACTCAGCCTACAATACTGCCTACCGGATACTCTCCGATCCGGCTGCCGCCGCAGACGCAACCCAGGAAGCTGTCATCAGTATGTACCGGAAACTGAACAGTTACCGGGGGGGCTCTTTTAAGAGTTGGTTCCTGCGGATTGTCACCAATGCGTGTTACGATGAACTGCGGCGCATGCGCCGCCGCCCGACGGTGCCCCTTGAACCTGAAAACGATGAAGGGGAAATCGTTGAAAATGCCAACTGGATGGAGGACGACGCCCCCAAACCCGAAGAAAACATGGCCAGCCAGGAAATGAAGTGTGCCATCCAGCGCTGTGTCGAACATCTTGAAGAAAAGTTTAAGGTTGTTTTGGTGCTGGTGGATATTTCTGGAGAAAACTACGAATCGGTCGCATCGATGATAGACCGGCCTATCGGAACAGTGAAAAGCAGACTTGCGCGCGCCAGACAAAAAATGCAGGACTGCCTGCGGAATTCTGGGGAACTTTTACCGGGTAAATATCGTCTCAATGATGAGGATACACAATGAGCAGGCAGACGAAACTTACCCATAAAGAATTGGGAAACTTATGTGCGTATATGGACAACGCCCTCACCGAAAAGGAGAAGGCGGCTTTTGAAGCGCGTCTGGCCAAATCCCTGCCCTTACAAAAGAAATTAAAGGAATACCGGCAGCTTAAAATGGCGGTGCAGCAATTGCCAGCCAAGCCTGCCCCGCGTAACTTTATCCTGACTGCCGAACAAGCTCACCGTATAAAACCCAAACCGGTCCTTTATCCGGCGTTCAGTTACGCTGCATTGACTGTTATGCTGCTGCTCGCCCTGGTTTTTACCAGCGAGTTTATCTTCAATAACTTTTCCATCCCCCAGGCTGAGGTTCCGCAGGAAACAGCCATGCTCATGATGGAAGCAGCTGATGAGGAGACTGTTGAAAAAGAATCCGCCCCGCAAATCTTTACCTGGGCCGGAGGCGGTGCAATGGGCGGCGGTGTTGAAGGCATGGGTGGCGGCGGCTACGGCGGCAGCGGACTCTCGGGAGTTACCATCGTCAGTCCGGCTGAAGAAGGCGTAGCTGAAGAACCCTTGCTGCAGGCTGAGGGTATGTCTGCAGAGGAACCAGCCCCTGAAAGCAAGATTGCTGAAGATACCGCAGCTGATTCCAATCAGACAGGCCATGTTGAGCCCCTAATTTTAGGGCTGGCTGCCGAGGAAGCGGGCAGTGTGGTTAATACGTTTCCTGCTGAAGAGCCAGTGCAGGTTGCTGCAGTTCCTACAGAAGCAGCAGAAACAGAAGAAAAGACCACTTGGATTCCTGCTGCATTCAAGTTTGCGCTGGCAGGATTAGCCCTCCTGTTGGGAGCGATCGCCCTCTACCTCTATTGGCGCAGATAAACCCCGCTTAATAAAAAAGTAACCGCCCTGGTGTTTACAGGGCGGTTTTTCTGTCAGTTTACCGGACTATTCCAGGCCTGCTGCCTGGCGCAGTTCAGTAATGCGGTTAGTCTTTTCCCAGGTCAGGTCAAGATCATCCCGCCCAAAATGACCGTAGGCAGCCAGCGGCTGATAGATCGGGCGGAGCAGATCCAAATCGTGAATGATAGCGCGCGGGCGCAGATCAAATACTTTGCTGATGGCATCCGCGATCTTTTCATCTTCCACACTGCCAGTGCCAAACGTCTCCACGTTGATGCTGAGCGGTTCTGATTTGCCGATGGCATAAGCAATCTGGACCTCACAGCGCGAAGCCAACCCGGCTGCCACCACGTTCTTGGCAACCCAGCGGGCTGCATAAGCGCCCGATCGGTCTACTTTTGTCGGGTCTTTGCCGGAAAAAGCACCGCCGCCGTGCCGTCCCATGCCGCCGTAGGTGTCCACGATGATTTTACGTCCGGTCACGCCGGAGTCGCCCTGGGGGCCGCCAATCACGAAACGGCCGGTTGGGTTGACGTAGATTTTCATTTCATCATCTACCAATTCCTGGGGCAGTACCGGCTTGATCACATGTTCGATCAAATCCCTTTTAATTTGCTCCTGGCTGACTTCCTTACCTGAGAGTTTATCGGCATGCTGAGTGCTGAGCAGCACCGTGTGGATGCGTGCTGGTTTGCCGTAGTGGTATTCCACCGTCACCTGGCTTTTGCCGTCAGGGTACATCCACTTGAGCGTGCCGTTCTTGCGCACTTCTGCCATTCTGCGAGCGAGTTTATGCGCCAGATAAATGGGCAGCGGCATCAGTTGTTCGGTCTCATCGCAGGCATACCCGAACATCAAGCCCTGGTCGCCAGCGCCGCCGGCGTTAATATATTCTTCTGAGTATTCCACCGGAATGTTTTTGCCGTTCTGGTCCACACCCTGGGAAATGTCCGGTGATTGTCCGGCCAGAGCCACCAGCACACCACAAGTGGTGCCGTCGAAGCCTTTTTTTCCGCGGTCATAACCGATGTCTGTAACAACCTTGCGTACCAGGCTGTCGATATCCACATAGGTCTGGGTGGTTACCTCGCCCATCACCACCACAAAACCGGTCTTCGTGGCAGTTTCACAGGCCACGCGCGACGAGGGATCGTCTTTGAGCATGGCATCCAGAACAGCATCGCTGATCTGGTCGCAAATTTTATCCGGGTGGCCCTCGGTCACAGATTCGGATGTAAATAAATATTTTGGTGACTTCATAAAAGTCGTTGTCATGGTCACATACCTCCTTCAGGTCTGCATAAAAAAACCCCTGCGTTCCGAGGGGCAATGATCGTGCTTGGCTTGCCTCTCATCTTCCAGAACCGCATCTGCCGGAATTGGCACCATACTTTACGTTGGTTGCCGAGGTCTCAAAGGGCCGGTCCCTCCACCTCTCTGGATAAGAGCGCCACAAGGGGCTATTAGATTATGAC
>CAYVWM010000096.1:0-7779 GCA_964455505.1 uncultured Anaerolineaceae bacterium
CGGAGGCAGGAGTAGGTTATGCCCGTGAGACTTTTCATTTAAATCAAAACCACTTTGTCAGAGTGGTTTTTTGTTGGATGGCACCTGGTGTGGACGCCTCCTGCGGAGGCAGGAGTAGGTTATGCCCGTGAGACTTTTCATTTAAATCAAAACCACTTGCTTAGAGTGGTTTTTTGTTGGATGGTGCTTAGCGCTGCATCAGCATGCCGGAACCTACTACCAACTCCTGTAATTGTTGGGTGACAGCCTGGCGTTTGTCTATCTGAATAGCGAGGGAGAGTTCTTCTATCAGTGTGCTGGCGTTTTCTTTGGCTTCTTCAAGCAGTTGGTAACGATAGCGGTTTTCTGCGATGATGGCATCCAGGATCAGTTCATAAAACCTGATGGCTGCCAGATGTTCAGATATTTTTTTTGTGAGAACCTCAGCATCGCCTTCAATGATAGGCTCAGGCCAATCAGAACTTTCATCCAAAATGGGTTTAACAGGAGTAAGGGCATCCGGGACCAAATTGGTTATCATTGGTTCGTAGCCGTTTTTAGCGGTCTGACGTCGAAACGAGAGGATGTCCACGCGTGCGATTTCCGCTTGTGTATAACCTGCAATCCATTCGCGCATCAACCTGCTGGCAAGTGCGTAGTTTGGCGTAGACCCTCGGCTGATGGCTTCTTGAGGTATAAACTCCATACCCCCCACCCGCAGTATAGTCTGCAGCCTTGTTCCAAAAGCCATTAATTGCCTTTTTGTTTCATTATTTTCCCTGGTCAGTTTTGCAGCAATTGCCGCAAGATTATGGTTGTATTGCCCGCAAATACCCCGACTGCTTCCAAGGATGACCAGCAGAGACTTTTCCCCACTGCGGGCTTGGTCGCTGAATGTTTTTTCTGTTGGTGCCGCTTTGTTTTTTGCTGGTTGAAGTGCTGCCAGAATCCTGACAAATTTGCTGGCATAAGCCTGGATAGACTCCTGTCTGTTTGTCGCCAATTGCATGGTCGAAAGCGACAAAACCCGTAATGAACCAAGCAGAGGTTCAATTGCTTTTAGGTTTTCCAGGCGCCCTTTAGCGCGGTTGCTCACTGCAGCCATTCGTTTTTCTCAGGGTAGTTCAAAACGATCCAGGGACCAAATAAATATTACGGCACTGCGTGATTCTTCCAGGTCGTCTTCCTTTGAAGTCTCAAGTGGTTCCAGGACCCCCAATCCAAAACCCTGATGAACTTTGCCTCCACCTTTGCATGAGCAATTGATCACCGTCAATACTTTCGGAACCTCAGTCTCGTTGACCGCTATAAACACCGAAAGTTGACTTTGACGGAGCATGCCGCCGCGGGTCTCATGGTAAGTGGCTGAATAGCCTGCATTGACCAGTGATGAAAGTAAACCCTCGCCGCAGCTTTTTGGGACCACTACCATGACCATTTTCATGTTGTTGTTTTCCATTTTTTCACCCATTCCGGCACGAACTCAGCCAATGCCTCACTGATTTCCTCTTCAACTTCCGGTTCCATTTTTCTTTGATAGCGTATCTTGTCAATCGACTGCAGGGTTTCTAAGCGCAAGTGATTAAGCATGTCTCTGGTGAATGCGGGGATTGCCTCTTCATCAATAGAATCCATGTACCCTTTGGTGATGGCAAAAAACATCAACACCTGGCTTGTGAAGTCTACAGGTTGGTTTGGGCCTTGCCCCAGTAACTTTTGCAGGCGCCTGCCTCTGGCTATCTGTTTTTGTGTCGCTTCGTTGACTTCGGTTCCAAAGCGAGCAAACCGTGCCACTTCTTCGTATTGTGATAATTCCAACTTGAGAGCTTTGACCACGCTCTTCATGGCTGGCTCTTGGGCAGCAGAACCTACCCTTGACACCGATTTACCAATGTCAATGGCTGGCTTTTGCCCTTTATTAAATAGATCTGCATCCAGCACAATCTGTCCGTCTGTGATGGATATCAGGTTCGTAACAATGTAGCTGGCGATATTGCCCTGCTGGGTTGTAACAATGGGGAGGGCTGTGATGCTTCCGCCCCCATGCGTTTCGTTCAGACGGCAAGCGCGTTCCAATAAACGCGAGTGCAGGTAAAAAATGTCTCCGGGATAAGCTTCTCTGCCGGGTGGGCGCCTTAATAAAAGACTCAATTCGCGGTAGGTGTCCGCATGTTTGGAGAGGTCATCATAAACAATGAGCACATCCATGCCAGCATCGAGTAAAAATTCTGCCATGGTGATGCCCGCATAAGGCGCCAGGTAGCGCAGCGCTGGGGGGTCATCCGGGCTGGAGAGAATGATTGTCGTTTGACCCATCACCCCGCCTTGCTTGAGAATCTCAATGGCATTCAGCACAGAGGTTTTTTTCTGACCGATTGCCACATAAATGCACTTTACATCCGTTCCCCTCTGCATCAGGATAGTGTCCAGCGCCAGGGTTGTTTTGCCAATCTGGCGATCTCCCATGATCAGTTCCCGCTGCCCACGGCCTAATGGGAAAAGTGAATCGATAATCTTAGTTCCAGTGTAAAGCGGTGTGTTCACGGGGGATCGTTCAACTACGCCTGGGGCAATCCTTTCGACGTTGCGGAATTCTGATGGGATGATGGCGCTTTCGTTTATTTGTGGTCTGCCGAGAGGATCTGTAATCCTACCAAGAAATTGCATTCCCACTGGAATGCTCAAGCGTTTCCCTGTAGCCTCTGCGATATCCCCTCCACGGATACCCTGGTCGGGGCCCAGTAAGATCACATCCACATGCTTCCTGTC
This sequence comes from uncultured Anaerolineaceae bacterium, assembly GCA_964455505.1. Lineage (GTDB taxonomy): Bacteria > Chloroflexota > Anaerolineae > Anaerolineales > Anaerolineaceae > Mesolinea. Next base: position 2,749 of record CAYVWM010000096.1, read on the forward strand.
CAGGTTCAGGACCATGCCCTGTACGCCGTTTGGAAAAACAACCAGTTCTTCCAGTTGTACAGCAGGCAAACCGCTGAGGGTCGCGACGCCGTTACCAATATGCTGGACAGTGCCTACGCTTTTGAAAAAGACCTGATGATTTCTTGCTTTTCCAATCCTGGACAACTCATGCAGCAAAAAATTTGTTTCCAGGTTGGCAGGTTTGCTGGCGATCTTTTCTTTAGTATCTGCCTGTAAGGAATCCAAAAATTCATAGGCAGCCACCTTCATCGGGTTGGTTTCATCGATTCGATGGGATAAGCCTTCAAGCGTTTTTGCTGTGGAAGTGTCTAGATCAGTCATAATTCTCTGAGTCTATTTTTTCCAACATTTGGTTAATATCATCTCTCATGGCTTCCAGATGCGCAAGTAAGGAATTGTCCAGGACAATATCGCCTACCCGCGCTTTGATACCCGCAATTAGTTCAGGTTTGATCTCAACTTGCAGGTCAATATCTTTGTCAGCAAGGGCATTGAATGTACCCAGCATTTTCATTTGCTGATCTTTTCCAAGCGGTTCCGCAACCGATAACAAAATGGTAGGCGTGCGCTCAGCCAGGGAATCACGAATGGTCTGCACCATGCGCATATCATCCTTCCCGAGGTTCCATATCTTTGCATTCAGTTCTTCGATCAGACTGTCATGAACCTGGGGTGTAATAACCTGATCCAAGGCATTTGCGGTGATCCTGAGGATAGCATCTACCACTTTTTCCTGGTTTTTGCGAAGATCCACATATTGTTCTTTACGGGCTTCCTTGACTGCTTCGAGCATAATCCTGTCCGCATCTTCCCGGGTTGCCTTTAAAAGATCATCCTGCAGACGTTTGCTCTTTTGGTAAGCATCATCCGCAATTTTTTCAATTTCAGCATCCAGGTTGGCAAGCCTTGTTTCAATTTCCTGCAGTTTTACTGCAGCCTTTTCCCTATCCTCTTTTAATTCAAGCATCATTTCGGCTTTTTCCTGCGCCCTTTTTTCAGCTCGTTTTGCCATCGGCTTGAATACAAGATAGTATAGCGCCACTGCAATCAGCAGGAAGTTGACAACCTCCCAAATAATGGTGCTCAGATTGATATCGAGCATGCTTTAGCCTCCGAAAAAGCGGTTGAGAAGCGGGTTGGCGAAGAGCAGCACCATAACAACGAGCAGAACATAAATAGAAGTGGTTTCGATGAGGGCCATACCAATAATCATCGTGGTTCTTAATTGCGGTGCTGCATCAGGCTGACGGGCAATTCCCTCCAGGGTTTTTTGGGCGGCTTTACCCTGCATCCAGGTGGGGATGATGGTGCCCAGGGTAATAGCAACCCCTGATACGATGATGGTGACTACGGTGATGAGGACCTCAGGACTAAGATTGCTCATGGATAATTTCCTTTCTAATACGACGTTGCTTGGTTTTCTTTTCTTTTTGTTTACTGCTTTCAAGATTGATTGCTACGGCAGATGAAATGAACAATGCTGCCAGGGTTGTCAGAATGTAAGCTTGCAAAGCCCCTGAAAAGAGTGAAAGGGCTGTAAGCGCAATCGGCACAATCATTGGAATAATGGAGAACACGATGGCAACAATCAGGTCGCCGCTCAGGATATTGCCGAATAACCTCAAGGCAAGCGAAAGCGTGCGGCTTAATTGCCCAACCAGTTCAATTGGCAGCATAAAAATCGGGTCTGCAAAGGTTTTAAGGTACGACCCAAGCCCCTTCTGACGAATTCCATAGTAGTGCACAGAGAATGTAACAATCAGTGCGATGGCTATGGTTGTGTTGATATCTGCCGTGGGTGATTTCATTCTGGGAACGATAGAAACGGAATTGGCAAAAAACAAGAAGATCATCAACGCCCCAAGCAAGGGAATGTAAGGGTGCAGATTGTCAACATCCATTACGTCATCAACAACTCCGATGATCATTTCGAGCACAAATTCCAGCAAATTCGGTTTCAGCCATTTTAGCAAAAGGACGGCAACGAGAATGATAACCATGACTATCCAGGTATACACCACCGTCTCGTGTACTGGGATGCCTGCAAAATAAAAGATGATCGGATGTTCAATAACTTCCATAAACTAGCTTTCTTTCCTTTGCATTGCCTTGGTTTCCTTGCGGTGGAACAAAATGATCTGAATAAGCAGAGCTATCCCTAAACTTATTACAAAGCAAGCGGTATTCAACAGAGAGGTGCGCACCACCAGGTACAAGAGCCCTCCGAGACCGATCCAACGTGCTAAGTTTGCGAAAATCAGCAGCAGGGTTTTATTGGATGGACTTGTATGCAGTTGTGCATCCACCAACCACTGGATAACGGAAAACGAAAGTAGCGCCCAAGCGACTCCCAATACTGACCAGAGCAGGCATGCGCCCAGCTTACTGACGAGAACGTTCACTTTTCTTTTTTACCTCTTCTAATTCTTCATGCATAATATCAAACTCCTGATAAACAAACCTCACCAGGCTTGCCACTGATATGACGAGCCCCAGCACCAGCAGGATAATCGTAAACCGGACGCCGGTTTGGTAGTGCCTGTCGACCAGAAATCCCACAAAGGGACCTGCAACCAATGGCAGGGCAATCTCCCAACCGATAGAGGATGCCCTTAAGTCCCTGCCGGAGAGCATTGTTTTTTTCTCGTACTTGCGTTCTGGGGCCCCAACAGCAGAACGGAGGTCTGTTGAGATCTCTTTTTCTGATTCAGTGCTCAGCACTCCATTGTCTTTGGCCATTACAATCCTAATGGGTGGTCAGAATGCTGACCACATTATCTCTGATGCTCAATAGGCCAGAGCGCAGCTCCAGCGATTGCTCTTCTGCGTCTGCCTGATAGTAAAGCAGACCGTCGCTTGTTGCGCCTATCAGCGGCGCGTGTCCGGGCAGGATTCCCAGCCACGATCCATCTTCGAGGCGGATGCGCAGCTTGTAAATATCTTTTAGCTGTGTCTGCATGCCTTCCACGCTTAACACCTCAAGCTGCAAAAGCTCAGGTTTCATCTGCTATCTCCTGCGATGCAAGCTGTTTTGCCTGGCGCAAGACATCAGCTATAGAGCCCGCCATGTAGAAGGCCTGCTCGGGCAGGTCGTCCAACTCACCATCCAAAATCTGCCTGAAACCTTGCAGCGTGTCTTCCAGCGGCACATAGGCGCCTTTGATGCCCACATAGGATTCTGCCGCAAAAAAAGGCTGCGTAAGAAAGCGCTGCAGACGGCGGGCGCGGGTAACGATTTGCTGGTCGCTGACTGAAAGTTCCTCAATGCCCAGAATGGCAATCACATCCTGCAATTCCTCATAGCGCGCCAGGGTAGATTTGACCTGCATGGCGGTCTGGTAATGGTCTTTACCTACTATCTCGGGTGAGAGCAGGTTGGAATGGGATTGCAGCGGGTCTATGGCCGGATAGATGCCCAGGGTGACCAACCGACGGGAGAGCACCGTGGTTGCATCCAGGTGCGAAAATGTAGTGGCTACCGCTGGGTCAGTCAAATCATCAGCGGGGATGTAGACAGCCTGCACAGAGGTGATACTGCTGCTGCTGGTAGAGGTGATACGTTCCTGCAGAAGGCCAACATCTGAATCAAGCGTGGCCTGGTAACCCATTTCGCTTGGGAGGTGCCCCAATAATGCAGAAACCTCTGAACCGGCCTGGATAAATCGGTAGATGTTGTCAATAAAAATCAGAACAGGGCGTTTTTCTTCATCGCGGAAAAATTCCGCCATGGTCAATGCAGTAAAAGGCACCCTCAGGCGCGCTCCGGGCGGTTCGTTCATCTGACCAAACACCAGGATGGTGGAACCCAGCAGTCCGGTTTCGTTTAACTCCAGCCACATGTCGTTTCCTTCGCGGCTGCGTTCGCCAACACCGGCAAAGACCACAATCCCGGAATGCTTTTGGATGGTATTGTTCATCAGTTCCAGCATCAACACAGTTTTACCGACGCCTGCACCGCCAAACAGTCCTACCTTTCCACCCCGGGGGTAGGGCGTCAGCAGGTCGATAGCCTTAATCCCCGTAACCACAATCTCCTGAGAAACGACCTGTTCGCTCAGTGCCGGCGGTTTGCGGTGAATGGGCATCAGCGCAGCATTTTCGATTTTTCCACCCAGGTCAATCGGCTCACCGAGCACGTTAAACAGGCGCCCCAGGGTCTGTCTGCCAACCGGCACCTTGATGGAGGTGTCCAAATCGATAACATTCAGGCCGCGGCGCAAGCCTGCGGTGCTGCCCATGGCGATGGCTCGGACCACGGTTGTGCCAACATGCTCCTGGATTTCCAGGATAAGGTCTTTTCCATAGGGATTTCTGACGAGGAGTGCGTTGTGGATAGAGGGAAGGTCGCCAGTAGGAAATTCGACATCAACCACCACCCCCACCAATCTGATTATGATGCCCTGTTTTCTGTTCTCTTCCATTTACTTCCCTGTTGCTCAAGTGGGTGTCGATTAACCCAGCCTGAGGTATTGTTTTGGCTCCTGCCCACGCCTGTAAGACCTAATTATGCCGGAAAAAAGGCTAAAAGTCAATTTTAGGATAAGGTTGTTGTGTGAGGGGGTCAGCACATGGTAAAGGACGTTCAAGGGCGTATAGTTGACCGCAGCCAACATCGGCAGGTAAGGATTAACTTAAAGGTAAGTTATGGAAAAATGTTAAGCTTACTCCTTCTATATTTACGATTCTCAGCCTGCTAAAATGTATTTTTGCAGGACGTTTATAACAAAATGCGGGAGGCAAAAGCCTCCCGCATTGGTTAATCCTGAGTGTGCTTTTCAGGGCACTGCCAGAACTAACGGGTAATCATTGGCAGGAAAATCACTGCGCCAGTCGATTCGGTCGTCTGGCTGATCATGATAGAGAACTCACCGAGGTTCCCGTTCACGTCCACAGCGCGCACTTGATAGTAATAGGTTGTATTGCTCAGCAAGCCGCTGTGCTGGTAACTCAGGGTGGGTTCGCTTACTTGAGTGAGTTTTTCAAAACTGACGCCGTCCGTTGAGTAATACA
>CAYVWM010000097.1:0-7762 GCA_964455505.1 uncultured Anaerolineaceae bacterium
ACGTTGGAGACCTACGGTCAAATTCCTCGCACGGTCGGAGACCGGCGAGAACTGAGTGTTGAGAACCCAGCAATTGGCACCCTCACTTTTATTCTTTCCCTCCGTGAGGGAGAGAAGTTTGTTTCTCAGCAGCAGATGTGCCGCTGCCTTACGGCCGCTTTAGTGATGGAGATAATTATTTTCAGGCCAGTGTACGCACGGGTAAGCCTGAAGTTAGTCCGGGGAATGGAAACCCTGCCTGCGGCAAGAAGCGAAATACTATCTGCGCGGGGTGAGCCGGGACCTGAGCGACTGCAGCACTGCAGCCAATTCGGGCACGCGCAGCGCCCAGAGCGCCAGACCGTACACCCCCAGCCCCAGCAGCAAGCCGCCCGCCAGCATCAGCAAACGCGCGCCTGAATCCACCATCCGCATCCAGACCAGGATCGCCGCCCCCATCAGCCCGGTCCCCAGCAAGCCTGCCAATGCCCCCTGCAGGATGCGCCTGCCTTCCAATCCGTCCAGGCGCCTGCGGATCAGCACCAACAGCACGGCGCTCTCCAGCGCAGTTGCCAGCGAGTTGGCCAGCGCCAGACCGCCGTGCGGCATCCAGCCTATCCGCCCAAACCAGGCAGCAAATGCAAACGAAAGCCCAATGTTCAGGCTCATGGCCGCCACGCCCACGATCACGGGCGTGCGCGTGTCGTGCAGGGCGTAAAAAGCGCGGCTGAGCACTTCCACCAGGCAGTGCCCCACCAGCCCGGCGGCATACCAGAGCAGCGCCCAGGCCACCATCTGGGTGGAACGTTCGTCAAAAGCCCCGCCCTCATAGAGCACCTGCACCAGCGGAAAGCGCAGCAAAATGAGACCAACCGCCGCCGGCAGCGCCAGCAGCAGCACCCCGCGGATCACGCCGGCCAGGGTTTGGCGCAGGTCAGCGTAGCGCCCCAATTCCGCCTGGGCTGAAAGCGTAGGCAGCGCAGCGATCCCCGCCGATTGGGCGATGGCAGCCTGGGGCATCAGCATCAGGGCAAAGGCCAGACTTAGCGCGCTGGCGGACCCTTCGCTCAGGCCCAGGGCGATGATCGTATTGGCCACAAAATTGAGCTGCACCACCCCCGCCCCCACCAGGCGCGGCAGCATCAGGCGCAGCACCTGGCGCACAGCCGCATCCCGGATGCCGGCGCTGCGTTCGTAGACCCGTCCGGGTAATTTCAGCAGGCCGGGCAGCTGAATAAGCAGGTGCCCCAGCGCCCCAATCACCACGCCCACCGCCAGCCTTTCGATCCCCCAGGCTTTGGGCAGCAGCAGGGTGCCAAAGATCATGCCCAGGGAATACAGCGCCGGCGCCAGGGCAGGGATCAGGAAATGCTGGTGAGCGTTGAGCATGCCCATCACCAAACCGCTGATGCCAAAGATGGTCACGGTGGGCAGCATGATGCGCAGCAGGCGCACGGTCAGTGCCATCTGCCCGGGGTCGGTTTCGGGCACCAGCACAAAGAGGCCGTTTTCCACCAACCAGGGCGCAAACACCCACACCAACACCGAAGCCGCCACCAAAACAATCACCACCACGTTCACCACGCCGGACGCCAGGCGCCAGGCGCCTTTGCGGTCTTTGCGCGTCAGGAATCCGGTGAAAAGGGGAATGAAGGCCGACCCCAAAGCCCCGCCTGCCATCAGGTTAAAGAGCAGTTCGGTGATGCGGTTGGCGGCGTTGAAGGAGTCCAGGTTGGCGCTGGTGCCGAATGCCCGGGTGATAACCATCCCGCGCACCACCCCCACCAGGTTGCTGATGATGAAAGCGATCATCACCACGCCGGCTGCCCGGGCGATCTGCCTGCCGGCGTTTTGGGCGCCTTCAGCCGGAACTGCTGTTTCCTGGTCAGAAAGCGGTGGGTCCATGCCTGCAGCAGCACTTTCCAGCGGGGGTATGCGTTCAGCCGGGTCGGTCATTGCTGCGCCTTAATCGTTTGCCTTTCCAGGCAGAAGCGCTTTTTTGGCTTCTTCCCACAGGCGGTCCATTTCCTCAAAGCTCAGCGCTTCCACCGGCTTGCCCTGGCGGGCGGCTTCGGCTTCGATGTAGCCAAAGCGTTTGCGGAAGCGCAGGTTGCATTCACGCAGGGCGGTCTCGGGGTCTATGTCCAGCCAGCGGACCAGGTTGACCACCGCAAAGAGCAGGTCGCCGGCTTCGGCCTGGCGTTCCAGGTCAGTTTCGGCAGCCTGCAGCTCCGCCAGTTCCTCGTGGATCTTGGCCAGCACCGGCGCGATGGTCGGCCAGTCGAAGCCCACCCGTTGGGCGCGGCGCTGGATCTGGTCGGCCTGGGTCAGGGCGGGCAGCGCCAGGGGGATGCCGTCCAGCATGCCCAGCTTATGGGCTGCGCCGTTGTTTTTGCGTTCTTCAGACTTGATCTTTTCCCAGTTGGTGAGCACCTTATCAACCGAATCCACCTGGATTTCTCCAAAAACATGCGGGTGGCGGCGCACCAGTTTGGTGCTGATGGCAGCCAATATATCGCTCATGCGAAAATCCTCGTTTTCGGTGGCAATCTGGGCATGCAAGACGATCTGCAGCAGCAGGTCGCCCAGTTCTTCTTTCAGTTCGTCGGGGGATTCGTTGTCCAGCGCTTCCAACACTTCGTAGGTTTCCTGCAGCAGGTAGGGGCGCAGCGAAAGATGGGTCTGTTCGCGGTCCCAGGGGCAGCCGTCGGGGGCGCGCAGGCGGGCGATAATCTCCTGGAAATCCTCAAAGGAATTGCCCGCTTCGCGTTTGGGCAGGTAAAGCGTGGAAAGCATGCCCAGGTGCAGCGATTGGTCTATGGCATGCAGGGGCAGGTCTTCAACCATTTGCTCTTGCGTGCCGGCAGCGTGCACCAGGCGCACCGGGTAATCGTCGGGGTAGGCGCTCATCAGGGTGAGTTTCAATTCGGAAGCGTCCCGCCGGGAAAGCACGTTGCAGATGAGCACGCCGCTGGTAGGGGGGAATGGCGGCACATGCAGACCGCCCACGCGGATGGCGTCTTCCAGCACCATTTCAGCGCTGGGGTCAATATCCAGGGCAGCGCAGACCAGCTCTACATACCCCAACCCGTGGATCAGGCGCACCCGGATGCCTTCCTGGGCGGCGCGCTGCTGGATAGTTTGCACGGTGGCTTCGCCCATCAGGGGGCTGCCGGGCACGGCATAGGTGACCCCGCCGGGTTCGCGCCCCAACGCCAGAATGCGCGCCACGATTGCTTCGTAGACTTCCGCCAGGGTTTCGTGCTGTTCATACAGGTCATCGAAACTGTGCACCTCCAGGTGGGCGGGCAAGCCGGCTGCTGCGGGATGCAGGCGGGTGCGCAGGTAGACCGTGCGGCAGCCCGAGAGCCACTCCCAGGCTTCGCGGGTGACCTGTTCCGGTCCGGCAGAACCCAGACCAACGATGACGATACCAGTAATTGCTTCCATCAGGTTCAATGTTCTCTTTTCCTCAAGGTCAGGATGCCATCACATCCCTTTTCAGACAGGCAAAGGCTGCCCAACGTTGGGGTTGGACAGCCTCTATATTGTAATGCATTCGCTGCGGGCAGAGTGCACCCGGTTGGGGCTCCGCCATCAGGCAAAGACTAACGCTTGGTGTAGGTCGGGGCTTTGCGGGCGCGCTTGAGACCTGGCTTCTTGCGTTCCTTGACGCGAGCGTCGCGGGTGAGCAAGCCTTTTTCGCGCAGGGCACGGCGGGCACCTTCGTCCATTGAGACCAGGGCACGGGCGAGACCGAGTTTGACCGCGTCGCGCTGACCGCTGACGCCGCCGCCCTCTACTATCACGCTGACGTCCATCTGGGCAGGGTTCTGCTGGGCGGCATCAAATGCAGCCGTAATGGCGGAAACATCCCCCTGACGGGTGAAATAGGCATCCAGCGCTTTTTCGTTGACGACAAAATTGCCGCTGCCATTCATCACACGGACGCGGGCGCTGCTTTCTTTACGCCTTCCAATTGCTTCTGTATATTGTTCCATAATTCCTCTTTACTACTCTGCAAACGGTTTCGGGTTCTGCCCCTGGTGCGGATGCTCAGAACCAGCATAAATTTTCAGATTGTCCAGATACCTGGCAGTCAGGCGGTTCTTCGGCAGCATGCCGCGCACCGCAGCCCTGATGACACGATCCGGGTAGGTTTCCATCATGCGGGTGATGGTGACCTCTTTTAAACCGCCGGGGTATTGGGAATGGCGGTAGTATTTCTTTTCCTTCATGCGGGTCTGGCTGAAGGCGATCTGATCGGCATTGATGACCACCACATGGTCTTCCATAACCACACCCGGGGTATAGTCCGGGCGGTGTTTGCCAATCAGCAGTGCGGCAATCTGGGTTGCCAATCTTCCAAGACTTTCACCGGCAGCATCAATCAGATACCATTCGCCGCTAACTTGTCCTTTTGGAACGTATGTTTTTTCCACTTTCACTTTCTCCGTTTTCTCAATCACAAACTCTGCCTCAGCAGGAGCTCTGTTCTTCCAAATCCTCTGGATACGCTACCTTCAGCAAGGTGAGCCCCCTGGCTGGTGCCAGGTTGACCTTGCCGGTGGTTCCCGTTTCCAAACCTCGCCTGACGATATCGCCGGGCAGTTCGCCCAACCCAACCTGCACCAGGACGTAGACGATGCGCCGCACCATGTGGTACAGAAAAGCATTGCCCGTGATCGTAAATTCTGCCTGGCAGGTGCCGCCTGTCCATTCCGCCTGCATAATCTTGCGGACGGTGGTGGCGTCTTGCTTGAGGGCTCTGCCGAAAGCGCAGAAATCGTGCTCTCCGATCAGGTCCTGGGCGGCTGCGTTCATGCGGTCCAGGTCCGGGCTGTGCCAGAGCCGCCAGGCGTAGCGGTCCAGCAGGGGGTTGCGGGCTGCCTGGCAGTAGGTCCGGTAGCGGTAGGTGCGGCTGAGCGCATCGTAGCGCGGGTGAAAACCCGCTGCTGCCTGCGAAACGCGCTGCACCGCAATGCTTTCCGGCAGGTGGGCGTTCAGGGCTGTTTGCAGCACCTGGTCGCTGTGCTTCCAGTCAAAGGTAAAGCTGACCACTTGCCCGAGGGCGTGCACGCCGCTGTCGGTGCGGCCGGCGGGCATAATTGCCCGCCCCTGCCAACCAAGCTTGCGCAGGGCTGCTTCCACTTCCGCCTGTACACTTTGCTTGATCGCCTGGCGCTGGAACCCGTTGAAGTCCGTGCCGTCGTAAGCGAGGATAAGTTTGTAATGTGCCATGCCTTTCAGCTTTCAGGGTAGGAAAGGCGCATACCCATAAAGATCCGGGGTTTACTCAGAAACCAACTCAAGCAAGGCCATTTCGGCATTGTCGCCGAGGCGGGGGCCCAGTTTGAGCAGCCTGGTGTAGCCGCCCGGTCGATTCTTGAACCGCGGGGCGATGTCGTCAAACAGTTTCTTGACGATTTCCTGACTGGCGTTGCCCAGTTCTCCGGCCACTTTCCTGCGGGCGTTCAGTTGTTCCACTTCGCTGCCCTGCTGGCTGTTGCGGGCCAGGGTGATCATCTTTTCGGCATCTGCCTGGATGGACTTGGCCTTGGCCAGGGTGGTCTGGATCTTTTCGTATTCAAATAATTGCTTGATCATCGTCTTGCGCATGGAAGTGCGGTGACCGCCGTCTCTGCCAAGCCGATATCCTTTTACCTGGTGTCGCATAACTACCTACTCCACTTCTTCATCTTTAATAAAGCCTTTTTCGATCATCTTGGCTTTGAGTTCTGTCAGGCTTTTCTCACCGAAATTGCGGATGGAGAGCATGGCGCCTTCGCCTTTGTCCAACAACTCCACCACATCGCCAACGGTTGAAACGCCGGTGCGTTTGAGCGCATTGAACACGCGCACCGAAAGATCAAGGCTTTCGATGGCTGTTTCACGTTCTTCGCTGTTCATGCGGGGTTCCAATTCCTCCAAAGGCGCTGCGGTCGTCAACACCAGTTCTTCTTCACTGCTGTTGATGAAGTTCAGGTGCTGCATAACGATCTGAACCGCATTATCCAGAGCGGTCTGGGGGGCGATGGTGCCGTCTGTCCATATATCAAGCGTCAGGCGGTCGTAATTGGTGCTGTGCCCAACGCGGGCATTCCCAACCGACCAGTTCACCCGACGGATCGGCGAAAAGATGGCGTCTACCGGCAGCACGCCGATAGGCAGCCGCTGGGATCTTTCGCCTGCAGGCAGGTAGCCCCGCCCGGTTTCCACGGTCATATCCAATTCCACATGGGCGCTCGGTTCGGTCATGCTGAACAGGTACAGATCGGGGTTGATGATCTCAACTTCTGGCGGGCAGATGATATCTGCAGCCGTGATCGTACCTTCACCGCGCACATCCAGGTGGATTTGCGCCGTATCAACCTTATCCAGTTTCATGCGGATCTGTTTGATCTGCAGCATGACCTGGATGACATCTTCGCGGACGCCGGGGATGGTGCTGAACTCGTGCATCACATCCAGAAAACGCACCGTGGTAACGGCTGCGCCCTCAAGTGAGGACAGCAGAACCCGGCGAATGGCGTTTCCAAGCGTGACACCGAAGCCGCGTTCCAACGGGCTGATGGTATATCTGCCGTATTCGCGGGTTTCGTTTTCCCGCTCTACTTTTGGTGTTACTATTTCCATAATTCCTGTCACGGTTACCCCTAACCAGTCTCACTGACGTGAGACTAAACTAAAAGTCGGATTAGCGCGAATAATATTCAACGATCAATTGTTCGTTGAGGTTACCGTCTATTTCTGAACGCTCAGGAAGACGCAGCATGCGGCCGCTCAGGTTAGTGAGGTCGCGGGCCAGCCAGGTGGGAACCGTGCGGCCTTCTGCTTCTTCGCGTAAGCCCTTAAAGAACACCTTGTCGCGGGAGGTTTCCTTCACGGTTACCACATCGTCCACCTTCAAAACATAGGAGGGGATGTCTGCGCGCTTCCCGTTGACCAGGAAGTGCCCGTGATTAACCAAAACACGCGCCTGGGGCCGGCTGGCTGCATAACCCAACCGGTAAACAATATTGTCGAGGCGGGTTTCGAGCATCTGGAGGAGGTTAAAACCGGTCAGACCGCGCATTTGCAGTGCCTGGGAGTAGTAACGGCGGAACTGCCGTTCGTAGATCCCATAGATCCGGCGGGCTTTTTGCTTGGCACGCAGCTGCTTGGCATAGTCGGACTCGCGGCCCGGACGGGCTGCGCTGAACTTGCCGTGCATACCTGGTGCATAGCTTCTTTTTTCAAAGGCGCATTTGGGGGTGTAACAGCGTTCCCCTTTCAGGAAAAGCTTTTCTCCCTCGCGCCGACATAAACGACAAACTGGGTCAATATATCTTGCCATGATTTCTTCCTTTTTCCTAATTACACGCGGCGTTTCTTGGGCGGTCGGCAGCCATTATGGGGTACCGGCGTCAGATCGGATATCAAACGAACTTTGATACCCAGCGATTGGACTGCACGGATTGCTGCTTCACGGCCGGGACCGGGTCCCTTGACGAACAATTCCACTTCCTGGACGCCCATACCCTGGGCGACTTTGATGGTTTGTTCGGTTGCCAATCGGGCAGCGAATGGGGTGCTCTTGCGCGATCCTTTGAAACCAGCCGAACCGGAACTGCCCCAGCAAAGGGTGTTGCCCTGCAGGTCAGTGACGGTCACGATGGTGTTGTTAAAAGACGCGTAAACGTGCACCTGTGCTGTCGAAATCTGGCGCTTGACTTTACGAGAACTGGTCGCTCTGCGTGCTGTACGTGCTTGTTTTGCCATAATTCTTCCTCACTAAATATCT
>CAYVWM010000098.1:0-5426 GCA_964455505.1 uncultured Anaerolineaceae bacterium
TCCTTTGGAGTTCGAAATAAGAGAGGCAAGTGTCCACTAAACTATTGCCACCCCATTGTGACCGTAGGTCTCCAATTGAGTCGATAGTCCATAGTCAACAGTCGATAGCCGGGTAGTCGATTAGCCGGGTAGTCCTTTGCCGTGCATGCCTTCGGCTAACAGGAGGCTTCGCACTCTGTTCTCGCCGGTCTCCGGACCGTGCGAGGATTGTGACCGTAGGTCTCCAAATGAGTCGATAGTCAACAGTCGATAGTTGGGTAGTCCTTTGCCGTGTATGCCTTCGGCTAACAGGAGGCTGCGCACTCTGTTCTCGCCGGTCTCCGGACCGTGCGAGGATTGTGACCGTAGGTCTCCAAATGAGTCGATAGTCAACAGTCGATAGTTGGGTAGTCCTTTGCCGTGTATGCCTTCGGCTAACAGGAGGCTGCGCACTCGGGTAGTTTGTTAGTCGAATAGTCCGATAGTCCTTACAGGAGGCTTCGCACTCGGGTAGTCAAATAGTCATTTGGTCATGTAGCCCCATTGGGAAACTTGCGTTGCACGCCTACGGCAGGCGCACACGTCGTCCCCTACGAAAAAAGGTAGGGGCGCAGTTCCACCTGCGCCCAAAGAGCCGGGATGATGCGGTCCGTCTGGAATCTTGCGCTGCACGCTTACTGCAGGCGCACTCGGGTAGTCAAATAGTCATTTGGTCATGTAGCCCCAATGGGAAACTTGCGCTGCACGCCTACGGCAGGCGCATATGTTATCCCCTACGGAAAGATGATCCGGTCCAACCGTGCCCACATACCCGGGACGACACGGAGGTCGTCCCCTACGATAAAAAATCCAGAGGTAGGGGCGCAGTTCCACCTGCGTCCAAAGAGCCGGGATGATGCGGTCCGTCTGGAGGCTTCCGCTGCATGCCTACGGCAGATGTACAATCATATTGGAGACCTAACGGTCACATACCTCGCACGGTCAGAGACCGGCGAGAACCGATCGCAGTAACCTCGCAAGGTTTCGTCCCACTCCGCTTTGCCACCCCAAGGAACGCACTTGGTGCGGGCGGGGATGCTTAGCAAACCGGCGAGAACTGAGGGTAGTTGGGTAGTCCTTTGCAGGAGGCGTTGCAATGCATGGCTACAGCAAACAGGGCGCTGGGCAAGGAGACAAGCACGGAGACTTTGTACTCGGGTAGTCTTGTAGTCTTGTAATCGATGGTTGGCGGTCGGCAGCCGTCACGCGGGCAGCCCAATCTACCAGCCGCGCACCTTCAGAAAAGACTCCCCCAGCCGCACCACAGACAAAACATCCTCCTCCTTTTCCAGGTGGCGGTTTTCCATGCGGATCTCAATGCCCTGCCCCGTAATCAATACCACCGGTTTGCTGTCCTTCCAGCGCATCAACGCCATCTCGGCATCCAGCGAAAACAGGCGCTTCACATCATCCGGGTCGTTGGCAAGGATCATAAAATGCTGCAAAAAGGTGGAACTGCCCGCCTGCACTTCCTGCAGCCCTTCGGCGCTTTCGCCCAGGTAGCGCTGCAGCACCTTCTGCTTTAGCATTTCCCCCACCTGCCCCAGCGCCGCGTTGGGCACGGCCGGACCGATCAGCAGGTTCCTGCCCGCCGGCAGCGTCTGCCCGGCACGCCATACCGTGCTCTGCGCTAGGTTGGAAAGGTGCGGCTCAGGGTCCGGACCCTTGAAAACCTTAACAGACTCAAGCGACCATGCTCCGCCGTCAATCCGGTAGCCGCTGCTGAGGCGGCCGCTGAGCTCCTCAAAACGCCAGCCGTGCTGCTGCGCCAGCGCCTGCAGGGCGGCCAGGCGCCCCTTTTTTGCGCGCCGGCTTATCAGCAAAATGGCTACCACAACCACAGCAGTGGCGCCAATCACAATCAGGTGGGTGGTTAAATCCGGGATGTTGATACCTTCCATGCGGCACCTCGTTTTGCAAAAAAATGGAATGATGAGCCCTATTATACCGTCAGGTCTCCTGCATGGGCTTCATTACGTCATCCCCAACCATAAAAAAAGCCCCCCAGGGGCATCCTGAAGGGCTTGTTAGTCTCGTGCAAAAGGCTCAGCGCCGGCTGCCGCTGGCGCGCCCGGCCACAGAAACGTAATAGAGCAGCTGCATGATGGACGTAGCCAGCCCGGCGATATAGGTGAGCGCGGCGGCGTCCAGCACCTGCTTGACGCCCAGCGCTTCCTGCTCGTTGGCCACCAGGCCGTGCGTGCTGAGCATGGCCCTGGCGCGCTTGGAAGCGTCCAGCTCCACCGGCAGGGTGATCAGTGAAAAGAGCGCCGTGCCCGAGAACATAATCACGCCCGCCCAGGCCAGGCCTGCAAACTGCAGGGCGATCCCGATCATCACCAGGATGATGCCGAAGTTGGACCCGATGCTCACCATCGGCACAATCGCATTGCGCAGGCGCATCGGGCCGTAGCTTTCCTTATCCTGCAGGGCATGCCCCAATTCGTGGGCGGTGATGGCGATGGCAGCCACCGAAGGCTGGTCAGCAACTGACTGCGAGAGCGCAAGGCTGTCTTTACGCGGGTCGTAGTGGTCGGTGAGCGTGCCGGGCAC
Source organism: uncultured Anaerolineaceae bacterium (assembly GCA_964455505.1). Classification (GTDB taxonomy): domain Bacteria; phylum Chloroflexota; class Anaerolineae; order Anaerolineales; family Anaerolineaceae; genus Mesolinea. Next base: position 2,572 of record CAYVWM010000098.1, read on the forward strand.
GCGTGAGACAGACACGTTTTCCAGCCCGACGCGGCTTTTCAGCTGCTGGGCGGCTTCCATCCCGGTGATGCCCAGGTAGTTGCGCACCTGGCTCCACCTGGCATAGGCCGATTTGACCTTCAGCTGCGCCCAGAGCGAGAGCAGCAAGCCCGGGATCATATACAAAAGATAATTCAGATTGAAACCATAAATGGGCATTTTGCCTCCAATTTGTCAAACAAATCCGCACAAAGAGCGGGTCTACTGCCCCAGCAGCAGGTCCACCGCAGCGTCCAGCTGGGGGTCGCGCTCGGCTTCGTAGTCCTCGTCTGTCATTTCCACGATCAGGTCCGGGGTGAGCCCCACTTCGCTGATCTGCTTTTCGTTGGGCGTGAGCCAGCGCGCAATCGTGATGCGCACGCCGCCGGGTTCGGTCTTGAGCGGAATCCAGTTCTGCACGGAGCCCTTGCCGTAGGTGACCACGCCAACCAGTTTGCCGCGCCCGCGGTCCTGGATGGCCCCGGCGGTGATCTCCGAAGCGGAAGCGGTGCCTTCGTTCACCAGCACCACCAGCGGGATCTCGGTCGCCCGACCGCCGCCTTCAGCTTCATAGATATCGCGCGATCCGTCGCCGTATTCCTCATACATGATGACCCCGTCTGCGATGAACTCGGAAGTCACTTCGATAGCGGTCACCAGGTAGCCGCCGCCGTTGTCGCGCAGGTCCAGGATCAGCCCTTTAGGGTTCTGCTCCAGCAGGTCCTCCAGCGCAAGGCGCAGCTGGTAAGTGGATTTATCGTTAAAGGTATACAACGCCACGTAGGCGATGTCCTCTTCCAGCATCTCGTATTCCACCACCGGGACGGTGATTTTGGCGCGCACAATCGTAAAGTCCAGGACTTCATCGCCGCGCCGCACCGTCAGGACGACTGCCTCGCCGGCCGGGCCAAGAATCTTCTGCAGCACCAGGTCGCCGGGGATGCCGGTCTGGTCTTCACCGTTAACCGCAATGACGATGTCCTTGGGGCGCAGGCCGGCGGCTTCGGCGGGGGAGCCCTTCATCGGGCTAACCACTTCCACGTAATCGCCGGTGATGTCCACCCAGGCGCCGATGCCTTCATATTCGCCTTCCATGTCGGCGTTGGCCTGCTCAAACTCGGTGGGGTTCATGTAGGACGTGTGTTTGTCGCCGGTGGCGGCCAGCATGCCCTGGATAGCGCCGCGCATCAGCTCCACGTCGTCCAGGGGTTGGTCCACGTAGTTTTCGTGCAGCAGCTGCCAGCTCTCCCAGAAGGGCAGAAACAGTTCCTCCAGGTCTTTGGGGGAATTGGTGTCGATCACGACGGTAAGCGGCGCAGCGGTGGGGTCTTCCGACGGGGTGTTGGTGGGCACTTCTACCACAATGCCTGTCTCGGGGCTGTCGTCTTTATCCAGCAGCTCTTGAAAGGGAGCGGCAAAGGCAAGCCCGCCAAACACAGTTCCGCCTACAAATGCGCCTGCAGCAATGACCATTACCAGCAGCACAATCAATATCGTTTTTAAGGTTTTTTCCTGCATTGGTTCTCCAATTACATCTAAATATTTGCTAAGAATACCATGATTGCATTAATGAATTATTTGAATCGCGCTGCAGGGTTTCAACCCGGAAAGACCAGCGGCAGGTCAGCCAGCCGGGGGATGGTTAGGAAGCCGGGCCGGGGTTCGTCGGCAACCAGCACCACCGCAAAGCCCTGTTCGCGCGCAGCCGCAAGGTTTTGCCAGCGGTCATCCACAAACAGGCAGTTGCGCGGGTCGGGGCTGCCGGACACCTGCAGGGCGATCTGGTAAGCCTGCGGCTCGGGTTTGCAGTAGGGGTCTATCCGGATCACATCGATGATGCCGGTAAACAGGTCGTCAAGTTCCATCACCCCCAAAACGTTGCGGGCGTGCCCGGCGCTGGCATTGGTAAAAATCCACTTGGGCTGCGGGTAAGCAGCCAGCGTTTGGCGCAGGGTGGGGTCGGGCGCCAGGATGCGGGTCAGGTCCACGTCGTGCACGTAATCCAGGAAGCCGTCGGGGTTGATGCCGTATTCGATCCGCAGCCCGCGCAGGGTGGTGCCGTAGGTGTAAAAAAGGCGGTCGCGCAGTTCGGGGATTTCCTCGTAGGAAAAGCCCAGCATTTCATGCATGAAAGTGAGCATGCGCTCGTGGATATGCGGCCAGAGCCCAACCGATGTGGGGTAGATGGTATCGTCTAGGTCGATAAACAGGGTGGTGATGGGGAATTCGGCGTTCATGGGCGGTCCACCCAGCGGTTCAGGTTGTGGGGCGGCTGCCAGGCTGCCACCTGCTGCAGCAGCAGGTCGGGGTCGGCGGCGATGCAGAAAAGGCTTTCGTGCTCGGGGTAAACAAAATGCTCGCGCACCGCATGGGCGACCAGGCTGACGAAGGGGTCAAAGTAGCCGTTCAGGTTGAGCAAGCCCAACGCTTTTTGATGCAGCCCGATCTGCGACCAGGTGAGCGCCTCAAAGACCTCGTCGAAGGTGCCAAAACCGCCGGGCAGGGCAATCAGCGCGTCTGCCAGGGCGATCATGCGGGCTTTGCGGGACTGCAGGTCGGGCAGCACTTCCATGCGGGTCAGGTTGGCGTGGGCCAGGGCGGGGGTGTTGAGCCCGTCGTTGATCACGCCGATGACCTCGCCGCCCTGCGCCAGGGCGCCGTCGGCCACCGCACCCATCATGCCCGTTTTGCCGCCGCCGAAAACCAGCCGGCAGCCGCGCTGGGCCAGCAGGCCGCCCAGGCAGTGTGCGCCCTGCAGGTAGTCCTCGGAAAGGTTATCGGCCGATCCGCAGAATACGGTGATGGTCTTGAGGGTAGTGTTGGTCATGCTTTGCCCG
>CAYVWM010000098.1:5436-7737 GCA_964455505.1 uncultured Anaerolineaceae bacterium
TCTTTCAAACGTTTGGCAATTATACCCTGCCAGCAGGCTCGGCGGCAGCCGAAATACAAGGATTGGGTTGGTTTGGGGCCTTGAGAGCAGGCGGGCAGCGTGTGCCAGGCCTGCGCCCCAGAGCCGGAGGGGCAAATGCGCCGGCCAAACCCCGTTCCAGATGCGGCGGCCAACCTCATGAGCGGATGTGCCAGGCCTGCACCACGTTCCTGATGCGGCAGTCAACCTCATGTGCAGATGCGGCGGCCAGCCTCATGTGCGGATGCGCCAGGCCTGCATGCAATTCCCACAAGGTCATCGGTGCCAGCCATACCGGAACCCAGCAGCACACCCCTAAAAAACAAAAACGCTGCCGCAAAAGGGCGGCGCCTGGATGTTTGCCTGCGTAAGCCGTTACTGTGCCCGGCGCATGTTGCGCAGTTCGCGCACCTTGTCCTTTTCGGCGTTGGTCAGGTTCTTGGGCAGGTGGATTTCCACGGTGGCGTACAGGTTGCCTTTTTCGCCCGGCTTTTTCAGGTTGGGCATGCCCAGTTCCTTCAGGCGGAACACCTTGCCGCTGTCTGTTCCCTCGGGGATGGTCAGGCGCACCGGTTTGCCCAGCGTCGGCACGCTCACCTCGCCGCCCAGCACGGCCGTATAGATATCCACCGGCACGCGCACGTACAGGTCGTCGCCCCGGCGGGTAAAGTTGGGTTCCGGCAGCACTTTGATGCGCAAATACAGGTCCGCCCCGCCCGCCTGGCCGCTCAACCGCACGCGCGACCCCGTGCTCACGCCTGGGGGGATGCTGGCTTCGATGCGTTTGCCGCCCTCAAACTGCAGGGTGCGCTTGGTGCCGGCGTAGGCTTCCGCCAAGCTGATTTCCACCTCGTGCTGCACATCCTGGGTCATTTGGCGGGAGCTTGCCCGTCTGCCTGCACCGGTGCGCGGTTGGCCAGGGGCTGGCTGCCCGCTGAACCCGCCCATGCCGCCCATCCCGAAACCAAACAGCGTCTGGAAAAAGTCTGAAAAGCCGCCCATGCCCCCAAACATCTGGTTCATTTCTTCCTGGGTCATAGTGCGGTATTGGGCGCCGCCGGGCTGCTGCTGCCAGGGACCCCAGTTGAAGTCCTCCGGCCGGCCGCCAGCAGAGCGGTACTGCTGCCACTGCGAGCCAAACTGGTCGTACTTCTGGCGTTTTTCAGCGTCCGAAAGCACCTGGTAGGCTTCGTTGATTTCCTTGAACTTCTCTTCCGCGGAAGGGTTGTCCGGGTTCACGTCGGGGTGGTATTTGCGCGCCAATTTCCGGTAGGCGCTCTTGACCTCGGCTTCGGTGGCGTTTTTGTTCACGCCCAGTATCTTGTAATAATCCTTGTAGTCCATAATATTGATACATTCCTTATAAAGGCACTGCTTATCCCCTAATGTTAACAGGTAACTGTTGGAATCATGTTAATGCTTTGGGCAGGGGGGGAACACCTCGGGGGGGTCTGCCGATCAGGCCTGCAGCGGGCTGGGGGCGGGCTGGCCGTAAGGGCCGCGGACATGCTCGGGCAGCAGTTGGGCTATCTGGCTCATGATTTCCCAGCCGGCCGCTTTCACCTCCAGGCGCCCGGGGATGGCGTCGGTGCCTGTGCCGAGCGGTCCGAAAGGCTTGCCGATGCGGGTGATGATGCGCGCCCGACGGCGTTTGCGAGAAAGTGTGCCAAACAGGTCCCAGTCGTCCTCGCTGTAGGTGGCGATGGGCAGGATGGGTGCGCCCGAACGCAGGGCTAAAAAGGAAGCGCCCGGGAGCGGCCGGCCGAGCGGCAGTTTTTGCACGTGCCCTTCCGGGAAAATGGCCAGCACCCCGTTCTGCGAGAGCACCGCTTCGGCGGCGCGCATGGCTTCCAGGTTGGCGGTGCCCTGCAGGATTTTCAGCGTGCCCCACAGGCTGGGCAGAAAGCGCATGTTGGCGGGGGCGTTCGGCATGATTGAATCGTTGATGAACTCCAGCAGGTAGGAAGTGCTGTGGATGGGGCCGATCGAGTCCAGGAAATGGGAGTGGTTGCCGACGATGATCAGCGGGCCGTGCTTGGGCAGGTTTTCCTTGCCTTCGATGGTGTAATCGGTAATCACGCCGGCAGCAGCGGCGATAGCGCCCTGCAGTAAGCGCCGGATGAAACGCCGGCGGGGGTAGGGGTATTTTTTCTGATAGGCGCTGCGCGCTGCGGATCTGGTCATGGTTACCTCAATATATGTGATCTTTAACTAATTTTACCCAATAATTGCTGGCTGTGTTAGGAGTAGATTGGTATCGCAGCAATTGCTTAGCCTTTGCTC
>CAYVWM010000099.1:0-7609 GCA_964455505.1 uncultured Anaerolineaceae bacterium
CAAAAGGTGGCGCGGGTTGGAGATTGTGTTTTGGGTAATCATCGTAGGGAACGGTTTCGCACAGTTCCGTTTGGCCACGCTGCGGAAGGGATCAAGCCCCTTTCCTGCGAGAGATGGCTTGGTGGATTCCACATCCTTTGCGGCCATGCTGCGGAAGGGGTCAAGCCCCTTCCCTGCGAGAGATGGCTTGGTGGATTCTACATCCTTTGCGGCCATGCTGTGGAAGGGGTCAAGCCCCCTCCCTACTAAAGATGATCTGGTGGATAGATCGAAAATAATAAGGACCTCATCTCTTCCTGCACAGCCTGAGCGAGCCTTTTGGGGTCGAGTGACGGCTCCAACTCGCAGGCGGTCTTGATCCTGCCAGTATCAATCCGCAGGGGTTGCTTCCAATCCGGATCATTGCTGACTCGCTGTTTGAGAAACTGCCAGCCCATGGCTGCCTGGTGGCGGCGTTTTTGGGTCTTTGGTAAACGCGCCATCCAGCTATGCCAGGCTTTGGGGCTGAGAGTCTGGCTGATCAGCATGGGTAAGAGGCGCGTCTCGGGGACCTTGCTGAGGAAGATACCGACACTGGCAGACCACTCGTTAAGCGCGGCGGTTGCCCCTGGCATCAAGGCTGGTTCTGGTTCGAGCCCACCGCTTGGGAAGATAATTACCGCCTGGCCATCTTTGAGAGATTGGATGATGTGGCGCATTGCCTCCAGTCGCAAGCTGGCATCTTTCTCAATGCTTAGCAGGTGACTGCTGATATTTGGCAGGACCCGAAAAAACTCTCTGCGCGCGGCCACAACCCGCACGTCTTCTCTGGCAACAGCGACAATCGCGCCGATCGAATCGTACATACCGGGGTGATTGGAAACTACCAATAGTGGTCCGGTGCGGGGGATTTCTTCGGCGGAAAACTGTTCGAATCCACTTGTGAAAAGATTAAGCGCGTCCCGTGCGGTTTCAAGGAAGGAACTGCGCGCAATCTGCGTGTCCCAACGGCTGAGAAGGTTGGCCAGCCAAAGGGTAGGCTTGCGCCCCAGAAACGTAATCCAATATCGCAGGGCTTTAACCCGTTTGACGTTGAGGGTGGTCAGAACATCATCAAGGATCATCCTGGCAAGGGATGTGGTTTTTGGACAAGAGGTTGAAGGGTCTTCGGGCAGTGTCATCGCATATCAGGTCAATTGTACTTCCCAAATGAGGGTTTGAGCCTATTTTCAGCCTTGGGTCGAACCCTTAATCTTTGACGGCCAAGAGTTTTTACTGGCAAGATAATTGCAACTAATTAATTGAATATTATCTATCAATGAAGGTGGACTTATGAGTAATCAAACTTACACACCAAATACCGAACCCTCGCCGCGCAAGAGTCACGCGACCAAGCTTTGGATTCCAATCATTCTCCTGGCGGTGGTGGCAGTCTATTTGATTTTCAGTGAGAATTCGATTAAGTCCCCCAAAGACATTATCATTCCAACCCCTGCGCCTGAGCAGCAAACTCCGCTTGAAACCCTGCTCTATACCCAGCTGCCTGAATTGATCCAAAACGTGGGGCAGGATAATTGGACGCTGGATGATGTCCATTTTAATGAAACAAAAACGCAGGCTGTACTTTGGATGGCAGAAAACGACCCGGAAACCGGAGAAAGCCTTGCCAGAGAGCCGGAGATTGTGCTGGCTATCTGGGATGAAGCAGCTGGCAGTTGGAATTTGCATCTTATTTCAGATCCCGAGTTTAACGACTTCTTCATGACCACCGATTTTAAAGATGATGAGATTGCGGAGCGTTTCAACTTTGAAGCCGACCCAAAAGCAGGTCCTACCGGCACAGTTTACGGGGGATACAAACTGCCCTGGATGGGAGGGCTGACAAAACGCCTGACCTGGTCGATGGGGCATACTTCGTGTACGCCAACCTATTATTGCACATACGCTTTTGATTTTGCGGACGGAACAATGTTTGATTTAACAGCGGCTAAAGGCGGCTATGTTTATCATTGGCGCGACACCTGCAATAACGGGGACTCGGGCTGCACCAACAGCATCACCCTGGAAGATCGCACCACGACTCCCTGGACCTATCAGATTTACCTGCACATTGCCAAGAACAGCATCCCCGCAAGTGTAAAAATCAGAGGGGTGTATGTTTCGCAGGGCATGAAAATTGCGAATGTAGATGACACAGGAGCAAGCACCGGGCATCACGTGCATTTCATGGTGGTTGAAAAAACGACGTTAAATGCTTGCACGAATTACTGCTTTGGCAAGGCAATGGACATCACCTTCAGAGACGTGGATATCAACTGGGATGCCGCCACTCAGGGCGGCCGCCCGCGCCTGGCATCAGAAGCTTCGTGGTATGGCGGAACTGGCAGGACCTACTATTTGAGCGGCAATACCTTCAAGGCCGGCCCCTGGAGCAGAATATTTCCATTGATCATATCGCACTAACTTTTTGAGTAAATCTGTTTTGGTTTATACTTTATCTGTTTGAACCGGGCAAATACCTGGCTTTTAATGTGTGTTTTTTTATGGAGAACTACCCACGAGGCAAACAAAAATCAGGTTGGCTGAATGGGTTTTCTGGGGCAGGACATTACAATAACAATCAATTTTTCGCCCAGAAAGGTAAAATGCTCTTGCCACTTCAGAATAGTTGACGATTTGTTTTACTCAAGAGATTTGGTTTTAAGCAAGACACGAGCAAATTGAAACGCGATAATAGATCATATGGATGCTAATATACTCAGTGACCGTGAGGTAGAGGTCTTACAACTTGTTGGACAAGGGAAAAGCAATAAAGAAATTGCTGTTGATCTTGGTATCAGTGTTAACACGGTAAAAGTACACATTGGCAATATTTTCCAAAAAATTAATGTAACCTCTCGCACAGAAGCAACATTATTCGCGATTGAACATGGGATTATCAAATCACCAGGAACCCAAAACGATGAGGACCAGGAAACCCCAAGCACCGACGTTGAGGATAGAAAGCCAACCTGGCAGGAATTTATCACTCAAAAACGATGGTTCTTTATCCTTTTAGGCCTGTTGATCATCGCGGGTTTGTACGTAATAATTGCCAAACCAGCGTTTCTGATGCCCCAAATAACACCTGCCGAAATTCCACAGCAAAAATGGGTGGATATGGCATCGATGAAAGAACCCCGCAGTAGTATGGCAGTCGCAACTTTTGATGGCAAAATCATCGTCATTGGCGGTCGCTCAGCCCTGGGCGTGCTTTCTTCCGTTGAAATGTACGACCCCATCAACGACACCTGGTCAACTCTCACAGAAAAGCCAACGGCCGTGTATGATGCTTCGGCGGCGGTGATTGGGGAAAGAATCTACGTACCTGGTGGAAAAAAAGAAGATGGTTCTCTCACTAAGGTCCTAGAGGTATTCAATCCTCGAAAGAATGAATGGGAATCTTTTTCGGAGTTGCCTGTGGCACTCAGCGCGTATGGATTGGCTTCTTACGAAGGGCAAATTTATCTTTTTGGTGGATGGGATTCTCAAAAAGCCCTGGACACGGTCTGGCGTTACAACCCCAACACAGACTCCTGGAACCAGGCAAGCCCCATGCCAAGCGCCAGACTTAACCCCTCCGTGTATGCAGATGCCGGCAAGATATACGTGATGGGGGGCTTGGACGGGGAAGATAAAGTAAACATAAACGAAAGTTATAGCCCCTACATCGAGCTCGAAAATGAAAATCCATGGAAGGCTGAGCCTAATCTTCCCGAAAAGTTATCAGGCTACGCTGCCATCAAGCTCAACAACAAGATTGCCATTATAGGGGATAAGTCCTTCGACAGTGGTGCGATTGACCAGTTCCATTACTCCCCGGTTCAGCGAGAGTGGCAGATTATCAACATAAATTCCGAGGCTGCCAGCCCGATTTCCGAGGCGGCCTACGTGCTGCTTGGGGATAATATTTATGTGATAGGTGGAAAATTTGGTGAGGATTACCTGGATCGGGTGAGTAGTTACCAAGCTGTCTATACCATCCTCCTGCCCCTGACTATCAATTAATTATCTGTGTTTTCCCGCTGATTCTCTTCAAGATGTTTCCCATTATTCGCCGTCAACATGGTCTCCATGGCAGTGCTTCTCATTTTGTTAAACGGAAATGACTTATTGAGAAGGATAAAGAATACCAACCCAAATACCAACTCAAACAGGGTGGTGTAAATTCGAACCAGCAGCGCAATCACTGTTGCCAGGGAAGTCGGAATAATGGTTGATAGCATTGCCAGCAAGGTCAGGTCGGACGCCCCCATGCTGCTGGGCAACAGGAAGGTGAGCATGCCAGCCGCACCAGAAAGTGCCCTTGCTCCAAGTACAAATAAAAGCGCGTCAATATCGAGGGGGGTGAAAATCCGAATAGTGAAGAAGATCATCACGCCACCAGCCAAAACCAAAGCCATCCGCAGGAATAACCAGCCTATCACCTGGCTCATGCGAACCGGCTGGGCAAGTGGATACTTTAATTTTGTCATAATTTTGTCGATTGTCTTTGGGCGCAAGACCAACAAACCAAGAACAACGACAAGGATAAGTGGAATTAACCAGACTTTGGAAAGATTTAGTCCCAAGGGAATAAAAAAGGCTGCCAACAGGGCATCCGCCACAAAACTGATAATGAATTCGATCCCACTGGCTGAGGCAGTTTTTAGGGAAGGAACACCAAGCTGTTTATACAGCACCATTCTGCCGCCAACATACCAAATCGTCCCGGGTAAGCGTCTTGAGACCATGGATACCAGATAGATCCTGGCATGCATCCATAAAGAGATACTGCCCTGAAAAGCGTGCATGATCACCGCCCAATTCAGGACAGCGAGAAACAGGGCAAGCAGGTAGATTGCTACAACGATGATGAACTGAGAATAATCAGCTTTTGCCAGGTAGGGCAGTAGTTGATCGCGGGATTTCCAAACCGTGAACGCCAGAAATGCAAACAGGAATGCCCATACTAAGTAGAGCAATACTTTCAGCAATTTGCCGTGGCTGCCGTAGAAAGCTTTAATTTTTTCCGAGAGGGATACCATCTTTATTCTGGTTAAGATGAGCGTCTACAAAAATAGACGAAGCAATTTGAGAGGTTGAAAGGGATTGCCCACGCCACTGCCCAACGGAGTAAGCGGGATGGACGCTTTAGGTGGGAGAGCCAATCCTGTTTTGTCCGGGGCAAGAAGTGTTCGTACCGAATCGTCTTAATAACGGTCAATCCATTCGTTTCCAGAAGGTCCTGCCAACCCTTACGTGTGTTGTAGCGCTGGATAGGCTGACCATCATCAAAAACATAGCCAGTTCTACGAACATGCTGAACATTCCCTGCAATTGAAAATCCATTAGGAAGCAAGATTATTGCCGTGCCATCGGGTTTGAGGATCCTTGCAACTTCCCGGACTCCAAGTGAGGGGTTTTGGTAATGCTCAAGGTTTCCGATGTGTGTGACGTAATCGGCACACTGCTCTTTCAGGGCGATTTGTTCACCATCGCTAATGATCAGGTCCAGATTCGGATCGAGCTGGTGGGCAACTTTGACTGCACTGAGGGAAAAGTCCAAACCAATTACTTTCAGTCCCTTGCTCCTGGCAAAAGCGGCAAGTTTCCCCCTGCCACAAGACACGTCAACGAGAAATTTACCAGGAATTGGGTTTATCTTATCGAGGAGCCATAAGTAATAGGAATCTGAAAGGTCAATTCCTCCCTCGCTATAAAGACTGTCATAAGCGAATTGGGAATTAGATGAGTCAACAATGGTGGCATGCCGAATTTCAATCATTATTTATCAGGTTGTGATTATAAACCAAAATAAAAAACGCCCCAATGGGTATTGGGGCGTTCCTTTGGAACCAGATTTTACTGATTGAAGGCGTCGTACGCTGAGGTTACATCACGAACATAGTCGGAGGGCAGACCTTCGCGGCTTTGGTTGACCACAGCCACGATCGATTTGCCGCCGTTTTCTGTACAAACTGCGCTACCAATCCAGCGGGTGTCACCAGCACTGAACCCAACTTGCTGGCTGAAAACGAGCACTGCAGCACCGCTCTTGGTGGTGTCAGCAATGTCTGCAAATCCTTCGCTGGGTTTCCAGTCGCAGGTAACGTTGATGGCGGTACCATCTGCTGATGCTACGCTGAAGGCCGTGAAAGCTTTGGTGGTTGAACCGTTCTTGCTCATGATCAGAGGCATCACAACGGTGTCAGTTGCGGCAGCAGGATTGAAACCTTCGTAGAGGTTGGAATTCTTCTTGGCAGGACGTGTCTGGTTCACAACACAGGCGATTTTCGCAGAGCCGCTGACGGTAACTGTTGCGCCGCCAACCCACTTGGTTGTTCCAAGATAGTCCATGACCTTGACTGCAATACCATTCTCAGGAACATCCACAAACACATCATCTGCGCGGGCAGGGAAGCCAGCGGAAGGAGTATAGGACATTGTGATGGTGGCAGTGCCGGGTCCAAGATTCTGGCAGCTTGTACCAGTGCGGTTGCCGTTGTTGTTTTCCATAATCAAAGGCAAGATCGCGGTAGTACTTCCGCCGGAGAAACCGTTGTATACACCGTTGGTTGGGGATTCAGGTACATTTGTGTTCACATTGCTTACCACACCGGCTAAAGCACCTGTGGAAGCAGTGACCTTGATTGAACCCAACCAGGGATTCGCGCCATTGTAATCTGCCATATTGTAGGTGGCAGCAGCGCCTGGTTCGAGGCTTCCAGGAAGATCGGCAATATCAGCAAAGCCGCCACCTGGCATAGGCACAAAATCGATTACGTAGTTAGCAACCACACCACTCGCGTTCTGGATGCTGAAGACAGAGACGTTGTTGCGTTTGTCGATCAGGGGGAAGAAGAGTGATGGTCCGCCAGACGCAACACCAGTGTAGGTGCCAAGAGCGCGGTTGGTGGCGGCGATGGTCAAGTTGCTGATGATTGCAATTTCCTTGTCCGAGCTTACAACAACCGATCCCTTGAAACCAACATCAGGGTGAATGGGGAGGTAAGTGTTGGAAGAGCCAGGCTGCACGGTGTCAGCAACAGGGTTCGTGTAGGGAGTCGGCAAAACTGCGAGACTGCCATCGGGATTGTAGTAAGCAATTGAGATATTTGCTACGGCAACCTGATCGAGGTTCTGAATCTGGATAGCAGATTCATAAGCGGGCAGGGCAGCCGCGTAAACCGCCTTTGGGGAGACGACAACGGCGCCGAGCAGGAAGACAACTAACATTAAAATTGAAAGTGATTTTTTCATATCTAGCTCCTGTCTTATTTGATTATCAATATTTTAGGTTATCGAGTGAAACAAGGCAATAACACTTAATTACTACCAGCGCTCTATGGGGTAATACTTGGGTAGTAAATGAAGTAGTAGATTATCCTGGCGGCAGCATTTGTTAACCAGACCTCATCCAATACCTCTGTGAGGGCTGACTCATTGAGCCATCGCTGGTCTTCAGGGAAATTTTCCAGATCAGGACCATTGTATAAAATAAAAGTGTCGCCTGGTTCCAGGATCAGATCGCTCGGAAGGATCTTCCTTACATCGAACTTCGGCGAATAGATCATATAGCTGCTGATATCCTGGGTTACGGAACTGATGT
>CAYVWM010000100.1:0-7575 GCA_964455505.1 uncultured Anaerolineaceae bacterium
CGAGGTGATCCGCACGGAGCATCAGACCCTGGTGATGTGCGCGATCATGGAAAAGCTGAACCGCCCGGACATCATCACAAGCGTTCCCAAGATGGTTTTTTCGGTTTTGGACGATATTCAGACAGATCTGACTATTTCCCAAATCACCCAACTGCTATGCCTTCTGCCGAAATTAAACGGCAACATCGAATTTTTACGTTTTCCGGATGAGTGGATGGTACAGGGGTATGAATACGATTCCCGGGCTGGCGGCAACACTTTTGTTTGGAAGATACCGATTGAAAATATCGTGGCATACCTCGACGAGTTTGAGGCGGACACTCTCAAACCCAGCGAAGAAGCAGCAACCAGCTGCCCGGTCAACCCACTCCGGGAATAGCCGTACACATACAAGCTTGTTAATTCTCTCCCTTCACAGCCCGGCAGTGCCCGGGCTTTTTGTTTGTTGGGTTGCGCAGTTATAAAACAGGTTCGATCAGGCAGCATGTGGGGTCGTTAGGTCCCCTTTTTTTGGCGTTTTATCTGCCGTTATGAGTTTTTACGGATGAAAAACCGTCAACTTGGTTGGTATAATTCAAAGGTGCAACTGACACAGGCTCTGAATGAAAGGAAACTACTGCGCACATGCTGACAATTAGGGTAATGACCCTCAATCTGGGTGGGGGAGTAAAAAATTTTTTGGGTGCCCCGGAAGTGGTAATTGGAAAGAATGCTGCACTTAACCAGCTCATATCAGAAATCAAGCCGGATATCCTGGCGGTTCAGGAAATTGCCCAGCATGTTGACGTGAATGGAATCCGGCACAGCATGGTGGATCAGATCCGGCAGGGTGCCCAGTTCCAGTACTATTTTTATGGGGAAACATTGTCCATGAAAAAACATATGCAGGTCAGGAAAGACCTGATGGTGAACGGTCTTTTTAATGACTGGTGGGACTGGTCCAAAGGCAATGCCATTTTTTCACGGATTGCTTTTTCCCGCCTGGGGGACACAGCCCATGAAGGTGTGCCGCGGAATGTGCCTATCTACCAGCCGCTCTCATACGAGGGTTCCCGCGATACCGATCCGCGCTTTGTGATCCTGACACGGATCAAACAAGCGCCTTTCCCCTACCTTGTGAACCTGCACCTGACCACGCTGGTGGGCGAACGCGGTGTGGATTTCCAGGAGCAGACGGTAGAGGCAGCCCAGCAGATGCGGGCTAATCAACTGAATAATGTCCTTGCCATGATTGAAGAACATGTCTTGGCAGCCAAACTGCCCATTATTTTGATGGGTGACTTTAATGCCTGCGCTGGCGAATACGGGCTGGAAAAGCTTTTAGTGCAGGAACGGGGATTTGTACGGCTCGTTCCACAGGAAGACATCTCCACACATCCTACCGCTGGGGCTGTTGATCACATCTATTTTTATCCACAAACTGCCTTGGACAGGTATGCCTGCCGGGTAGTGGACAGCGAACTTGCGCACAAGGTTTCAGACCACCTGCCAGTCGTGGCAGACCTGACGATCGCTTGAACGCATCCTAAAGGAAATGTAATTAATGACGGAACCGAAATATTTTGGGACAGATGGAATCCGGGGCACAGCCGGAGTGCATCCTATGAATGTTGCGTTTGTGCTGCGCCTGGGTTTGGCTGCTGGTAGAATTTTGACCCAAAACAGCCAGGAACGCGCCACTTTTATGGTTGGAAGGGATTCGCGCCAGTCGGGGCAGATGCTCCAGAATGCGCTGACAGCTGGTTTGCTGGCTTACGGCGTGGATGTGGTTGACCTTGGTATCCTTCCTACCCCTGCAATCGCCTTCCTGATCCAAAAAACGGGAGCGGTGGCTGGGGCTGTTATCTCTGCTTCCCATAACCCGGCTTCAGAAAATGGCATCAAACTGCTCAATGCCCAGGGTATGAAAATTGCACGAGATATGGAACTGGCAATAGAAACGCTGCTGGAAAGCGATGCTTCCCTTGATCCCGATGCGTCCGGTTTTGGCACGGTAATGGACGGCAGTGCACTACACGAACTGTATCTCCAGGATCTGACTTCCAACCAGCCCAGCCTGGACGGACTGAAGGTGGTTATGGACTGCGCCAACGGGGCGGCTTACAAGGTCGGCCCTGAAGTGTTCAGGCGTTTAGGTGCCTATGTGGTGGCGCTGCACATCGCTCCGGATGGTTTGAACATCAATCGGTCTGCAGGATCGGAATTTGTGCGATCGGACCCGACCCGATTTGGCACCGTGGTGCGCGAGCAGCACGCCCACCTTGGCGTTGCGTACGACGGCGACGCGGACAGGGTCATCCTGATGGATGAACAGGGACGGATGGTGGACGGCGATCACATTCTGGCAATTTTGGCTGAAACCCTTTTTGAACAGAAAAAGTTACTGGGAGACACCCTGGTAACCACGACCATGGCGAACGGTTCCCTGGTGCGTTTTTGTGAAGAGCGGGGCATTAATATGGTCGAAACCCCGGTAGGCGATAAGTATGTCACTGAAGCGCTGCAGCAGCTAACCACACTTCCCGATGCTCAAGGAAAAATTGGGCTGGGCGGTGAGCAGTCCGGGCACATCATCTTGCTGGATCCGGACCATCGCACTGGGGACGGCGTACGCACTGCGCTGTTTATTGCGCAGCTGTTGAAAATACGTCAGGGCAATGGCTTGTCGGACCTGACCGGAAAGATCCAGAAATTTCCGCAGTTGATCGCTTCGTGTTATGTTGCCACTAAACCAGATCTTAAAAGCATTGCTTCGCTGACCGCATTGGAGAATGCTTTGCCGGACATGCTGCCTGGCTTGGTCAGAAAAAACCTGCGCTATTCGGGTACGGAACCAAAGTTCCGCCTGATGCTTGAAACAGATACGCGTCACACACCTGAAGAAGTGGCGGGTGTAGCCTGGCAGGTATGTGACCTGGTGCAGCGTGAAACAGGCACTGCTGAAGGCGCAAAAATTGAAGTCTTGAATGTCTCGGATGGCGGACTGATGCCGAGACCGTCGTTATAAACTCACCAAAAAGGAAAGAATATGACTGCAAATTTACTCCCCTCTGATTTTACAGCCAATCTGGCTTCCACGTTCAACCGCCTCAATCGGGATATCCTGGTGGCCGATAAGCCGGAGACCTGGCAGCCGGCCATTGCGGCAATGAATACTTTTCTGGACCAGGTCGGGCTGTGGCTGGACCTAAACCCAGAAGCGGTGGCCTTAGACCTGCCGACCTCCTCCCGGGTTATCAGCCTGCTTTTAACCCTGGCAGCGACAGGCACGCAGGGCCGATTGGAACTGGTATTGGCAAAAAACCCTCAAACCCAGGCCTATCGGGAACAGATCGATCAGGAGTATCTGCCCAGTTCCGGGGATATGCGCCGTAAAGCGATCGCCATAGCAAAACGTTATCTGACCAATCCAGCCTTCAAGAACCTGGCCGAGGCTATCCGCGTGGAAGTGCTGCCCCTGGTGGACAGCCTGGATGACCACAAGGACCCAGACCGCTTCATGGCATACCGGGTGATCCAGGTGGGTAATATCTACGAGCGCCTGTACGCACTGCGCGTGCGCACAAGCGATCCCATCCTGGTAGGTACCCGCACACGGCTTGGGCTGCTGCGCGAGATCTACAACCGCAAATATTTGCGCTTTGGCACTTCAGGCGTGCGCGGACGCTGGCAGAACGACTTTACTGAAACCCGGGCAAGGCAGGTGGTTCAGGCCATCTGTGACTTTCTGAATAACGACAACGTCCCCGCTTTTGTGGGCGCTGAAGACCTTTCTGGCAAGCGCGTCGTCCTGGGTCGCGATACCAGGCGCAACTCAGATGTGGTCGCAAACTGGGTTGCAGAAACCTGCCTGGCAAACGGTTTCCGGATGGATATTGGCAACCGGGATGTGCCTACACCAGCACTGGCATTCTATGAGACCGAAGTGGTGCCAAAAGACGAAGTGGCGGGTTTGATTATTGCCACAGCCAGTCACAATCCGCCGGAATGGCAGGGCATCAAGTTTAACCCGCGCCTGGGCTACCCAGCCCCCACCAATGTTACCGATTTTATTGCCTTTCGCATCAATGAACTGCAACTGGTAGATTTTGCCGGGCGTGTGGCTGATATGGCCAGCGCCCAGGAGCGGGGCTTGATTGTGGGCTTTGACCCGCTGGATGATTACATCAAATGGATCATGAACAACGGCAATGGCAACGCCCGCATCCCGATCGATTTTGACCGCATCCGGCGCTTTTTTGCCGATAAACACGTAGTTGTCGACGAAATGCACGGCTCCGGGCGGGGATACCTGACCAGGCTGCTTGGCGAGGCTGGCGTTCGGCACACGGTTTTGCATGCCGAATGCGACCCGGAACTTGGCGGGCAGGATTACGCCAACCCGGAGGAGCCCTTTAACTACCTGCTGAAAGAGAAGGTGGCAAAGACGGGTGCACACTTGGGAATGGGTATGGATACCGATGCGGACCGCTACGGCATTGTGGATAAGGGCGGTGTGTACTACCGACCCAACCAGATTCTGACCATGCTGGTGCGCTATTTGGGGGTGGATCGGGGCATTACCGGGCGGGTGATCGCTACCCAAACCGGTTCGCCTTTGATTGAGCCGCTGGCTGGGATGATCCCGGGTAATGAAGCCAACAAGCCGGCAGAAGGAGCCCTGCCAGGCTACGTGGGGCAGCGCATTTATAAATGCCGGGTGGGCGATATTGCTTCGCGGGCACTCAAGAACGCCTTTGCAGTCCCCGTTGGGATCAAATACATCGAGGAAATCCGGCGCACAGACAATGCTTACAATGCGCTCAAGGTGCTGCCGGAAGATTGGCGCGACCGCATCCTGATTGGCGGGGAGGAATCCTCCGGGCTGACCTCGCGCGGACATGTCACAGACAAGGACGGTCCCTGGGCAAACATCCTGATCATGGACATGCTTGCCTATTACGGCACGCGCGAGGATAAACCGCTGAGCACCCTGAAAGAATTGTGGGAGGATACCATTCAGCTGCCAGGTTTGTGGGCAACCTACGGCACGTCTACTGACCCGACTTCTATGGCTGGTCGTTCGGATGTGGACGCCCCCCTGGAGGCTAAGGAAGCCTTTATCGATTATTACCTGGATTTGGCACTGCACACGCAACCGGAAGACCTGCGCCTGGCTGGGCTGAAGATCACCTACCTGGGCGGCATCCGCTATGAACTCGTGGAAATGCAGCTGCAGGATGAGACCGGTGACGACCACTACTATCTACGCGTACGGGCTTCAGGCACAGAACCCATCAACCGCATTTACATTGAATCCAGCGACCTGCAAAAAGGGCAGGAAATGATGCGCGAAGCCCTGCGCCGTTTGGAGACCATCACGATGGACTGCCTGTCTGGGGCACATTCTGCCTGGCACCTGGTGGACATGCTCACCCAAACCTCGCTTACACCGGATTTGCTGGAGGTGGTGAAACGGACTATAGCAGATAACAATTGGGGTGTGGCTGACATCCAGGATAAAATCCAGCAGCTCACCCTGACCCTTGAAAAGCGCAACCGCAAGGTGATAGGCAAGTGGTATCAAGCGCTTGCTTGAGCTTTTTAATAGAAAAATCAAAGGACCCGGCTGTGCTCTTCAGACAGACTGGGTCCGAAATCTTTTGGGCGCTAACCCAAAAGCCCTATAAGGTATATTAAACAAGTAGCGGTACTGACAGATTGCAACTCATGCGGCTCTGTTGACAGCCACCCGCCTCTCGGTTATCCTTTAAGCGCGTTCGGGCGGGACCGGTGCGGCGGAGCCCTGCGAACCCCGTCAGGTCCGAGAGGAAGCAGCGGTAAGGAGGTCGCTTCGGGTGTTACCGGCAAACCTGCCCGTGCGCATTTTAAGATGGAAGAAAAACCTGTAAACACGCCCCCTGTTTGCTCTTATGAAGGCTCTGATTATCAGCAGTCGTTCTGGGATCACGCCGACCGTCAGTACGAAGACGCCGTCGAAGCCATTGCCCTCAAGCGCCTGCTCAGGCATCCCGGGAAACTCCTGCTGGAACTGGGCGCTGGCGCCGGACGCAACACCCTAAGGTATGCGGGTTTTGAGCGGGTGGTCTTGCTGGATTACTCGCGCACCCAGCTGCTGCAAGCCCGACAGCGCCTGGGCACAGACCCGCACCACATTTTTGTGGCAGCCGATATTTACAAACTGCCCTTTGTTTCCGGGCTTTTCGACGGCGCAACCATGATCCGCACCCTGCACCACATGGCGCAGCCCGAGCTAACGCTTCAAGAGGTGCGGCGTGTGCTCTCAGAAAATGCGCAGTTTATTCTCGAATTTGCCAATAAGCGCAACCTCAAATCAGTGCTGCGCTACCTGGCTGGCAAACAGGATTGGAATCCCTTCGCTCCTGAACAGGTAGAATTTGCAGCGCTGAATTTTGACTTCCACCCTAAAACGATCCGCACTCTTCTGCACGAAGCCTCGTTTGAAATCGTGAGACAACTGAGCGTGTCCCATTTTCGGGTTGGCTGGCTGAAGCGCCACGTGCCGCTCAAGCTGCTGGTCGGTTTAGACTCCGCCTTGCAGTGGACTGGTGCCTTTGCCCAATACGCCCCCAGTGTATTCTCGCTGCTCAGGGCAGCTGGTCCGTCGCCTCAGGTGCTTGGAGAAGCTTTCTTTGCCTGCCCCATCTGCGGCCATGCCCTGCCGGAATGCGCCAGCAGCCAGGTTTGCCCCGGGTGCGGGCATCATTGGACTTACCAGGATGGAATCTACGAATTCCGCATCCAACCCGAAGCGGCGTAGCCGCCGGAGGCCATTCCAGGCTGCCACACTGACACACTGGATCTGCGCAGCAGGTTTGCTGTTGGCAAGCGCCTGTAATTTCCCACAGGAAAACATCTCCGCACCAACCGCTACGGCACTGGCAGCCCGCCAAACTCTTTACGCCGCCAGCTACCCCAGCAGCACACCGGAAAGCATCGCCACAGCCACAGCAACCCAGATTGCCCCCACCCAAGCCCCAACCTATCCTCCCGTCGCCACGCTACCCGCTCCACAGCCGCTCATCACCCCCACAGCAACCCCGGAGATCAGCGTGCCGGCTGGCATGCTGCTTTACTACAGCCAATCCGGAGATACCCTGGCAGCCGTGGCTGCCCACTTTCGGGTTGATCCTTCCGAACTTCAGCAGCCCCTATCCATCGGCCACGACCAATACCTGCCCGCAGGCACCGCCATCCTTGCCCCCAACCGCTTTGAGGTAACACCGCCTTACCAGCAGCCGGTTCTGCCCGATTCCGAGGTGATTTACGGACCCGGGTCTGGCAGCTTTGATGTTTCAGCCTGGGTGGACCAGGCCGGCGGCTTTCTCTCGGATTACACCGAGACCGTTTTTGATGTCCCGCGCAGCGGTGCCGAGATTGTGGAAATGGTCGCTGTGGAAACCTCAACCAATCCGCACCTGCTGCTGGCATTCCTGGAATACCGTTCGGGGTGGGTGTTTGGATGGCCGGAAGGTGCAGCCACAGAGGTCTACCCCATTGGGTATTACGCCCCCAGTGCGCCGGGTTTATACGGCGAACTGATGGTGACCGCCC
>CAYVWM010000101.1:0-7501 GCA_964455505.1 uncultured Anaerolineaceae bacterium
GCCAGCTCAAATTCAGGCTTTGCGCCGATGGTTTTACCCATTTCCATAAATACGGTCGAATAAAGCGGGCCGCCAGCGCCTCCCACGGTGGAGAGGAGCGTCATGCCAACACTTTTTAAGATCGAACCAATGTCTTTATCTTCCTGAGCAGGGAGTTTGGTAATGACTGCCTTGAAACCCCTGTTCATATTGGCGCCGTGATCCGCGTCGCCTATCTGTGCGTCCAGGTCGGTCAGATACGATTCGTTTTCTGCAATGACCTGGGCATAATCCTTTATCCACTTCAGTACATCTTCTTTTGAAATTGCCACGTTAAACCTCTAGATAATGAAAGTCTGGAGCAAACTGCTGCTCCAGACTTCGGTTGAATTTTTCAGACACCCCAGCGCATGCCAGCGGTCTTGACTGGTGCATCCCAGAGTTTCTTCATATCCTCATCCAGCTTAAGCAGGGTGATGGACATGCCAGCCATCTCGAGACTGGTGATATAGGGGCCGATCAGGTTGCGGACAACCTTGATGCCCTGAGCTTCGAGCAGTTCCACGGCCTTGCGATAGGCAATGTAGAGCTCGATCAGGGGAGTGCCGCCCATGCTGTTGACAAACAACAGCACTTCATCGCCAGCCACGAAGGGCAGGTCTTCCACAACGGGGGTAAGCAGCATTTCGGTGATAGCGTCAGCCGGTTCAAGTTTCATGCGGGTGCGGCCTGGTTCACCATGGATGCCAATGCCAATTTCCATCTCATCTTCAGGGAGATCGAAAGTGGGTTTGCCGACGTGCGGTACGGTGCAGGAGGTGAGCGCCATGCCCATGCTGCGTCCCTGCCCATTGATCTTGCGGGCCAGGTCTGCAACTTCCTTGAGCGAGCGGCCTTCTTCTGCGGCTGCGCCGACGATTTTTTCCATGAGAACGGTCAGACCGACGCCGCGGCGTCCGGCTGTCCACAGGCTGTCCTTGACAGCCACATCATCATCCACTACGACCGACTCGATTTCAATCCCTTCTTCCTTGGCCAGATCTGCGGCCATTTCGAAGTTCATAATGTCACCGGTGTAGTTCTTGACGATGTGCAGCACGCCAGCGCCGCCATTCACTGCCTTGGTTGCCTCGAGCATTTGATCGGGGGTGGGGCTGGTGAAGACTGCGCCTGGGCAGGCTGCGTCAAGCATGCCATGACCGACGAAGCCGCCATGCATGGGTTCGTGTCCGCTGCCGCCGCCAGAGATCACGCCAACTTTTCCCTGGATGGGTGCGTCAGCGCGGACGATATAGTTAGGATCGTAGTAGACCTTTACCAGGTCCGGATGAGCAAGCTCGATACCTTTGAGCTCCTCTACCACAACATCTTCAGGTTTATTGATCAATTTTTTCATAGATTCTCTCCTCGATCCTTTCCGTCTTTCTGAAATTCAGTGGCGACGGGAATAGAATGATTAATTAGTCTTTCTTGGGCAGGTTTGCGGTGACCAGCAGATCATACAGCATGAAGCCGATGGGGCCAGCGATTGCGGGAACCAACACCGGCGGGATCAGCCAGTAGATGCCATCGAACAGGCCCTTGGTGCCAACGAGTGCGCCGAAGATACGGGGACCGAGGTCACGGGCGGGGTTGATGGAATAGCCGGAGGGGCCACCCAAAGACAGACCAACTGCCAGAACGGTGAAGCCAACAATGAGGGCACCCAGGTTGTCCTTGAGGCCGTTGTTCTTCAGGTCGCCGCTGGCGGCGATACCCCAGGTCAGCATCAGGGTGCCGAAGAATTCGGCAATGATGGCGGTGACCAGGCTGTAGGAACCAGTGGCTGCAGCACCTGCGCCGCCCCAGAAGGATGCGCCGAAGACAGAGCCGGGACCGGTGGACCAGACATTGGGCATACCGGCGGCAACGAGGCCGTCACGGTAGACGAGGTACACACCCAGGGCGCCGAGGAAGGCACCGATCATCTGGGCAACGATAAAGGGAACAACCTTTTTCCAGGGGAAACCGCGGCGAGCTGCCAGACCGAGGGTCACGGCAGGATTCAGGTGGGCACCCGAGATACCGGCGGAGACATACACAGCAATAATCACTGCGAAGGCCCAGCCGATGGTGATGGTGTTCCAGTTGTAGGCGGGGGCAGCCAGGCGGGGTGCCAGGCCGACGTTGGCGACGACGCCGTCACCAAGCAGTAACAGGATGAAGGTACCAAAGACCTCACCAATAAACTCTTTCATTGTACGATTTTCCATTTTTATAAAAATCTCCTTATAGTGTTGTATTGTATGAATGGTTTAAAAGTTACTACATCTGTTTGGGATTTGTGTTTTGTTCCTTTGCACCTTCCTTTCCTGTGGGCACAGGGGTGCCCAACAACATTATCTGAAGATTAATTAAGAACTTTGGCTCACAGCCGAATAACGGCCCTGCACTGTGAGGGGTTTGATGAGAAGAAAAAATACTTGTTTAGGATTGTTACTGCAAAACGTTCTCATAGTTCCCTTACGGTTTGGTCCTTCAACTCGCCATCAGTAACTTATGGCCAGCCAGAGATGCTGTGCATCTAAGGTGAGGCAGGGCTTGCACGAGATATTAAAACTATATCACAAACAAAAATCAGAGTCAATCATTCTTGACATTTACGGCATTATACAGAGCTTATTTTAAGGTTGTACCCGTTTAGTTCCAGGCCCTGCTGCAGCGCGCCCAAAGCAACCTATTCAGTCAAGCGGGTGCTGCTGGAAAAAATCCCACATAAGGGCGGACGCATTCACTTCGTGGGTGGTGATGCCAACGATTCTTTCGGGCAGTTCGCCGCCGCCAGGCCAGCTGTGCCCGCCGCCTGAGATGCGGTAAAAGACCGTATCGGCCTGGCAGTCAGTAAAGCGGGTTTGCGCAACGTGCGGGGTCAGGTCCGATGTGCCAGGCAGCGGGCTGCAGCCGTTCTTTTCTGCAAGCGTGTGCACCCATTGGGTAACATCGGGCAGGAAAATCTGGTTGGGGCCGGACTGCCCGCCGGTGAAGGGCACGATCGGGTCGGCATCGCCGTGGAAAATGATGGCAGGCACCTGCCGCTCGGGCTGGCAGTCCTGCCAGGGGTAGTTGTAAGCGCCGGCTACCAGCCCCACCGCAGCGACTTTCTCTGAAAGCTGGCAGGAGAGCACAAAAGACATCCCGGCCCCATTGGAAAGGCCGTTGGCGTATATGCGGTTGGGGTCGATAGCGTAAGTCTGGCTGAGTTCGTCGATCAGCTTGGAAAGGAAGGCAATATCGGGCCCGGAGGAATTCTCGCCGGCATCCAGGCCGGCAGTGCGCCAGCGCAGGGGGACTTGCGTGCCCTGCGGGTATGCGACGATGAAACCGTGTTGGTCTGCCAGCGCATCCCACTGGCTGACGAAGGCCTGGTTGACAGGCCAGCTGGCAAAGCCGTGCAGGGAGAGCACCAGGGAGGTCGCCTGGTTAGGGTTGTAGGAATCGGGGACGTACAGGAGATAACGGCGCAGCTGCCCGTCCACCCGCAGGCTGTGATAATTGGGGTTCAGGAATTGGGTGTAGGCCAGGGAGCCCAGAACGGCCAGCGCAATAATGTTGAATACAAGGTAAAAAGACCAGAAGCGCCGCCGGCGGGCATTTTTTTGGGAAATTGCAGAGGGCATGGGGGCTATCTCCTTCCTTAATTAACAGGGAGTAATTCAGGGCTGTTAGGTATCTCAACCGGGTAGTTGCCTGCCAGGATTTTACTACGAATGGATGGGATGGGCGCAATTTATCTGTGAAGGCAAGCAGCTTCCTTAATTAACGGAAATGTGCGTCAATTTTTATCCATTGTTTTGAGGATATAGTATAATTTTGCACGTTGTGATTTCACAAGCTTTTTTTCCGAATGGAAGTGCCTGCTGATGCAAAAATGTGATTGTCAAATATTGAAACATTCCCAGGATGACCACACACCCACACCACTCAGCTGCAAGGGCTCCTTCTTTCGTCAAACACTATCCGTGCAACCCAAAACTGCCTATCCCTGAGCATGAGCAGTTTTTGTGTATCTTAAGTCTTTTGGAGATTAGCCTGGAATTTTCCAGGAGTGCTAAGGCTAAAACAGATCAAAATAAGTAGATTGGAGGTCGGAGTGCAGGAAAAATATGATTTTATTGTGATAGGAGGGGGTGTCGTCGGGTGTATGATTGCCCGCTGGCTCTCCCGCTATGAAGGCAAGGTACTGATCATCGAAAAGGAGGCGGATATTGGCATGGGTTGTTCCAGCGCCAACACCGCCATCGTTCACGCCGGCTATGACCCCCTGCCTGGATCCCTGAAAGCAGCCATGAACGTTAAGGGCAATGCCATGTGGGATACGCTGGCAGGCGAGCTCAACTTTGCGTTCGAGCGGCGCGGTGACTACGTGGTTGCCGTTGGCGAGGATGAAGTGCCGCTGCTAGACACCCTGATGATCCAGGGTAAGAAAAACGGCGTGCCTGGGATGATCATGATTGACGGTGCTGAGATGCGTTCCCGCGAGAAAAACATCAACCCCGAAACCAGCGGCGCCCTGTGGGCTTCCACGGGCGGGATTTGCGACCCGTTCCAGGTGAGCATAGCCGCAGGTGAAAATGCGGTAATGAACGGCGCCAAGGTGATGTTGAACACAGCCTTCGAGGACTTTATCATGGAAGGCTCCCGCGTGATCGGCGTGCGGACCAACCGCGGCGATTTACTCTCGCGCTGGGTGATAAACTCCGCCGGTATCTATTCCGACTTTGTGATGCACCAAGCCGGCGTTCGGCCTGAATTCAAGATCAAACCCCGTAAAGGCGAATACTTCATTTTTGACCGCGCAGAAATCAGCATCGACAACGTCCTGTTCCCGGTCCCTTCCGACAAGGGCAAGGGCATTCTGGTCACGACTACGCTGCACGAAAACACCATCATCGGCCCCAATGGCGAGGTGATTGACGACAAAGAAGATACCTCTACGACCAAGGCCGGCCTGGACGAGGTTGTTGAAGGCGCCCTGAAGTTGGTACCTTCGTTGAACCTGCGCCACTCCATCGCGAATTTTGTGGGTCTGCGCCCGATGGGCAACGGCCCCAGCCGCAACCCGATGATCAATTACAACAAGGACTTCATCATTGAGATCCCCGAAAATGTACAGGGTTTCGTCAACCTGGGCGGCATCGAATCGCCCGGGCTCACCTCAGCCCCGGCCATCGCCCAGGAAGTGGTGGATCTGCTCAAAGACGCTGGCGAAAACCTGGTAGAGAAAAAAGACTGGGACCCGATCCGACCGCCCAGACCGCGCTTCCGCAATATGTCCCACAAAGATCGCCAGCTTCTGGTTGAGATGGATCCACGTTTCGGCCAGGTGATCTGCCGCTGTGAAAACATCACCGAGGGCGAGATCATCGCCGAAATTCACGCACCCATCCCGGCGCTGACCTACGATGCGATCAAACGCCGCACCTGGTTGGGCACCGGCCGCTGCCAGGGTGGTTTTGACATGACCCGCGTGGTCAATATCCTGGCACGGGAGTTGAACATTTCCCCGTTCGAAGTAACCAAACGGGGCAAGGGTTCCGAATACCTATTCAGAGAAACAAAACAGGTGGAGGGCTAAGATGGCATTAAAAAGTATTTACGATGTTATCGTGATTGGCAGCGGACCCGGTGGGGTTGCCGCAGCCATCGAGGCAAAGAAAGCTGGCGCGGATGACGTGCTGATCATCGAACGCGATACCGAACTGGGCGGCATCCTGCTGCAGTGCATCCACAACGGTTTTGGCCTGGAACTGCTTGGGCAAGACCTGCCCGGCCCGGGTTACGCGGAACACTTCATTAAAGAGATGCTGAGCCTGCACGTGGAAGTGCTGCTGCATGCCATGGTGATGGATGTGACCTCTCAGAGGAAAGTGATTGTCTCCAGCAAGGACCACGGCTACGTGGAACTGCAAGCCCGCGCGATTGTGCTGGCGATGGGCTGCCGCGAACGCACCCGCGCCCAGATCCGCATTCCGGGCATGCGCCCCAACGGTATCTTTACCGCCGGCACTGCCCAGCGCTGGGTGAACGTGGAAGGCTACATGCCCGGCAACAAGGTCGTCATCCTGGGTTCCGGCGATATCGGCATGATTATGGCGCGCCGCCTGACCTTTGAAGGCGCCAAGGTGGAACGCGTTTTGGAAATCCAATCTTACCTTTCCGGCCTGAGCCGCAACCTGGTGCAGTGCTTGCAGGACTACGACATCCCCCTGCAGCTGCAGCACACCATCAAGACCATTAAGGGCAAGAACCGTGTGGAAGCGATTGAGGCTGTGCAGGTGGATGACAAATGGAATTTTGTGCCCGGCACTGAAGAGATTATCCCCTGCGACACCCTCCTGCTTTCGGTAGGGCTGATCCCGGAAAACGAACTCAGCCGCCAGGCTGGCGTGAAGCTGGACCCGATCACTGGCGGGCCGTACGTGGACGAAGCGTTTCAGACCAATGTGCCCGGTATTTTTGCCGCCGGCAACGTGGTGCATGTGTACGACCTGGTGGACTGGGTATCTGAAGCGGGCTTTGAAGCCGGCAAGAACGCCGCCAAGTTTGCGATTGCCCTTAAGAATGCCGAAGCGCGCTACACGCCGTTGATTGCGGGCAAGAATGTGCGCTACGTGGTGCCGCACCGCCTGGACATGCGCACGCTTGAACAAGAGGAAGTGCGCCTGCAGATGCGCGTGACCCGTCCGATCGAACAGCCGGTCTGGGTGGAAGTGCATAATGGCGAAAACCTGGTGGCCCGCAAAGCCGAGCGCTACGTGCGCCCGGGTGAGATGGTTACGATTGTGCTGAAACCCAAACATTATGCCGACGCTGCCAACGCCAAGGCATTGACCATTGATATTAATCCGCGTTAGGAGGAAAAATGGCTGAAGAAGTTAAATTTATCTGCACCGCCTGCCCCCAGGGCTGCGGACTGACTGTTTTGATGGAAAATGGCGAAATAGTAAGCGTTACGGGCAACACCTGCAAGAAGGGCATCACCTATGCTGATGCAGAAATGCACGACCCGCGCCGCATGGTTGCCAGCACGGTAAAAGTTCGCGACGGTTTCCATCCCCTGCTGCCTGTGTATACCGAAAACCCGGTTCCCAAACCGCAGATTCCGGATGTGCTGGCTGAGATCCGCAAGGTGGAATTACAGGCGCCGGTAGCAATGCACAGTGTGGTGATCGAAAATGTGCTCGGGCTGGGCATCAACGTGCTTGCCAGCCGCAGCATGCCTGCCAAGTAACAGACAGCACCAAATTTTTCGGCAGGTGGGTTGGTTTGCCTGCCCTGACAAACGCAAAACCCAGGCTCAGCCTGGGTTTTGTGTTTTATCTTAAGCGTGTGGGGATCAATAGCCCGGGTTGGCGTTTTGCTGAGCTGCGCTAACTTCGCCCGCAATTTCCTGCAGAATCTTGATCCCGCTGGAACTGCCAATGCGGGAGGCGCCGGCAGCCAGCATCTTTTTGACGTCTGCATAACTGCGCACCCCGCCGGA
>CAYVWM010000102.1:0-7431 GCA_964455505.1 uncultured Anaerolineaceae bacterium
GTCGTAATGTGGTCATGGCCACCGGCGGGTCAACTGAGCCTCCATCCAGGCGCAATCCCAATATTCAATGGATTTTTGCCACTGCGCTCTGGCAGCAACAGTTGGACAGCCTGCCTTCAGCCCAAACCTGGCAGCCCGGTGAAAACCTTCGCCTGGTAACGGTGGGCAGTCTGCTGCCGGGAAAAAACATCAGTGCCCTGATAGATGCTGTACCGATCATCCGCAAGCAGTATCCAGACGTAAATCTGGACATCATCGGGACGGGCAGGCTGCTGCCGGAATTGCAAAATCAGGTCCAGAGCCTTGGGCTTGCACAATCTGTTCGCTTTCGCGGCAACCTGGCACATGCTGACGTGTTTGAAACCCTCTGCCATTCGCATATTTTCACTTTTCCGACCCTCTATGAAGGTTTCCCAAAAGCGCTTCTGGAAGCGATGGCCTGCGGCTTGCCGATCATTGCCAACCCTGTTTCCGTTATCCCAAGCCTGCTGCAGAACCAGGCAGGCGTCCTTCTGGACCGTCCGGACGCCCAAACCATCGCCCGGGAGGTGCTGGCGCTGCTGGAGAATCCTGAGAAGATGGCAGTTATGGGTTCAAACGCGCGCGCAAGAGCCCGCCAGTACACCTTGGAAAGTTGGCGGGATACGATTGCGGAACGCCTTGAAAAGGCTTGGGGAAAACCATTAAAATGTGAAAGCACTTCTGGAACAGAAAGGCAGCATGAGTAAACTGCGTGATACGATCGGCAATCTGGCATACAACTTAGGGGTGGCAGAACGGCTGCGCCGGTTATCAGCACGCAGTGCCCGTTTTGTGCTGGTGATGCACGGGGTTGCCAGCAAGTACAGCCTTCAAATCCCGCGGGATTTGCAGCCGCACCATTGCGCCAGCGAAATGCACGCCATCCTTACCTGGATTAAGGACAGGTATACGCTTCTCACACCCGATGAATTTATAAAAACAAACCAGGCTGGTATTCTATTGACCTTTGATGATGGATTTGCCAACAATTATGATGTGCTGCTCCCCATCCTGGAAGCCTATGCCGCCCCAGCCATACTTTTCATTACCTTGCAGCATGTCTTAAAACCCAGCAGCTGGCTGCCAGCCACAAGCCGGATTGTAGCTAAGGGTTGGGCATCCAAAGCGGAAGTACCAGAGGATATCGCCAGAGAATATTACGACGGCATGACCGTTGAGCAGCTGCAAGCTTGCGCACAGCATCCACTGATTACCATCGGGTCGCACACGGTCTCACACCCTTTTCTGTCTGTATGTTCCGACGAGGAACAGCAAGAGGAAATTGCCGGATCCAGAAAAATGCTGCAGCAAATCACCCAAACGAAAGTGGAATATTTTGCGTATCCCACCGGGGATTACGATGCCCGCGCTGTCGCTCAGGTAAAGGCAGCGGGCTATCGGGCGGCATTTGCTGTGGATCCAATCCTTAAGCAGGACTTCCGTTTTGAAATCCCCAGAATAGGGATCTACCAGGCCGACCCCGCTTACCTGAGCATGAAGTTGAGTGGTCTGCATCGAAGGCCTATCCGCAATAACATGCTTCTGTCCGGGGGCAGTAATGGCTGAAGATAGGTCGTTCTCAGCGAAAATAAAAGTAATTTACCTGATTAATGAATTGGGAAAAGGAGGCAGCGAGAGGCAGCTCTACCTGCTCTTAAAGAACGCTGACCAAACCCGGCTTGAACCCATTGTGGTAGTTTTTAACCGGAGCACACTGACAGACTACGCAGATGATCTGAAGCGGGAAGGTATTGCGGTGATCAGCCTTCCTGAATCTGCCAGTGGAATCTGGAGAAGGACTGCTTACCTGATTGCGCTGTTCAGAAAAGAACAGCCGGATATTGTTCACTCCTGGAGCACGCCAGACAACCCCTATGCCGGAATTGCTGGCTGGCTGGCAGGCGTGCGGGTTCGGATCGGTTCTTTTCGGGAATCTCCCCAAAACCGTGGGTTTTCCAAGCTTCCCCAACCGCTGCAGTGGGCGGCCAAGCGGGCTTGCCCTCTGCTTACGGTCAATGCCGAAAGCATCCGCAAAGAACTTATAGCAGAGCACCTCAATCCAGACCGTATCATCCTGGTACCCAACTGTGTGGAAATGCAACCCCACAATACGGTCCCTGACTTGCCGGAGGTGTTAAACGGAAATTTCCGCCTGGTCGGCACGGTGTGCAACATCCGCCGCAACAAAAATATCCACGTCTTTATTGCAGGTTTAGGCCTGCTGATGGAAAAATATCCCGACCTGCGCGGCGCGATTGTGGGGCAGCCTATCCCGGATGAGATGGACTATTACGAAGAAATTCAACAACGCCTAAAAACTGAAAATTTGGCCGATCGGATTTTTCTGTTGGGTTTTCGCGATGACGCGCCCGCCCTCATGCAAAGTTTTAAGGTGTTTTGTCTGCTCTCTGAATTTGAAGGCTCTCCTAATGCGATTCTCGAAGCCATGGCTGCAGGCAGGCCGGTGATTGCAACAGCTACCAGCGGCATTCCGGACCTGGTTCAGGATGGTGTGAATGGATACCTGGTGCCGCCTGGCGATGCAAATGCATTTGCGGTCGCCCTTGATCGCTTGCTCACCAACCCCAATTTGGACGAAATGGGAAAAGCAGGGTATAACTTGATGCAGACCCATTTCTCAGCACAGCTGCTGGACCTGTATGCACACCTCACGAGGAAATTATGACTGTTCAACTTCTTACTGCAGCCCAAGTCGATAAAGATCAACTTGATGCCTTTCTGCAGCGAACT
Organism: uncultured Anaerolineaceae bacterium; assembly: GCA_964455505.1. Taxonomy (GTDB): domain Bacteria; phylum Chloroflexota; class Anaerolineae; order Anaerolineales; family Anaerolineaceae; genus Mesolinea. Next base: position 2,773 of record CAYVWM010000102.1, read on the forward strand.
TTTGGTTCCCACAAAGCCGATTTTCTGCGTGAACACGGCGAGTGGCTGCACGGCGGTAATGAGAACCGCTGGGTGCTGCTTGTAGATGGTGTGCTGGCAGGATACTGTGCCGTAATTCCCACCCAACTTGCGGTCCATCAGGAAGTTGTGCCGGCTATATGGTGGGTGGACATTATGATAGCGCCTGAGTTTCGCGGCCAGAAGCTCCAATCCCATTTTGATAAAAAATTGCAGGAAGAGGGGTTGCTTAAGGTAGGCTTTCCAAACGAAATTGCCGCGAAAATTCATCGCAAACATCAATGGGGCGTGCGCGAGGATCTCAAAGTACTGCTTTGCCCCCTGCGGCCGATGCAGGTTGGGCAGGTCAGAAATGCACATGGTTGGCATCGCTTTATTTACAAAGCCGGTGCGGCAGCGCTCAGCCCGATGATGGGGCTTTTCCGGTTATGGCTCAAGTCCCGCCGCAGCAGTGCGACAAAAAAAGTGGAATTCCCAGATGCAGACTTATTTGCCAGAATTTTTGCACAAACGCGGTCAGAAACTTTTGTAACCACCAATCGCGGCCATTCCTACTTCAGACACCGCTTTCTGGAAGCGCCTTATCAGGACCAGCTTGCATACTATACCTGCGCCCTGCAAGAAAACCCCACCCATCTGCTGATTGCCAGAACTCTGGAACGGGATGGAAATAAAGTTGTAAGAATCCTGGATCTTGTCGGGGATCTTGAAGATAGCAAAGCGATTCGGGAATTGGTCTTCAGCGCCCTGGCAGATGCCGCCAGCGCTGGTATAACGCAGGTAACCATCATGGTCACCCTCCCCCAACTCCTGCCCATCCTGCAGAAAAGCGGTTTTATTTTTAAGACGATGGCGCGTTTCTGCTGGCTGAGCAGCAACCCTGACCTGATGCAAATCTTGGGTGGCTCGATTTACTTTACCCTTGCGGATAGCGATAACGACGAGATAGCCTGAACTATGCAAAGCAGCCGGATTGCCCTACTCAAAGCCAGAACCCGTTCGACAACCCTGAACAGTGCCGGGAAAAAGCCCCTCTCCTTCACGTTTAAGGTTCTGCTGTTTTTCGTGGCCAACGCAGCCACAGCGCTGTTGGTGAACCAGGCTTCTTTCTTATCCACAATACACGCTTATCTGACCTTGCTGGTTGGCTTGTTCTTTTTGCTCAACGATAAGAAGCCCCTGCGGGTGATGTGCTGGCTGGGCTACATTGCCGGTATCGAACTCTTCTGGCGGGCTACAGAGGCAAATATTTTTTGGGAAACAGGCAAATATGCCACCATCGTCATTGCAGCTTTGGCCATTCTCAAATTTAAGTCCCAGTTTGCCATCAAAAAAGGTCTGATCCTGTATTTTATCCTGTTGGTTCCATCAGTTTTTCTGCTAAGGTATTTTGACCGGGAAGCAATTGCTTTTGCACTGGCCGGACCTTTTGCCTTGATGACTGCCGGTTTATTCTTCAGCGGCTACGAAGTTGGAGAAAAAGAAATCAAATCAATTCTCTTATCAACAATTGCCGCAGTATTGATGCTCAGCACGCTCGCCCTGGCCGGCGTCATCGATGCAGAAACTATCGAATTTTCAGCAGACTCAAATTTCGCTTTATCAGCAAACACAGGCCCCAACCAGGTCTCGTCCATCCTTTCGCTGGGGGCTTTTGCGGCGATTATCTACGCTTTTCTGGAAAAAGAACACAAGTTTCTGCGTTTTGTCGTGATTCTGCTGGCCATAGGGCTGTTTACCCAGGTCACCCTGACCTACTCCAGAGGAGGGTTGTATACCCTTGCCGGAGCGGTCATCGCCGGCGGCATTTTTATTATGCGGGATTCCCGGGCAAGGGCATCTTACCTTTCCGTTTCCATTATTATTGTGTTGGCCTTTACCTATCTGATTTTGCCCTCATTGGATCGATGGACTCAAGGCACCCTGAGTGCGCGCATCCAGGATACGGAACCCACCGGCCGGCTGGAAATCATTCGGGCTGACCTTGAGGTATTCCTTGAAAATCCTTTGTTTGGGGTCGGGGTGGGAGAATCCTATGCTTACCACGCAAGGTATTTCAGGGCAGCTAGATCACACACGGAATATTCCCGCATGCTGGCTGAGCACGGCCTATTCGGCCTGGCATCCTTGCTTATTCTGATTTTCATTCTGGCCAAACAAGTATTTGCCAAAGAAGAATCCGTCAATAAAGCCATCCGGGTTGCCAGCATGGCCTGGGGCTTATTGTTTATGGCCCATTCAGCCACCCGGCTGGTTTCTCCCTCGTTCCTGATTGGGCTCTCGCTCGCCCATTTTTCCCTCAAAGGCCTCGACGTAGACGCTGAAGCCAAGCAGGACTGAACTGTCTTTCAGTAAAAAAACCTATTTCTGTTTCCTGTATAACTGAACCTGCAGCACAATGAACGTGTTATATCTCACCACAGAGTGGCCAACGGAAGAACATCCCACCGATGTGCCTTTTCTTGTGCAATATGCACAGGCACTGCAAAAACACGGCGTGACTGTAAATGTGTTTCATTTCCAGGGAAAAGGTAAGCCGCTAAATTATATTAAAGCCTGGCGGGAAGTCCGCAGACAGCCATCCTGGAAAAAAACGGACATTCTGCACGCCCAGTGGGGTCAGGGGGCATTTCCGGGCTTGTTTTCCAGGAAACCCCTCATCATTACCTACCACGGGAGTGATTTGCAGGGCATCGTGGATAAGCACGGGGTGTACGGCTTGCGCGGCAAAATCCTGGTTAGCCTCAATCGCTTGATCGCCCACTTTGCCGATCACTGCATTGTTGTTTCGGAGCGGCTCAGGCAGTTTCTTCCGCCTAATATAGCACCGGTGGATGTCATCCCCATGGGAATCGATCTGGCTGTATTCAAACAGATGAACAAATCTGCCTGTCGGGAAGCACTGGGGCTTGAACAGGACAAGCAATACATACTGTTTGTCAGCAATCCTGAAAGGCCTGAGAAGCGGTACGCCCTGGCTGAACAGGCCGTTAGGCTGGCTGTGGAAAACAATAAACTGGAAAATACCCAATTATTGGTTGTCAGTGGTGAACCCTATGAAAAGATACCGCTGTATCTGAACGCCGGCGACCTGCTCTTGCTGACCTCTTCCCACGAGGGATCGCCGGTGATCCTGAAAGAGGCCTTAGCATGCAATTTACCCATCGTTTCGGTGGATGTGGGGGATGCGAAAGAAAAATTGAGCGAAATTGAGGGCTGTTACGTTTGCCAGACCGATACAGTGGAGGAAATTGCTGAGAACATTGGAAGGGCTTTAGGCAACCCTATCCGAATTAAAGGCAGAGAAGCAGTCAGCGACCTCAATTGGGATGTGATTGCGCAAAAGACGATTGCCATTTACGCAAATAGCTTGCATGATGCCTGATAAACAAAGGATTATTAACCTATGACACTTCGTTTGTATAAACCCCTTTTCTCGGTCGAGGATGACAAAATTCCAAAGAATTTTTTGGAAAACTACATGCGAAATAACCCCTCTCCGGAATTTCCCATGTTCCTGCTAACCGAAGACCCAAATAGTGCTGAATATTTCTTTTTGCCTTATACCTGGAATTATTACGTGGAAAACAGGCGAATTGACCTGGCACAAAAGTTAATTGACCAATCCCAAGAACACGGAAAAAAAACAATAATCTTCAGTTCAGGGGACTATACAGCCAATGGTCCTTTTCGCAACAGCGTTGTTATCCAGACATCAGCCTTTAAATCGCGTGATGGTTCCGATGGAAACAAGTTGTTGGCTATGCCAACCTTTATCGAGGATTACTTGCAGACCTATTTTCAGGGTAATTTGCCTAACCGACCTTGGGTAAAAAAACCCGTTGTGGGCTTTTGCGGCCAGTCAAATGGTACCCAGCTGGATTTTCTCCGGCGGAAGGCTAACATCATGTCAATAAATCTCCGTTACGGACTGGGTTTAATGCGATGGGAACCACCAAGAATCGAACCAACCCTTTTCCGACACCGGATTTTGCAAAAGATAGCTGGTTCTGTCGATATCCAGACCAATTTCATTATGCGCACGCAATATCGTGCTGGGTATCGACCTCGAAACAAAGATCCATTTCACCCAACCAGGGTGGAGTTTGTAAATAACATTGCCGAATCTGATTATACGGTCTGTATGCGGGGTGGTGGCAACTTCTCTGCCCGTTTTTATGAAACCCTGGCTCTTGGAAGGATCCCGATTTTTGTGAACACCGATTGTATCTTGCCCTTTGATGATGTCGTAAACTACAAGGAGTTCATGGTTTGGGTTGAACAGGAAGAGCTGCCATCTATTAACCAAAAAATTTTAGATTTTCATCAGGCACTCAACCAGGAGAAGTTTTCAGAACTACAACGGGCTAATAGAAACCTTTGGGAAACCTACCTTACAAAAAAAGGCTTTTATGAGAACCTGGCTGAACAATTGCATTCTTTCCTGACTCTCTAAAACTAAAACGAATCTCCCATGATATCCATCCTTCTACCAATCCGCAACGAAGCTGCTTACATCAACAGATGCCTTGAAGCGGTCTTGGCGCAGGATTACCCCGCCGATCAGATGGAGATCCTCATTGCAGACGGGATGTCCACGGACAATTCCAGGCAGATAATTGCGGCCTGGCAAACCCAATT
>CAYVWM010000103.1:0-7409 GCA_964455505.1 uncultured Anaerolineaceae bacterium
TGATTTGACATCACAATTTACTGCCAGCACTGAAATCCTTGAGAACTGACACAATTTTCTCTGCAGCCTTGCCATCCCCGTAGGGGCTGCGCACCTGCGCCATTGCATTGTAAGCCTGCGCGTCCCCAAGCAATTCTTCCAGGTTGTGGATAATACGCTGACTGTCTGCACCCACCAGGCGGACACTACCGGCGGTAACTCCCTCCGGGCGTTCAGTGACATCCCGCATGACCAGCACGGGTTTGCCCAGCCCGGGAGCTTCTTCCTGCACGCCGCCTGAATCGGTGAGCACCAGCCAGGATTGGTTCATCAGCCAGACAAAATCGGGGTAGTCGAGCGGATCGATCAGCAAGATGTTGGCCTGGTTTCCCAATATACGCCGCACCGGTTCCTGCACTTTGGGATTCAGGTGCACCGGATATACAAACAGCACGTCGGGATGCTGCCGGGCTGATTGGGCAATAGCAGAACAGATCTGTTCAAATCCTTCCCCGAAGTTTTCGCGTCTGTGGCCGGTGATGAGAACGGTCCGCATCCCGGCAATTTGCTCTTGCAGCGCTTTGGGCAGATTGGGTTGGTAGTCCTTCATGCGGGCGCGCATCCAGTGGAGGGCATCAATCACGGTGTTGCCAGTGACGAAGACACTTTCTTCCCCGATGCCTTCCTTCAGCAGATTCTGACCGGCCAATTCTGTTGGTGCAAAATGCAAATCCGCAATGTGGCTGATCAGTCGGCGGTTAATCTCTTCAGGAAAAGGGGCGTATTTGTCAGATGTGCGCAGACCCGCTTCCACGTGGCCAACTGCGATCTTGTGGTAAAAGGCAGCCAGCGTTCCACAAAAGGCGGTGGTGGTGTCGCCCTGAACCAGCACAAAATCCGGGCATTCCTGCTGCAGCACAGCATCGATACTTACAAGCGCCCGGCTGGCAAATCCAGCCAGGCTCTGGTCGGCTTCCATCAAATCCAGGTTAAGGTCGGGGGATATTTCCATGCTTGCGGCTGCCTGGGCAAGCAGCTGCCTGTGCTGACCGCTGAAACAGACCCGGGTCGTAAATAAATCAGGTGCTGCTTGCAGGGCTTTGACCACAGGGGCAAGCTTGATTAATTCTGGTCGGGTTCCTATCAGCAAAAGGATCTTTTTAGGCATTTATTTAACTCCGCGTTTAGTAGCATCTGAATGGTACTGCATCCGGCAATGCTGGTTGTTGGGTTCACGCATGTTGCATACTTTCAAGAACCGCATTCAACACCCCTCCGTATTTCTGCCAGGAAAGGTGATCCTGAGCGTAACTTCTGCAGCGCAGGGCAAATTCCGACCTCTGCGCTTTAACTCTGTTCAGAAATGCCAGCAGGTCAGGATCTGCAGTGAGCTTGTTTTCATCGATTACAAATCCCAAATCGTACTGCTGCACACTAACAGGATAATCTCCTGCAGCTGGGGTGAGGATCACCGGCAGGCCGCACAACAAATATTCCCCAAATTTGGTGGGGGATGCTACCCGGTTCAACAGGGAATCCTCACGGAGCAGCAAGCCGACATCTCCCAGCGCAAGGGTTTCAAAGACCTTTTCGTGGGGTACACCAGTCACCAACCAATCCTCGGCGGGAACCTGCAATTTTTCGAGATAGGTGCGAAAGACCTCTCCCTGCTGGCTCAGGATCAGAAAGAAAGCTTCTGGCATTGCCTGCCTTATCGACTCAAACAGCCGGCACATCTGCTCCGGCATCTGATACGATACTGCGGAACCAGCGTAACAGAAAACGAAACGATCTGCCAGGTGTAATCTTTCCCGCAAGGTCTGACGGGCAGTGCTTTCTGGCTGGTGTTGGCTTTCGACAGCACAGGGAATGATGTGGGCATTTGGAATGGATCGCTGCAGCTTATTTTCCAGGTAGGTGTGCATCCGCTCTGAAACCATAACGACCTCATCCGCCTGTTCCAGCACGTTTTCTTCATGTTCTTCGAGGCGCACAACGGTCTTGTTGTCCTGCGCTGCCTTATGTTGATAGGCGTACTCCGAGGAACCAATTCCGTGAAAATCGGCAATGACACGAATCCGGGCATCCCGTTTTTTGGTTGCCAGACCGATGCCAGCAGCGCGCGACCCGTGGCCGTAAATCAGCCGGCAATGCGACCGGCGAGCAATTAGGCGCAAAACGGAACCAGCAAGGCGGATATTCAGCGCCTCAACACCGGCAAACCTGGTGAGGGGCAACATGGGAAAGTAGTGCACCCTTACTCCAGCCTCATTCTGCAAGCTTTCTTTGCCTGAACGCAGATAGCCCAGACCGCGGAGCACCTGCCCGAAAGGCAGAAAACAGACGATCTGAGAAAGGCGGCCAAAGCGGGCAGCCTGCCTGGCGATATCAACGATTCGCCTTCTACCGCCGCGTCCGTGCTCTGCATTGGCAGAGGTAGCCACAAAAATCACGTTAACAGGATCGGTGGGGGTCATGGCTGCATCAGCCTCAGCAGGGTATCCGCTGCACGCTGCCCCGATTTGCCATCTAGGGTATCCCCGAACGTGTTGTGCAAATAGGCTTGCTGCTGCGTCTTGAGCACATTGCCTTCGTGGAGGTAAGTACGCACGATTTTGCGCATGTCTTCCACAGAATAAGCCACGCGCACACCGCCGCCTGCAACCACATGCTGGTAGTGGTCATACTGGATGTGGCGCTGCCAGCGATAGCAGTTTGGCAGGGTACTGCCAGGGGGGTCAAAACCCAGGTTCATGACCGGTTTGGAAAACATCATCAATTCCAGTGAAACCGTTGAGGCCGGGTTGATGCCAAACAGGCAGTGTTTGAGCAGGCTGGTGTAGATGGCAAGATCTTCCTCCTGCGGCATGAACCAGTTTGGATCCCACAGCACCGGCGGGAAATAGACATTTGGGATGTGTTCCATGGCCATGGCTTCCATCTCCGGACTGTTGCCCTTAACGTACGTGCGCACCACCAACTGGGGCCGCAAGGCAGGGTCTGTTTCCTGCAGCAGGTCAATGACCGTTTGGACGTGGTAAACCTCTTCTGGGAAATCACTCTGCATGCCGGTTGTGTAGAGCACAAAAGGCCGCTGCGGATCGATGCCAATCCTGGCGCAGAGGGTTTCCCTGCTGAGGTGGTATTCGGGTTTAAAGTGGTAATCGAACTGGGGCGTGCCGGTGATGTGGACTTGCCCGGGTTTGATGAAGTGGTAAAGATTCAAGAGTTCCTGCTGCATGCCGGAATGCCAGACCAAATAATGATCGTAGGGGGGCAGAATCCTGCCCCTGGATGAGAGGTTATCCCAGGAAAACACAAAAGTAGCCGTTGGAATGCCCATTTTATGTGCGATGCGGACGGGCAATTCCCCCCTGGGTGCATGAATATGGGAACAATTGAATACCAGGTCCGGTTTGAGCTGCCGGAAGAGAATCTCAAAATCTTCGGTTGGACTGAACAGCAGACTTAGGTGGTATTCCAGGAAAGCCAGAAAGTTGAGCCCAGGCCGGTTGGCAAACACTGCTGCTAACAACTTAAGGATACGGTTGCGCACTTTTTGTTTTCTGGTTTTGGCTGAAAAGTCCAGCAATTCCCATTTGTTTTTGACCTTTTCGGTCCAGATCCAGCGGTAATGTGCCATCGTGATCAGTTCGCGCAGGTAGCGCACGAGCCGCTTTTCGGGGTATTCTTTAAGGGGGATGATCTGATCTACCAGCTGGCCGAAGCGGGCTCTGAATTTGTCGTCATGCAACACGCTGAGCAGGGTGATGCGCGCGTCTTGGGCAAGCGCAGGGAGCGTGTCGGAGTAGAGGAAATTGCGCACCGCTTCGCCGCGGGCAACGATCATGACGATGTGGGGTTTGTTCTCAGCCATAAAGCAGGTTCAGCTGTTCCTTTTCTGTTTGGCAGATTGGCGGGATTGTATGGCGGATTCCAGGGCTGTGCTCAGTTTGCGGCCGGCCACTTCCCAGTTGAGTTCCTGTTCGTAGCGCTGACGGGTGGTCTGACAGAGGGCGTGATAGCGCGCTGGATCTTCCAAGAGATCTTTGATAACCTGGGCGTAAGCCTCAGGCGGGCTGCCTTTGGGCAGGACGATGCCCGAAACTCCATCCTGCACCGACGTAGCCAGCCCGCCGACGGCATTGGTAATGGTGGGGGTGCCAAAGGCAGCCGCTTCGGCAGGCACAATACCAGCCGCCTCAAATCTGGCGGGGTGAATTAACAAATGCGCCCAGCGATAAAGGTCTATGTACTTCTTCAGTTGGTCGGGGTCGCTTTTCTTGTAAGGCCCTACAAACTCAATATGTTCTTCAAAAACCTGGTCAGACTCTGGCAAACCGCAGATTTTCATCACCGCAGGGACGCCCTGTGCATTGAGAAGGCGGGCAATATCGATTGCGATATCTATGCCTTTCCTTTGGAAAACCCTTCCCACCACCAGCAGTCTGATTGGGGAGGATAGTTCTTTCCGTAGATCAGCGGGATCGAGGTATTTGGCAATTTCGGGAGGAAGCGCAGAAGGCATTGGAAAGACCGTCACCTCCTTATCTTTCAGTTGATAAAAATCCTTTAGTTGGCTCTTTGACCAAGCACTGTTGGTTGCAAATCCATCAGCGTGGGCAAAAGCTTGTTTTTCCTGCCAATAGGTGATCTTGAGAGCAAGTTTTCCGTAGAGCGGCCAGTCTTCTTCCTGGCCGTGAAATGTTGTATCAAAAAACCAGAAGGAGGGTATTGGCAACCTGCCGAAAACGAAAAATCCGTGATAGGCTGAAAAGGCGATATCGTAATCCCCGTTTTCCACCGATTTTGAGAGCATTCTGGAGGCTTTAAATGCTGTTGTCAGAGGAAATTTCAGGCCGCTCTTACCCGTAATACGCTTATATATTCTCCAAAATAAAGCCTCGCACCTTTCCAAAAAATTGACACTCGTTGTTACCGGTCCCACTACCTTTACGGAAAATCCAGAGTTGACAAATGCACGGTAGCACTCATAATCTCTGCTGCTCCCAAGGTCGGGATTGGTGGGGGTATAACGATACGTGGCGTATAAAACCTTCATTGTAATTAATTACCCAAAAACGACCTTGCCGCGAAATTCGCGATCTGTGAATTCTCAAAGATGAAAAAGTGAACTGGTTTAATCAAAACAAGGCTACCCTTCGAGTGCTTCTTTGAGGGCAAGCCGTAATTTTTTGACAGTGCTCGCCCACTGGTATTCCTCTTCGAACAGCTTGCGCGCAGATCTGCAGATACGAAGGTATTCCTCCGGGTTTTCGAGCCAGGAGCAGATGACCTGGCAAAACGCCTGCGGTGGTGAATCCGGATCCAGAAGTACGCCGCTGGTACCGTCTAGGACTGAGTTGGCCAAGCCTGGAATACGGAAAGCCAGCGTGGGCAAGCCGTACGCCGCCGCCTCTCGGGGGGCGATCACCGAACCCTCGCTGCGGCTGGGCAGGATGAGCGCATCGCTGTTTAGAAAAAGCTGGTTCATCAGCTCCCATTCGCTTGCCTCGTCTTTGCGCAGCAGCCCGTGGAAGCGAACATAATGCGGGGGGTCCTCAAGCCGCAGCCCGACCACATCCAGGGTCGCTTCGACGCCCTTCTGCCGCAGCAGTTCGGTTACCTGCAGAGCTGTGTTCCCGCCTTTGCGCTCCCAATCGCTGCCCAGAAAGAGCAGGTTGAATCGAGGCACGCCAGCATTCCGGCTGAGGCTGCGGGTTTGGGAAACGGCGCTGCCCGGGTCTGGGATGTTGGCACCAAACGAGATAACCCTGATCTTTATTGGGTCCACGCCGAATTTGACGGCTTCGTCCGCCTGCCACTGGGCAGGAAAGACCAGAAGGCTGGCTTTTTCCAGACAGTGCTGCATGGTTCTCTGGTACCGCCGCACTGCCCAAAGGGGACTGGTTTTGTAGGCAAAGTTCTGGCGCAAGACTTCAACTTGCTTGCTGGCTGGCAGCATCACATCCGAATAGTAAACCATTGGCAGGGCAGCATCCAACCCGGCCACAACCCCCGGGTCGTTGGTCAGCAACAGGTCTGCACTGCTATTTGCAAGCTTTACCTCCAGACTATTGCCCACTGCAGCGGACATGCCGGGGTCCAGGTAGGTTAGAAAGCGCTTTTTCTGGATCCTCTTCGCTAAAAAGCGCAGCGCCCTGGTCTGTAAGGGGGCTTCAGCTGGAATTGGACCGTAGTATTCCATCTGGCAGCCCTGGTGTTCCAGCTCGCGGCTCATGTAGTAAAAGGTGCCGGAGCCGCGCCGCACGTCTTTGGGATTGTAGTAGGGCGTTACGAAAGCAATTTTCAACGTTTATTCTCGAAAAGCTGCAAATACGACCAGGTGTAGATTTTCTTCAGGATTTTGCGAACCAAATACCTTTCGCTCAATCGCTTCCCCCCTGACTTATGGGGTTGGTTTTCTGGCGTTTTTACCAACGCAACGAGGTCAAGTTCTGGCGCAAGTTCCTTGAGTTCCATAGCCAAGTCAGGTACGTGATTGCCCATGTGATGCACCAGGTAATCGCAGGTAGAGAGACGCCACCAGCCTTGCTGATCCGTTTTGGCTTCAAACACCGGGCTGTAGATGGGATCGTAGTTCTCTGTTGATTGATCCAAGTTCAGGGGTAATACGCTCTGGATTACCTCGCGGCGGGTGACAAACTGGAAATCCTGAGCGGAGACATAAGCGCTTACATTATCCAGACTGATGCGCGTATCCTGACGGCTTTCCGGCTGGTAGGCTTCCTCACTTTTGCCCAGGCTGAGGCGGTGGGCGCGAATGAATGCTTCTGGGATCAAGTCTGGACCAGTTTCCACTTGGATGGCAGAGCTCTCTTTTATGCCGGCCAAGGTGCTTTCAACGAACCTGGTGGATTTATCGGCTGTGGGTAGTGCGCTGACCATGCCGGCCTGGGGGAAAGCTTCCATTACCTCAAGTGTTTTTTCCAACCAGCCCGGCAGAAAGTACACGTCGCTGTCGGCGTACGCCACGATTTCCCCAGGAGCAGCCCGCAGCAGGTAATCGAGCGCGCCGAGCTTACGGAAGTTGCGGTCACTGAGAATAAGGTACTGGATCAGGCCGTCGGATTTGAGCTGGGTGAGGTAATCGGTCACCTCCCGGCAGCTGGCGTTGTCGAAGACCATCAGGTCAAAGGGCAGTTCGGTGCTTTGGTGCAGGCTTTCAAAGAAAAGTTTGAGCACTTCCAAACTTTCCGCCCAGTAGCCTGCAAGCATGGGGATATGGGTGATGGTGGTGACGGTAATTTTTTGGATTTCCGGCTCATCCATAAGCAAGTTACTATCTTTGAGGGGGTGTCTTCCAGTGCGCTGCATGCTTATTCCTCTGGGTTTGCGCTTTTCGTCTGGCCAGAGCCAGCCATCACATTTCTCATGCGGTTAAGTTTACCCTGTATATCCGCTTCAAC
>CAYVWM010000104.1:0-7225 GCA_964455505.1 uncultured Anaerolineaceae bacterium
GCATGGTCCACCAACACTTCATGTTGGTTCCAAGCCTTACCGTTGCTGAAAATATCGTGCTTGGTATGGCTCCCAAAAAATCCGGGGTGTTAGTCGATTACAAGAAGGCGGTAGAGATTACCGAAGAATTTGCAAAAAAATACAACCTTATCGTTGATCCTAACGCAAAAGTGATGGATATTCCTGTCGGTATGAAACAAAAGGTTGAAATTTTGAAAGCCTTAATTCGCGGCGCGAAGATTCTCATCCTTGATGAGCCTACAGCAGTCCTGACTACCCAGGAAACAACAGAGTTATTCAAAGAACTAATTCAGCTCAAAGAACAAGGCTACACGATCATTTTTATCTCTCATAAATTGAAGGAAATTAAGGAAATCACCGACCGACTCACCATCATGCGCGCCGGAAAATCGGTCGGCGTTTATGAGACCGCAGATGTATCCCAGGCTGAGATCTCGCGATTAATGGTAGGCAGAGATGTCGTTCTTTCAGTTGAGAAAGACAGGTCAAAACCCACAGATGTCGTTTTGCAGGTGAAAGACCTGGAATACACGAATAAGTGGAATAAAAAAATGCTGGATGGAATGTCTTTTTCTGTCAGAAAAGGAGAGATCTTAGGTATCGCTGGTGTTGAAGGCAACGGACAAAGGGAACTGGTCGAAATTCTTTTCAGTTTGAGCACACCTGAGAACGGTACCGCCACAGTTAATGGGGTCAATATTGTGGATCTTCCTCAGGACAAGATCCGGCTTATCGGAGAATCACTGATTCCTGAAGATCGGATGACCTACGGTGTCGCTGATATAGCCACGATTGAGGAGAATCTTATCTCGGACAGAGCATGGAAAAAGCGTCTGAATAAAGGACCGCTTTTCAACATGAAGGAAATTCACGAAGAAAGCGACCAACTGATTAAGGACTATGCTGTACTCTGCAAATCAAGAAAACAGCCTGTAAAAATGCTTTCTGGCGGCAATATTCAAAAAGTAGTCGTTGCCAGGGAACTTTCCAGTGGTCCAACCCTTATCATAGCCGATCAACCGACACGGGGCATTGATGTTGGCGCAACAGAATTTATTCGGAAAAAACTTGTGGAACTGAGCCGTGCTGGTGCCGCTGTTCTGCTTGTATCTGCTGACCTAAATGAGGTTATGGAATTAAGTGACAGTCTGATGGTCTTGTATGGCGGGAATATTGTTGCTTACTTCGACGACACATCCGAATTGAATGACGAAATCATGGGTGAATACATGCTCGGATTAAAGCAACAAAGCCCAGAAGAGATTGCGAGAGTGTGCCATGAATGAAAAAAGTATGTTAGGCTTTAACATCCTTCGTGGGGCTGCTGCAATTTTGCTTGCCCTGATGGTGGGTGCAGTTTTTATTTTTATCAGCTCTGATGAGCCCCTTACGGCATTGAGATATTTGCTCGTAGGTCCCCTTGTGACGACTAAAGGGGCATTCAACACTACCAGTTTTTACACTATACTCGCTGCAATGATCCCCACTATTTTTACCGGTCTTGCAGTTTGTGTGATGTTCTCGGCTAATCAGTTTAACCTGGCAGGTGAAGGCAGTGTAATGGCCGGCGGATTTATTGGAGCGCTCGTCGGTATTTATTGGACTATGCCCGCGGGAATTCACCAGGTAGTTGCAGTTGTTGTTGCTGCTGTTGTATGCGGTCTTATCATGCTGATACCAGCCCTATTGAAGGTAAAACTTAAAGCGAGTGAAATGGTAACCTCGCTGATGTTGAACTATATAATTATGTTCATCATTCTCCATTTCCTGAATTTTAACTTTGCAGACCGCAGTAAAGGGTCAACTCAGACCTACCCCATTCAAGCAACTGCCCAGATACCATCTTTGGTAGAAGGCGGCTCTAAGTTGACTTGGGGTTTTATCATAGCCCTGGTATTTGTTGTGATCGTCGCATTGTTTATGTACAGAACCAAATGGGGATATTCTATACGCATGATAGGCATAAATCAGCAGTTCTCCAAGTATTCAGGAATGAAAGTCGGTGGAATAATCGTTCTCTCCCAGGTCATCGGCGGCATGTTGTCCGGTATCGGAGGCAGTATTGAAGTCCTTGGACGTTTCAATACCTTCCTTTGGAAAGAGTTGCCTGGATACGGTTGGACTGGGATTACTATTGCCATTCTGGCAAAAAACAATCCAATTTTTGTGCCTTTTGCAGCGTTTTTCATAGCCTATCTTAACAAAGGCTGTCAATTGATGGCGACATACAGCGATGTCCCTTCGGAAATGATTGACATCATCCAGGCGGCAATTTTCTTATTCTTTGCAGCAGAACAGTTCCTTGCTGGCTACCGTCAGAAGATTGTAGTCAAGAACACCCAAATGGAGATGGCAAAGCTTGAGTCCTCCAATACTCTGGAAGAAAGGGGGAATGCATAATGTTAGAAGATCTCTTTTCCATGGTTTTTAATGCGGATTTCCTTTTTTCTATCATCCGCATCACAGCACCTATTCTCTTCGCTGCCCTTGGTGCAGTTATTGCCGAAAAAGCTGGCGTTGTCAACATTGGTATTGAAGGTATGATGAGTATCTCTGCCCTTTTTGGTGTTCTGATCAGCTATTGGACACAAAGCTGGATTGTAGGCGTTTTAGGCGCTATTTTTGTCGGTGTTCTATTAGGTCTGATGATGGGTTTCTTTGCCCTGAAGCTTAAGACGGATATCATCCTTGTAGGTATTGCTATAAATATGCTTGGTGGCGGGGGCACGATTTTCCTGCTTTACATGTTTACCGGGATGCGAGGGAATACCGGTGCGCTGGTGAGCCAAAATATTCTCATACCGACCATAAGCATTCCATTGATCGATAAGATTCCAGTTCTGGGACAAATGCTCTCAAATCACTCTGTCCTAACCTACCTGGGTTTCGTGTTTGTCTGGTTGATGCACATGCTGTTGTACAAGACCTCGCTCGGGTTGGATATTCGTGCCGTAGGTGAAAATGCCCATGCAGCTGAAAGTGTTGGTATTTCTGTGACACGTATCCAATATATTGCCATTGGAATTTCAGGTGCGCTTTCGGGATTGGGCGGAGCGTTTATGTCTATGTATTACTCGCAGGGTTGGAACACAGGTATGATTGCTGGACGCGGTTTTATTGCGCTTGCAGCCCAGGCGATGGGCCGTGGAGAACCCGTGGGAGCAATGTTCTCGTCGCTATTGTTTGGATTTGCCCAGGCATTGCGAACGAAGGTTTCGGGAATTCAGGGCGTTTCAAGCTATCTTGTTTCTTTGATCCCTTATGTGTTCACCATTATTGGCCTTGTGCTCTATGCAATCAGCACAATGCGAAAAGTAAAACGACACAAAGGTTAAAGGAATAATAATGAAGCAAATCCCTGTCATTTTAGATGGAGATCCAGGTCATGATGACGCAATAGCATGGGTGCTCGCGAAAGCGAGCCCCATGCTTGATATCAAGGCTTGTGTTTCTGTATGTGGTAATCAGACTATCGAAAAAACTTCGTATAACGCTTTACGAATCATGAGTTTAATCGGTTTGGACGTGCCTTTTGCTATGGGCAGACCTAAACCCCTGGTTGGTGACCCCATTGTTGCGCCTACAGTACACGGACAAACTGGATTGGACGGACCAGATTTGCCAGAACCTATGCAAAAACCACTTGAAATTAGTGCTGTTGATTTGATTGCCAAAGTTCTGCAGGAGAGCGAAGAACCTGTGACGCTCATTCCAACTGGACCATTAACCAATATTGGTGCATTGTTATTGTTATATCCCCAACTCAAGCACAAGATCGCCTGCATTTCACTTATGGGCGGTGGGATCACCCATGGCAACTGGACACCTGCCGCGGAATTTAATATCCTTGTAGATCCTGAAGCCGCGGATTTGGTTTTTAAATCCGGAATACCAATTATCATGGCTGGACTGGAAGTGACAGAAAAAGCGCTGGTATTTCCTGAGGATTTCGAACGAATCCGTGCATTAAACAACCCTGTAGCTACTGTAGTAGCAGAATGGCTTGACTTTTTCTACGGTTTTCATCGTTCAATTGGTTATCCTGGTGCGCCTGTGCATGATGCTGTAGCGGTTACTGCCCTTATCAAACCAGAAATTTTGACCATGAGAGACTTTTTTGTGCAAGTTGAAACCTCCGGAGATTACTGCCGCGGCATGACAGTGACAGACCATCTTGGATGGTCAGGTAAGAAAAAAAATGTCAAGGTTATTACTGGAATAGACCGAGAAGCATTTATCGACTTATTAGTAGAAGCTGCCGCTTTTTATGGAGAGGTAACCCATGAGTAAAATACCGATAATTATCGACTGTGATACTGGTGTGGATGATGCTGTCGCAATTTTGCTGGCTCACCAGATATCTGAATTCGAATTGGTAGCGCTTACCTCCGTAGCAGGAAATGTAGAACTAGACAAGACCACTCGCAATGCGCTAAGCGTAGTGGAATTAATTGGTGCTGACACTCCAGTGTATCAGGGTGCTGATGGTCCAATGTTTATCGAACAGGTAACTGCGGCTGAAATTCACGGAAAAAATGGGTTGGGTGGAATGGTGTTGCCCTGCACGCGATCAGTTGTCGAAGGTATAAACGCATGGGATGCAATTTATCAAGAGGCTGTAAAAAGGAACGGTGAGCTGCAAATTGTTGCTGTTGGACCATTAACCAATCTTGGATTAGCCTTCGTTAAATACAGCCAACTTCCCAAATTGATCAAGCGAATTGTCATCATGGGGGGATCCGCAACAATAGGAAATCAAACACCTGCAGCAGAGTTTAATATTTACGCTGATCCGGAGGCTGCTGATATTGTTTTCGCTTCTGGGGTACCTGTTTACATGTGCGGATTGGACGTGACGATGAAAGCATATTTGCTTCCTGAGGAAGTGGAAGCTATCGGTGCACTTGGGAGTAAACCAGCCCGATTCTTCCGGGATGTGGTCCAACCTGTTCAGGACTTTTCTGTTCGAACCGGTTTAGAGGGAATGTGCTATCACGATCCTGTTGCATTACTCTATGCAATGGATGATTCATTTTTTGAGACCCACCCCGCGTACGTGAGGGTTGAAACCAAAGGTCTGATTACAAAAGGCAGGACCGTTACCGATTTGTATAGCGATAAGAAATTAGACAAGAACGCCTATGTCGTGACAAACTTAGACAGAGAAAAATTCAAAGACTGGATTTTTAATCTTATGTCTAAGTACTAAACAAAAAAAATCAAATCCCGGCAACACCGGGATTTGATTTTATATCCTACAAAACGCTTCAAGTGCGGTCAGGATTTCGTTGTGTTCCCCCCTCATAGCCAGGTTCTGCCCATCCACGTACTGCCCAATAGATGCAGCTGTATCTTGCTTATAAGCCACAACATTATTGAGGATCGAAGCCGTTCTAACCCCGCGAAGCATCCCAACGGTGAAGAGTGCCGCTGTCTCCATATCTGCACCCAGAACGCCTCTTTTTGACCAATACGAATCGATTTCCTCTTCCCTATCAGTGTAAAAGCTGTCATGACTTCGTGCGATGCCAACATGAAATGGAAAACCCATCTCCTTGGCAGAATCAATACAAGCCACAAGGAAATTGGTGTCTGGAATTGCTGGGAAAATGGGATCAATATAGGTTTTGGATGTGCCCTCATCACGAACTGCCCCATTAACAATAACAAGATCGCCCACATTGATGTTTGGTTGTAGGCTGCCGCAACTACCAATCCTGATCATTGCAGTAACACCGATATTATGTAGCTCTTCCACAGCAATACCAGTCGACGCCCCCCCGATACCGGTTGATAAAGCAATGACTTTTAACCCTTTATAAGTACCAATAAGGCTGCGGTATTCACGATTAAACCCTAATTGGCGTACATTATTTAGAAATGGGGCAATGCGATCCAGTCTGGCAGGGTCGCCGGGGAGTAAAGCATATTGTGCGCCGATAGACTCATCAAGTTGTATATGGGGTTGGATCATTTTAGAACCTCATTTCCTGTATTGAACTTGGGTTAGTATAATGGAGACAGTTTGGAAAATCAATTGAGATGAGGTGATTACTGATGAATATCCTGAATTTTGGATCGTTGAATATTGACTACGTTTACCAGATGGATAGTTTTGTCCAACCGGGTGAAACAAAATCCTGTATGGACCTAATGATAAATCCTGGCGGAAAAGGACTAAATCAGTCTATTGCAGCATCAAAAGCTGGGAATCAAGTTTTTCATGCTGGATTTATCGGCAGGGATGGCAATTTCCTTGTGGAAAAACTGAAACAGAACAAGGTAAATGTTTCATTAATGGAGCAGGCGGAAGGTGTGAGCGGGCATGCAATTATCCAGGTAGAAAGTAGTGGTCAAAATTGCATCATTCTTTATGGTGGTACAAATCAAATGTTGACAGAATCTTACATCGATACAACATTGGAGCGATTTGGTAACGAGGGATTAGTTCTGCTGCAGAATGAGACTAATTTGATTGGCTACATCATAACCAAGTCCCATGAAAAGGGATTGAAAGTTGCGATGAACATCGCCCCAGCCACAAGACAAGTTTCAGAATATCCCCTGCAATTGCTCGATTGGTTGATTGTCAATGAGATTGAAGCCGAGCAAATTGCTGGTGATGTTCATGATGAGGACCTACTCAGTGTTCTTTCATCCATGTACCCCAACACTGGGATCTTGCTCACGCTCGGTAAAAAAGGTGCACGATGTTACTTTAATAAGCAAGTGGTCAGCATTGGTGCTTATAACGTCAAAGCCGTCGACACCACTGCAGCCGGGGATACCTTTACCGGATATTTTCTCTACGGAATTTTGAACAACTACCCTGTATCAGATGCGTTGGAATTGGCTACAGCAGCGTCTGCATTATGTGTCCAAAAAATGGGCGCTTCAGACTCCGTCCCGCTTCGGAGTGAAGTGGAAAAGGCATTACTGTATGGCAGTTTAGGCAATTTGGGAGTGATTGCGTGAAGCAGATCCTTTACATTGATTGCTGCATCCGCCGGGAGTGTTCACGGACCAGGAAACTCGCGGAATACTTCATTGATAAGATAAGCTTCAATAAGGACTACACCATAGACAAACTCATATTGATGGACGAACCCCTTCAATATTTATCTGAAGGGTTTTTTGCCCAACGCGAATCCTTGTTGGCAAAAGGATTGCTCGACCATCCGCGATTTCGCTACGCACATCAATT
>CAYVWM010000105.1:0-7058 GCA_964455505.1 uncultured Anaerolineaceae bacterium
CCATCATTTGGATCACACACGATCTCGGGGTAGTTGCCAGCATCGCCCAGCGTGTAGCGGTGATGTACGGCGGCTTTATCATTGAAGAAGCACCAGTCAGAGAACTCTACGCCAATCCTTCTCATCCCTATACCATCGGGTTGATCAACAGTCTTCCCCAAATTCAGGAGACCGGACGCAAACGTCTCTATTCTATTGAAGGCATGCCCCCCATTCTTTATCAAAAACCCCACTCATGCCCCTTCTCACCCAGGTGTACCTTTGTAAAAGAGCGCTGTTGGCAAGAAAATCCAATGCTTTCCAGCATTGGCAACGGTCATAAGGTCGCCTGTTGGGTTGACACCAAAACCGGAAGTGAACGCTCATGAACAACGAAAACGATGTATTGATCAAAGTCGAAAATCTGGTTATGCACTTTCCAATCTATCGGGGTGTCATCCAACGCCAGGTGGGCGCTGTACGCGCTGTGGATGGTGTTTCTTTTTCTGTCAAAAAAGGGGAAACCCTGGGCATGGTGGGGGAATCCGGTTGCGGCAAGACGACGGTTGGCAGAACCATTCTGCAGCTGTATAAACCTACATCCGGGCATGTATTCTACAAAGATACAGATCTTACAACCCTGAAAACTGAACAGATGCGCCTGATGCGCAAAGATCTCCAAATGATTTTTCAGGATCCTTACGCAAGTTTGAATCCGCGCATGACCGTTCGTGATATTGTTGGCGAACCTATGATGGCATTTGGAGAAGCCAGCGGCAAGCAGATTGATGAGCGCGTCGCGGAACTGCTAAACCTGGTCAGGCTCGATCCGGATTTTTCTCTGCGCTATCCCCATGAATTCTCCGGTGGTCAGCGTCAGCGCATCGGCGTAGCCCGGGCTCTGGCAATGAACCCCTCCTTTATTGTTTGCGACGAACCTATTTCAGCCTTGGATGTCTCCATCCAGGCGCAGGTGGTCAACCTGTTGGAAGATCTCCAGCGGGATTTGGGGCTGACCTATCTGCTGATCTCACATGACCTTTCCATGGTCCGTCATATCAGTGATAGGGTCGCGGTGATGTACCTTGGTGTTATTGTTGAATTGGCTGATCGCAACGACATTTATCAGAACCCCCAACATCCCTACACCCAGGCTTTACTTTCATCTATACCTGTTCCCGACCCGGGTTATTACGATACCCGCCAACGAATTATTCTGGAAGGCGATGTGCCTTCCCCCGCCAACCCGCCTTCAGGGTGCCGATTCCGCACCCGCTGTCCCCTTGCTGACGAAGAGTGTGCAAAGGTGCAGCCTGAATTGCGAGAAGTAGCACCTGGGCATTTTGTGGCGTGCTTAAAAGTCAAACAGACGAGTCTTGAAAAGGAGGTGGTTAATTCAGAAGCGCTTTAGTTGTTTGCAGTATATCAACCAAAAATCAGACCATTCTCTAAAGGAGGAGAATACCATGCGTAAAATCTATTTATTGCTTGCACTCGTTCTTGTGGCAAGCCTGGCGTTGTCAGCTTGTACAACCCCCGCTGCCCCAACCGAGGCACCCGTTGTGGAAGAACCCACTGAAGCTCCGGTTGAAGAACCAGTAGTGGAAGAACCAGTTGAGGAACCGGTAGTGGAAGAACCAGTTGAGGAACCAGTAGTGGAAGAAGTGGTTTTAAACCCCTATATTGGCTCCAACAAATTGGACGGTAATGGGGTTCCACCCACATTCTTTGATGACATTCATGTCCGCAGAGGTTTTGCCTATGCCCTCGATGCCAGTATTGTGGCCGATGAGGTCTACATGGGTGAAGCGGTACAGTCTAAGGTGCTTTCTCTGCCTGGCATGCCCGGCTACGATCCCGACGCACCCTTCTACAGCCTGGATCTTGAAAAATCTGCTGAAGAATTTATGCTGGCGGACGTAGACAAAGACGGCATCCCGGCCGGTGAAGACCCCGATGACATCTGGGAGATGGGTTTCCGCCTCCAGATGCTCTACAACACCGGCAACACCACCCGCCAGATCTATGCAGAAATCCTGCAGTCAAACCTGGCTGAAGTGAACGAAAAGTTCGTTGTCGAAGTGCTTGGTCTGCCCTGGCCTGCCTATCTGACCGCCCAGCGCGCATTCAAAATCCCGATCATGACCGGCGGATGGTTGGAAGATATCCACGATGCCCACAACTGGTATCAGCCCTACACAACCGGTACCTACGGCGCCCGCCAGCAGTTGCCTGATGAGCTGAAAGCCCAATTTAAAGAACTGCTTGACAAGGGTGTAGCCCTGATTGATCCTGCCGAACGCCATGTCGTTTACCAGGAATTCAACCAGCTCTATTACGACGAAGCTGTTGGTGTTCCTGTAGTGCTTGCCACTTCCCACGGCTACGAACAAAAATGGGTTGAAGGCCGTGTGCTGAACCCCATCTTCTCCGGCGATGTCTTCAAGACTATGTACGAAGCCGAAGGCTCACCCGATCCCAGCACCATTACTGTGGCCTCCACCGGAGACCCGCTGGTACTCGACCCGGCTGCCTGTTACGATACCGCTAGCGGCCAGGTACTCCAAAACATCTATGAAACATTAGTTTTCTATGATGGTATTGCTACAGACAAATTTGTGCCTCAACTGGCAGAATCCTGGGAAGTTTCCGATGACGGCACTGTCTGGACCTTCAAGATTCGCGAAGGCGTCAAATTCCATGAAGGCGGCGATCTGACCGCTTCGGATGTGGCGTACTCCTTCCAGCGCGGTTTGCTGCAGGGCGGTTATTCCACCCCGCAGTGGCTCCTGGCTGAACCTTTCTTCGGCGTTGGCGTTGATGACATCACCGGTTTGGTGGATGATTTTGCCTCGGCTGACAGCCGTGAAACCCTGATCGCTAATCCAGCCGAAACACTCGTGGCAGCCTGCGAAACCGTCAAGGGCAAGATCGTTGCCGATGACGAAGCTATGACCGTCACCATGACCCTCGCACAGCCTTGGGGTCCGTTCCTGGCGACCATCGCCAATAACTGGGGCTCCGTTATGGATATGGAATGGGTTATTGAACAAGGCGGATGGGATGGAAGCTGCGAAACCTGGCAGAACTACTACTCCATGGCCGATGCAGACAATCCCTTCAGGGCAATTACCAATGGCACTGGCCCCTATAAACTGGACCACTGGACACCCGACCAGGAAGTTGTCTTTACAGCCTTTGAAGGCTACTGGGGCGAACCCGCTGCAACCGAACGTGTAGCACTGCTTAACATCTCCGAATTCGGTACCCGCTTCGCGATGCTCCAGGCTGGCGACGCAGACATCATCTACGTCCCCGCAGAGAACCGTGCAGCAGTGGATCCGATGGTCGGCGAAATCGCAGTTTACAATCCTGAAACCAATGCGTATGACGATCCTGTTCCGGTGTGCTCGGTAGATACCACCAAACTTGGCATCGAACGCTTTGAGATTTGCGATACACCAAGCGATCAACCTCTGACCCTGTACTTTGGCCGCCCAGGCCTGAGCCAGGATGTAATCCTGTTTAACTTCCATATTAAGTAGGATTAGACTATTTGTTGTTGTGTTGCTGCGGGAGAAAATTTTCTCCCGCAGCAACTTCAAGTTTTTTCCTTCAGAATGCAGAGAAGAGGTTTTCCCGGTATTCTGAAAGGCAAAACAATATAAGAGGTACAGCATGACAAATTACATAATTCGGCGACTCCTCCTCGTACCACTATTGCTTATTGGCGTAACCCTCATCATTTTTGGAATGCTCCAGTTATTGGGGCCGGTTGAAAGATCAGCCCTGTATGTAACTGATTTTCCCAAGAACGATAAGCAGATTGAGGGTATTATCCGCAAGTACGGACTGGATGAACCTTTCTTTAAGCAATATTGGCGCTGGCTGACCGGTGTTATCGATCCAGTTACAGGAGAGCGGGATGGTGGTATCTTATACGGTGATTTTGGGTATTCCCGCACAGCTTCTCAGGAAGTGATTGGCATCATCCAAAATCGTTTCCCCAACACAGTAGACCTGGCGCTCTGGACCATATTTCCCATGCTCTCGGTGGGTATCTGGCTGGGGGTAAAGGCAGCGGTCAATCAGAACAAATTCATTGATCAGGCTGCCAGAGTGTACAGCATTATCGGCACCTCTTTCCCCACCTTTGTATTTGGCTTGCTGCTGCTTATGCTGCTCTATGCTAAAAATCAGTGGTTCCTGCCTGGAAAAATGTCTGACTGGGTGAGCGTGCTGATTTATTCAGGCGAATTCAAGCAGTACACCAAGCTCCTGAGCATAGATGCCCTTCTCAATCTGCGCATTGATATTTTTTGGGACGCCCTTCGGCACATGATCATGCCCATTATTACGCTTTCCTATATCAGCTGGGCGACTTTTCTGCGAGTTACCCGATCCTCTATGCTGGAAACGCTGCGCCAGGACTATGTTGTCACTGCCCGTGCCAAAGGTCTAAAAGAGACGGATGTGATCAACAAACACGCCCGCCCCAACGCTATGCTCCCCGTGGTAACCATGATGGGCTCCAGCATTGTAGGACTGCTCGGCGGCGTGGTTATCACCGAAACAGTTTACAACTACCCCGGCATAGGCAAGGCTGCCTCTGAAGCTGCATCACAGCTGGACGTTGTTACTATTCTTGGCCTGGCAATTTTTACCGGTCTCATCCTGATCTTATCCAATCTGGTCGTTGATGTTCTTTACGCGTTTATCGACCCGCGTGTACGTCTGAATTAAGGAGTATGGCATGACAGAAACAAAACCAAGACCTTCAGGCGACAACCTACTGCTTACTGAAGCGCATTCAGACCGAAAGATCACATGGTTGGAAAGAACCCTGGGGCCAGACAATTACCGCATCGTCAAAGGTTTATTCAAAACTCCCGCCTCCATTATTGGCTTTCTCCTGATTCTGACATTTGTCCTGATTGCCGTATTCGCACCTGTCATTGCCCCACCTGTAGGCAACGACCCTTTTAAGATGCCTCGTGATGGTTTCAGCGGAGAGCCAAAAGCCCCTGAAACGGAATGGAAACGCAATGTCCCCGACATTCCTTTTTGGTACCAACCCCTAACTGGGAATGAGGAATGGGTCCACCTTCTGGGCACAGCCCAGGGGCAGTATGATATTTTCTACGGCATCATCTGGGGTACCCGCACAGCATTCAAAACTGGCATCATCGTTGTCATTGCTACGGTCTTAGTCGGCGTGATCCTCGGGTCTGTTGCGGCTTACTACGGGGGTTGGGTGGATAACCTGATCATGCGCATCACGGACATATTCATGACCCTGCCCTATATCATGATGGCATTAATTTTTTCCTCAGTGCTGACGCCTATTCTGGGAAGAAGCCTGCTGCCGCCCCTGATTGCCATGATCACTTTCGGATGGATGGGCTATGCCCGCATTATTCGCTCGGATATCCTTTCCATTAAACAAAGAGATTTTGTGCTTGCAGCCCGCGCTTCAGGTGTGAAGAATGGCCGTATCCTTTTTAAGCACATATTACCCAACGCCATTTTCCCCACCCTTGTGCTGGCTTCTCTGGGTATCGGAGATGTGGTACTCGGTTTTGCAGCCCTTTCATTTTTGGGGATTGGCACAGAAATCGGCTATGCAGACTGGGGTCAGGTACTGAGTTTTGCCCGTAACTGGATCACCAGTCTGGATCGGTACTGGTACATCGTGGTTTATCCAGGCCTAACGCTTACTTTGTTCGTAATGGGCTGGAACCTTGTCGGCGATGCCATGCGGGATGTGCTTGACCCGCGTATGCGCGGCAAGGGATAAACCTTTTCATTAATCCAACAAAGTCCCTGGCAATGCCAGGGACTTTTTCGTCTCAAGCACTGGCACAATTTTGAAGATACTGAAAAACACCTGTGCATACCCATCAACCCCTTTCGCGATTATAATCAGCGCATCATGCTGCGCTCAGGAAATAATACCCCAGGGGTTTCGACATCCAACATCCTCGGTCTTAACCTGGATGGCGAGAGAATTCTGGTGGTTTATGGCAGCCCTACTGGTTTGGTCTTTGAACGCCTGGCAGTGCCAACCCCCAACCTGGAAAGCGCTGCTACAGTGCTGGAACTCATTACCCTGCAGGTGGATAAATTACTAAACCTGACCAAAGCACAGCGCCTGCCCGTTCCAGACCGCCTTAGCGTAGCCATTTCAGGAAGCTATGATTGCGAAACGGGTATGCTCAGCTCGGCCCCCGATTTTCCAAACTGGAAAGCTGTTCCCCTGCGATCGCAGCTTGCTTTGCGCTTTAACCTGCCGGTATACATCGAGCAAAAAGCCAATGCAGGCGCCCTGGCAGAGCATTACTTTGGCTCTGCCCAAAATATCCGCAACCTGGTTTTTGTGAGCATGACACCAACCTTAAAGGTCGGCATCCTCGTCGATGGAAAGTTGTACCGCAACCCTGCGGGCACAGCTGGTCAGATAGGTAGAATTGCCATGAACCTCTCGCAAACAGACGGCCAGGCAGCATCCAGTACCTTTGATGACTTCTGCAGTTCTCACGGCATGCTGCAGCTTGCCAGGCTTCGCCACCCCAATCATTGGGAAGATGGGGTAGAACTGCCCAAAATCATCGAAGATGCCGTAGCTGGTGATCCGTTTGCCCTGGAGGTTTTTGCAGAATCAGGCAGATATTTAGGGCGGGGATTATCTTTCGTCAATCACATCCTGCGGCCAGAAATGATCGTTATTGGTTATCCCGGATGCCTTTTAGAAGAGGCATTAATCCTTCCTGCCAGGAAAACCCTCTTGCAAGCAAACAATATGGATGAAACCATTTTGCCAAAACTGGTCACATCACAACTCTGTACCAAGTTGCCGGAATTGGAAGCCCTTAGCGCAGCAATCCACGCAAACCACATTAAAGCATAAAAACAGCAGCAAAAGCCGCTGTTTTTTTGGAATATTTCAAGATTCTGTTTACTTACTTGGTTTGTACTTCTTCAGATTGCTTATAATCCAGGGCTTCTTTCTGAGCTTTCTTGGCTTCCTTTGCCAGCCTTCTTTCCAGCCTTTTACCATCCAACAAGGCTAAACGAAGGCT
>CAYVWM010000106.1:0-6982 GCA_964455505.1 uncultured Anaerolineaceae bacterium
ATTTACACTATTTACACTTTTTACAGCGTTTCTTAATAGTGCAAGAACGGATTTCAACTGTAAAAAGTGGTTTATACGGTATCGCGAGGGTGGAGAAAGCTGTTTGTTTCGCCTGACCTGAAAGGGCGACTCCAGCCGGTGCGTTGGTGAATGCAACCGTTGGCGGAGGGAGACGAGCCCCCTCCGTACGGTATTTGCAGCATTTGCAAGATTTGCAGCGTTTTTTGCTAGTGCAAGATCGCTGTTTGACTGCAAATGGAATTTGTATGTTAAGGTGCGGGCTATTGATTTGCAGAGATATTATAGCACAAAAGTTCTATTTAGGAAATTATTTAGCAGCCGAATTCCCGCCGAAGGCTTGGACGACCAGCAGGGTTAGGGTTGAGTTACATCATCGCACAAGCATTTCCAATCACCAATCTGCAAATCCAACGCTTTGCCGGGTTCAAGAACGGAACCTGGCCTACGGTGGCGCGGAGCGCCACTTTTATCCGTCATTGCGACTGCCCTGCCCCGACGAAGTTGTGGGTGCGTATGTAGTATCGAAGTGTGGCAATCTGCTTTTTTTCTGACCCCCTGTGTACGAGTTCCCTGCACCCCGTCTTCCAATGCCTTGTCGGGTTCAACATCGGAAACCAGCGAAAAGATCGCTGATAGGCCGGCCTACGATGATGCTTGTGAGATCTATAAGCCCCAAAAAATGAGTGTGCAGATCTCACTCAGGCACTGTTTCTTTTTGCCCATCCCTAAAACCAAAAGATTCTTGAAAACATATAAGAGCTGTAACTTACAAATATTCACAAAAATGGTAATCATCCACAGTATAAATGAATGCTATAATTTAAGCAGGATTTTTTACTTAAAGAGAAGGGGTAAAAATGCGCGCAAAAGGCAAGAAAGTTATTAATAGTCTCCTTGTTCTATTTTTGCTTTTCACTTTTTTCCAAACTCAACCAATTGAGAATATTGCCATGGCGCAGAGTACAAACTTTGTTGTACAAGGTCGTGTTACTGATGGGCTTGGTAATGGTCTTGCAGGGGTGACCGTGTTTGCGGATCCTAAATATAAAGTTTTCCTTCCGATGGTATCAGGGTCTGGGGTGTTGGTAAACTCTCAATCTTCAAACACTGCAATTACTAACTTCTTTCCATCTGCAGTAACAGATCCTGATGGGTATTACACAATTTTTGATATTCCTTCAGGCGCTTATTATCTCCAGGTGGATATGCCCGGTGTCACCTTTAATCCTGAAAAACGCGAGATCAACTCGGAGACCACCGGGAGCCAGGACTTTGACCTTCAGGTAACTGCGCCTGTCATTACACCCGAGACAGTTGTTTTGACTGATTTGTCAAATATATATTTAGACGCGGGGACCTATGACGGGGAGACTTTCTATTTCACACAAATGACTCCTGAACTGGAACAGGTGGATGTGGGAGATATTATTGTCAGTGATGTTTCCTCCGTTGATCCCGACGGGTATTTCAGAAGAGTATCTGGTGTTGCTCCTCAGGAATCAGGGGTCCTGATAAATACCATTTCAGCCACGCTTGAGGAATCCATCCAGGACGGTACGTCTTTCCTTATGGAATCTTTGCAACCCACCCAGGTTAATTCCATGGTTGCTTTGAATGGGGTCTCCATGGTTGAATCCGATATTAATACCCCGCTTACCTTTTACTTCGAGGTAGAAGACGTGGTTTTATACGATGATGATGGGAATCCCTCAACCACAAATGACCAGATCAGAGCTAATGGCTCGATTGAATTTGATATGGAATTTATTTTTTATCTGGATATGCAAGGATTCCAGGTAAGGCGTTTCTCGATGACCAATGAAAACTCGCTTAAGGATACGCTTGAAATTTTTGCTGAAATCGAATTGTTGAGTTTAGAAGAAGAAGCCATCCTGGCAGAAATGTACTTTTCCCCAATTACTTTCATGATTGGACCGGTGCCAATTGTCTTTGTCCCAAAGTTAGATCTGGTAGTGGGGGTGGATGGAAGTGTGAAAGTGGGTATTTCTACCGAAGTATCTCATGAGTTTTCCATGCGCGCCGGTGTTCAATATCGCTACTCCTCAGGTTGGAGCCCAATTGCAGAGATAACTGATACTTATACATGGATTCCACCACATTTAACGTTTGAAATGACTCTAAAAGGATATTTTGGAGCAAGGTTCAACTTATACCTTTATGGGCTGGCAGGTCCTTATGTAAAAATCACACCCTACCTTGAGGTTAAGGTGGAACCCTTAGAAACTCCCTGGTGGACACTCTATGGAGGGATTGACGTACCGGTTGGATTTAAAGCGCATGATATCCTTGAAAAATTATTGGAATTAGATGATTATGAAGTCTATGCGATTGGAATAAAAAAGGTCATTGCGCAGGCTCAGGTAGTGGACCCCGGGGAGATGGTGTATATCCCTGCAGGCGAATTCCAGATGGGCTGCGACCTGGAGCATAATGGCGAGTTTGAATGTTATGCATATGAACTCCCCCTGCACCCGGTCTACCTGGATGCCTTTTATATAGATTCAACCGAGGTAACCAATGCACAGTATGCGCAGTGTGTGGCTGCTGGTGCCTGCGACCCGCCCAATTCCTTTCGTTCTTCTACCAGACCTTCTTATTACGACAACCCCACCTATGCAAATTACCCGGTCATCTCGGTTGATTGGTATGATGCTGAGGATTACTGCGGCTGGGCAGGCAAGCGCTTACCAACCGAAGCAGAGTGGGAAAAAGCAGCGCGTGGATCAACAGTCAGGGCTTACCCATGGGGGGATGGAGACCCCAGCTGCAGCCTGGCAAACAGCTACAATAACAATTCAGGCTCTTATTGCGTGGGCGACACCAGCGCGGTGGGCAGCTACCCGGCTGGCGCCAGCCCGTATGGGGCGCTGGACATGGCGGGGAATGTGTGGGAGTGGATGATTGACTGGTATTCAAGCACTTATTATTCAGGCTCTCCATATTCGAATCCCCAAGGTCCTGACATTGGAACTGGCAGGGTGCTGCGCGGTGGTGGTTGGCTCCACTATTGGGACTTCTTGCGCTCGGCGGGCCGCAGCGAGTACAACCCGGGCGGCAGCGGTAACAGGGTCGGGTTTCGTTGTGCTTCCCCCGAGGGCAACTGAAGTTCTGTACTTCTGGATTCTGAACTTCTGAAAGGGGGGTGTGGGGGGAAAATCCCCCCCACAAGTTAAAAAATGAAAACGTATAAGAATCTTTATCCGCAAATCATCTCATTTGAGAATCTTTATCTGGCGTACAGGCAGGCAAGGAAAGGAAAACGGGACAGGGAAGTTGTTGCCAATTTTGAATTTGATTTGGAATCTAATCTTTTATGTCTGCAGCAAGAATTAACATCGCTTACTTATGAACCTGGTCAGTACCAAAATTTTTACATTTTTGAACCCAAACGTAGGCTGGTAAGCGCTGCGCCTTTTCGGGACAGAGTGGTTCACCATGCCTTATGCAGAATAATCGAACCCATATGGGAGTCTCGTTTTGTTCATCATAGCTATGCCTGCCGTATTGGTAAAGGAACGCATGCTGTAGTTGACCAGGCGCATAAATGGGTTCGAAAATTTCCTTTCGTTTTACATGGGGATATTGTGAAGTATTTTCCATCAATTGACCATCAGATTCTTTTGGCAATCCTCACCACGCATATCAAAGATAAGAACACACTGTGGTTAATCAAAGCCATTCTGGATACTGGGGTGGGGATTCAGACACAAGAAGAGCCTGATTTATACTTCCCTGGCGACGATTTATTTGCCATCCTAAGACCCAAAGGTCTGCCAATTGGAAACCTGACCAGCCAGTTCTGGGCAAATGTTTATTTGCATAAACTGGATACTTTTGCCAAGCAAACCCTGCACTGCCAGGCTTATATGCGCTATATGGATGATTTCCTGCTCTTTTCTAATAGCAAGAATCAATTAAACGAGTGGAAGCTGGCTATTAAGGAATTTCTGGGCAGTCAGTTGCGATTATTGCTGCACGAGAATAAGAGTGTTGTTATTCCAACGAGCACAGGTTTGGGTTTTTGTGGTTTTGTACTGTTCCCGGAAAGACGAAAACTGCGTAGATCCGGGGTAACTCGATTTATTCGGCGGTACAAGATGCAACGACGGCTTTATTCCTCGGGACAACTGACACTGGAAAAAATGACCGAATCAGTTCAAAGTTGGATCGCTCACGCAGCGCATGCTGATTCCTGGCATTTGAGAAACAAAATTTTTCGTAATATTCCAATAGCGATCAGATGACAGAAAAATCCAGGACACAATCACCGATTTTTGTTAAGACGTATGATTTTCTGTTATGGCTTCTGCCCTTAACAATCAAGTTTCCCAAATCTCAGCGTTTCCTTTTGGCAGAAAAAATTGGTAAGTTGGCGCTCGAATTTTACGATGTTATCCTGGAGGCAGCCGTCACCCGCCCTGTATCAATGGATTTTATTCCTCAAGCTGACTTGTTGCTGAACAAACTTCGTCTTTATCTGCGCTTGAGTTATGATTTGCATTGCATAAGCATTAGCCAATATGAGTTTGCGTCCAAAAGTATGGACGAAATAGGCAGGTTATTAGGCGGGTGGAAAGCCAAAATCAGCAAGCATCTTGTATAATTACCATTGCAGGTCTTTTCCAATCGTGAAAAGACTGTGGGGACTAGCCAAAAAAGGTGCTGCGCGGTGGTAGTTGGAACAACAATTGGAACAACTTGCGCACGGCAAACCGCAACAACAACAACCCGGACAACAACAATAACAATATCGGGTTTCGTTGTGCTTCCCCCTCAATCATGTTCCTCAAAAGCCAGGTGCATGCATTCTACGGAAGGTTGCTGTCGCTGAGAGTGAAAATGCCAGGCAGGTTCCCGGCTGGACGTGATGCCAGCCAAATATTAAGAATCTCATCGGGTGTGGTAAGTGTGCTCTGAAGCTCCCGATGAGATTATTGCTTTAATAGAATGTAGGCTAGATTCCGATTTTAAACTCACTATTAATTGGATCGGTTGAGAATAATTGGTCGAAAAATGGTGAGTCGCGGAGGTATTTTTGTAATATATGTGAGCGTATTTCTTTGATGTTTTGCAGATTCACACCGACCCACCCTACACATCTGCGAAAAGATGGCTACGCTGCCCTCACCCCCGCTACGCGGTCCCTCCCACGAAAGGAAGGGTTAAAAGAAAAGCAGAAAGCAACATACGTCAAGATGGTTATTCTTGTGTAGGGGGCTCTCTCCGCTTCGCTGCCAGGGCAGGCGGTTTTCAGGCTGTCCCAGAGACTGACGATAACACGAACGCCGGGAGACCATGGAAGGTCTCCCTTACATACAAAAAACAGGCTCCGGCACGCACCCACAACTTCGTCGGGGCAGGGCAGTCACCCCCCCCGGCGCTAAGAACACCAACGTGTTCTTAACAGACCGATGTGGGTTGAGCCCACTCGGTCTTGTCGCGGTCCCCCTCTGAAGAGTGGGTTGGAAGACATCTACCCCACTCCCGCAAGCGGGAGGCACCCCACAACTTTGTTGGGGCAGGGCAGTCTGCATTTGGTGGTTATTTGATAGTTAACAAAAAAAGGCTGATCCTTAAGAGATCAGCCTTTCCAGGGTTACCTTTAGAAAACTAAAGTACGGTTACATCCTGTGCTTGGGGACCTTTTGGTCCAGCGGTGACGGTGAATTCCACCTTCTGATTTTCCTGCAGGCTCTTGTAACCTGCGGCATTGATGGCGCTGAAGTGTACGAATACATCTTTTTCACCTGACTCTGGGGTTATGAAACCAAAACCCTTTTCACCATTGAACCATTTGACGGTTCCAACTTGACGTTCTGACATGATTAATTGATCTCCTCTGATCTAAACTAATTTGGTTTGTATTACTGGGGGTTTGGATCCGAATGACAAGCACTTTGAAAAGCAAACTACCAATTACAAGGTGACATTATATCATATTTTGTTTTTGTCAAGTTAGAAGAAGGCTGAACAAAGACAAGATTATGGCATATGGGTCAATAGTCAGTTTATTTGCTGGTCGCTCGCGGAGGGAGACAAGTATTGCTCGTTTCGCTCCCAGCATCATGACCCCCTACATACGGACAAAGTTTGACTTCAAGCCCGAATTGGATAGCGTAGCAGTTGTTCCTTACAATATGAAGCATCAGAGTCTTAACTGGCTATAATTAATCCAAAAGGAGTGTGCTATGACAACAATGAGACTTGGATACATTGGATTAGGAACCATGGGCGGGGCGATGGCTGAGAATTTGATCAGAGCCGGATACAGTTTGACAGTATACAATCGCACTACCAGCAAGGCAGAACGCTTGTTGGATTTAGGTGCCAGCCTGGCGGAATCGCCCGCTGAAGTAGCGCGCAAATCGGAATTGGTATTCATGAATGTTTCTGACACACCCGATGTTCTTGAGATCGTTTTTGGCGAAAATGGCATTGTGGAAGGAGCACATCCAGGAATGATATTGGTGGATCATTCTACAATCAAACCCAGTGCCAGCCGTGAAATTTATCAACGTATGCAGGCAGTGGGGGTGTGCGCGCTGGACGCACCGGTGAGCGGGGGCGATATCGGTGCGAAAAATGGCACTCTCACCATCATGGTTGGCGGAGACGCGGACGCGCTTGAAAAGATCATGCCGGTTTTGGAGGTTGTTGGGAAAAAGATCACCCATGTGGGGGAAGCAGGCGCTGGGCAGGTGGCGAAGGCTGCCAACCAGATCATGGTCGCGGCTCAAATGGTGGCGGAGGCAGAGTTGATGCTATTCGCGCAGAAATCGGGCGTAGATGTGGCGAAGGTGATTGAAGCTATCAAGAGCGGCGCAGCACAATGTTGGACGCTGGACGTCAAGCCGCAGAGACTTCTGGCAGGCAACCGCGCACCTGGGTTCAAATCCAGCTTGCAGGCGAAGGATCTTAACATCATCATGGAAACCGCCCA
>CAYVWM010000107.1:0-6964 GCA_964455505.1 uncultured Anaerolineaceae bacterium
GACAGGTTTAAAGGGCTCCGGTCCTGCTAATTCCGTCAGTTTAGCTTCCACCGCCTTGAGACAATCGAGCAGTCCAACACTTTCCTCCATCAACTGGTTAGTGTTGGTACGGCTTCCTTCCACCAGGGCGTTCTTTTTCCGCAAGGCAATCGGGTCCATCCCCAACTGATGGGCAAGCATGTCCATCATATTTTCCACAGCAAAGGCAGACTGGAGTACTCCGAAACCGCGAAAAGCGCCGGCTGGGGGGTTATTGGTATACATGGCGTAGCAATCTGCTTTTACATGTGGGATTATGTAAGGACCGGTTGAATGGGTTGTAGCCCGGGTCATCACTTTTTCGCCCAAAGAAGCGTAGGCTCCTGTGTCCCCAAAGAGCTCTGTTTCTGCGGCTATGAGAGTTCCGTCATGCATTGCGCCAAGTTTTACATGGATGCTGGTGGCGTGGCGTTTGGGATGGACGAGTAAGCTTTCCCGCCTTGTAAAGAGCAGTTTGACCGGTTTATTTGTAGCCTGAGCGAGCAGCGCGCTGTGGATTTGTCCGGCGATATCTTCCTTTCCGCCGAATCCTCCCCCTGTGATTTGACCACGGATTCGCACTTGTTCTTCTGGTAAGCCTAAGGCTGCAGCAACCTGTTTCCGATCCGCATAAGGAATTTGGGAACCTACATAAATGTCCATGCGACCGTTTTCCAGCGGAACGGCGATGCTGCATTCCGGTTCCATGAAAAAATGATCAGTGAACGGGGTCTGGAAAGTGTGTTCGAGAATTAAATCAGATTCTGCAAATCCCTGGGCAGTATCCCCTTTGCGAACCATAATGTGTTTGAGCACGTTACCGTCAGGATGCAATACAGGCGCGTTTGGTGCAAGGGAAGCATAGGGGTTCGATACAATTGGTAAGGGTTCCCATTCACAGCTGACCAGATTTGCTGCTTCGTCAGCGATTTGTTGGGTATCCGCAGCTATCAGCGCTACAGCATCCCCCACATAGCGCACTTTTTCACCTATTCCCACAAGGATCGGCCAATCGGTCTTAAAGAGACCATGCAGCTTTGCTGCGGGGAGGTCTGCTGCGGTCATCAGACAGCGGACACCGGGCAACTTTCGGGCTTTCTCCATTTCCAGCGCGTTCAGAACTGCGTGGGGTACTCCTGCACGGACAACGCGGGCATACAGCATGCCCTCAAAAGTCAGGTCGCTGGTGAAAACTGCTTTGCCCGTCGCCTTTTTGACTGCATCTGGGCGCGGAAATACTTTGCCAACCCTTTGAAAATGCCCAGAGGCAAGGGTAACTTGTGGGGGCTCTACTGCTTTGCTGCTTTGAATTGCCTTAGCTGCTGCCATAACTGCCTTTAAAATACTCTCGTACCCTCCGCAGCGGCATAAGACACCCTTTAGGGCAATTTTCAGGTCGTCATATGACGGGTCTGGGTGATTTAGTAGATAGGCATAGGCATTTAAAATTTGTGCGGGGGTACAAAAGCCGCACTGAATGGCACCATAATCGATAAATGCTTGCTGCAGTGGGTGCAGCGGTGCGTCTTTCCACAGGTTCTGTAATCCTTCGATGGTCAGAATAGACTTACCATTTATCCGGTTCGATTTTGTTAAGCAGGATTTGACTGGTTTGCCATCTACCAGCACAGTGCACATCCCGCAGTGACCTTCTCCGCAACCAATCTTTGTGCCGGTCAGATGAAGCCGTTCCCGCAGCAGGTCACTCAACCTTTCATCAGGTATTTCCGGTAAGCAGTATGAGGTTCCATTAACGACTATATCCAACATAGTGAGCCATCCATTCTTTTGATGCAAAGGAATGTAACCAACCTGCACTCTTTGCGGGAGCTCCAGGCGTCACCCTTATTATATGCCAACCAACTGACTAACCCTCTATTTTTCCTTAAATATGATTGTTTTGCTCAATAATTAAAAGCGTGATTGTGGCAAAGACAATTAGGTCTCGTGATGCAGGGCTCAAAAGCATTGAGAAGCTTACCTGCCTACTTTGAAAAGTGACTGTAGACGCGCTCGATGTTTTATTTAAAACTTTCGATGTCCATCAACTGATCGTTCTCATGGGCTGGTGATAAAATTTTTGTGGAATACATCGCGGAAGGAGATTTTATATGAAAAAAATAGGTATCTTGGGGGGTATGACCTTTGAGTCCACCGTCCATTATTATCACCGTATCAATCGCCAGGTCAATCAAGCGTTGGGCGGCTTGCATTGTGCTGAGATGATCCTTTACAACCTGGATTTCGACTTTATTAATACCTGCATGCATGCAGGTGATTGGGAGCCCATTTACGACAGGCTGCTTGAGGCTTCACTTACGCTTCAACAAGCTGGTGTGGATTTTTTGGTGATTGCAACCAATACCATGCACCGCTTCTATGATCGTCTGCAAGCACAACTCCGCATCCCCATATTGCACATTGCCGACTGTATGGCCGATGTTTGTGCCGGAGAGCATGTGGGCAAGGTGCTGTTGTTGGGTACGCTGTTTACCATGCAGCAGGATTTTCTCAAGTCCCGACTGGAACAAAACGGAATCAGCGTTGTCGTCCCAGATACCGAAAAAGATATACAGGAGGTTCACCGCATCATCATCGAGGAGTTGGCTTTTGGCAAGGTGCTGGATGAATCCCGCGAACACTACAAGGCCATAATCGCAAAAATGCAGTCCAAATATTCTGTTGAAGGGGTGGTTTTGGGCTGCACAGAAATAGAAATGCTGATTAAACCCGGGGATGTTCCTCTGCCTGTAATCGATTCAACCCAGGCACACGTGGATGGCGCTGTAAAGTGGATTGTCTCTGACTAGAACTGGTCTGATTAGTCCTTTGCACCTCAGCCGTGCCGAAGATACTGCTGAGAACAACTTGATTGTTTTACTACCACCAGGGCGACAATTCTGTTTCGAAGAGTTGTGCGGTTGGAACCGCAAGCCAACCAATCAATCAAAGATCGTTTGTTTGACGCACAAAATCGAGCACCTCATCCATTTTGGCGAAAGCCAGGGCAGTTGTGGTGTCTGCCCCACCGTAGTAAATAGCAATCCGTCCGCTCGGTTGGTCGTATAGGGCAGCGCATGGAAAAGCAACGTTGGGGACATCCCCCACACATTCATAATTGGTTTGGGGTGAAAGCAGGTAAGGACCGCCGCGGTAAATGACTTTCCAGGGTTGGTCCAAATCCAGCAAGGCTGCCCCAAAGCTATACACGAATCCGTTACAGGACGTCAACACACCGTGGTAAAAGAGCAGCCATCCCTCGGGGGTTTCCAGGGGGATCGGTCCTGCCCCAATTTTCGTGCTCTGCCAGCCGCCTTTGGCACCCATTACGAAGCGGTGTTCGCCCCAATGCACCATATCCGGTGATTGGCTGAGGAAAATTTCGCCAAAAGGCGTATGACCATTATCGCTGGGACGGGAAAGCATAAGATACTTACCGTTAACACGGCGGGGAAACAACACGCCGTTGCGGTTGAAGGGCAGCAGTGCGTTTTCAAGAAAGTGGAATGACTGAAAATCCTGCGTATAGCCTATGCCAATAGTAGGACCATGATAACCGTTGCACCAGGTGATATAGTAGCGGTCTTCAATCCAGACCACGCGGGGGTCGTAGCGGTGCTCAAAGCGGCTCAATTCCGAGTCTGGAAACTGCCAGGTTATGGGTTGGTTCTCAAGCTGCCAATCGATTCCATTCTGACTGATGCCAGCATGCAAGTTCATCTCTCTTTTTTTGTTATCACAGCGAAAAACACCAGCAAAGCCATTATTGAACGGCACAACAGCGCTGTTGAAAATGCTGTTGGAAGAAGGGATCAGGTTGCGGGGGATAATCGGATTTTGACTGTACCGCCACACAATCTCAGAACTGTTGTTGGGACGGTCTTCCCAGGGGATATTGGGCAGGGCTGCAGAGGTCATCATTTTATCTCCTTTGGTTTGTTTCCAATGATGCAATTATAGGTGTTTTTCTTGTCCCAAAAGGAGAGCCATAACTTTGTGGAAACAGGTTTACAACTTCTCTTCCACAGTATAAAGCAATGATTATGGAGATTTGATGAAGATTTAATTTGGCGGATTGATCTGGGATATGATAAACAATGATGAACAAGCGCAGACCCCTTATACCGTTTATTATTGCTGCAGGCTTGTTTCTGTTTACCTCCGCCTGCAGCCAGTACTGGTCTGATCTTGCGCTTCCCAATCTGTCTCAAGAATCTCTCAACCTGCCTGAGGCGATGGCCGTCTTGTCTGCCACGACAACAGCCCAGCCAGAGTTGGTTGCCAGTCCGACCCCGACCGAAGCGGCTGACAACCCCGCACTCCCACCCACGCTTACTCCTGCCGCTCCTACAACTTCTACCCCAACACCAGTCCCCGCTTTTTCTTTTCCACCTTCGTTCTATATCACGGGCATCAGCGGTCACAGCCAGGTCTACAAACTGGGTTGTGAAGCCAGTGCTGCTGTGGATTGGGCGAATTACTTTGGGGTCCACTTTTACGAGTTTGACTTTCAGGTAGGGCTGCCCCTCTCAGATAACCCAGATTACGGCTATGTAGGGGATGTCAACAGTGTTTGGGGGCAAATCCCCCCGTATGCGTATGGGGTACACGCCGACCCGGTTGCCGAATTGCTGGTTAGGTATGGTCTGCCGGCTGTCAGTGTGAAGAACTATTCCCTCGATGCGCTCAAGCATAAATTATCCGAATCCAAACCCGTCATCGCGTGGGTAATTGGAAACATGGAGTACTCCGAACCTGTCCACTACATCGATTCTCAAGGTCGAGAATCACTGGTGGCACCATACGAGCATGTGGTCATCCTGACCGGCTATAGCGAAGAATCCATCCGGTACATGACCAATGGGGCATTTTACGATGTTCCTACACAAGTATTCTTAACCTCATGGGGTGTGTTAGGCAACATGGCCGTCATTCATGAATGAAATAACAGATGCATCTTTGAACTGAATAAATTGGTCTTACAGAACCAAAAATATCGTAATGAAATACTTATCGGATAGAATAGACCGCACAGCTTTTGCCAGGCATGCCTAATGGGATGTTGCACTGTGCCAATCGGGTATCCTGTTCAGGATTATTTTCTGAATAAGCGCAGGGCCGGCAGAATTGAAAAGGATAATAAGCAATAATGACAGCAGAAACTTCAACGAAAACCACCCTATGGCAGAGGATTAAAGGTCATCCTAAAGTTGGCCTGATCTTGCTGGCATACATTGCTTTCATCGCACTTGGAATGCCGGACGGTTTGTTGGGTGTTGCCTGGCCATCCATCCGGACCAGTTTCGGGGTGCCTCTGGATGCTCTTGCTATATTACTGCCAGTGGTCACAGCTGGATATCTGACCTCCAGCTTTTTCAGCGGTCCGATAACCTCGCGGTGGGGTGTTGGTCGTGTTCTGGCAGCGAGTTGCTTTTTGACAGGGATTGGACTGATCGGTTACACACTTGTACCTGTCTATGGGATGATGGTTGCGTTGGGCGTTCTGGCTGGTTTGGGTGCAGGAGCCATCGATTCTGCACTGAATACCTATGTAGCAGCCCATTTTGGCGAAGGACTAATGCAATGGCTGCACGCCTGTTATGGGATTGGCATCACCTCAGGTCCAATTATTATGACGATGGCGATTTCCAACTGGGACAACTGGCGAACAGGTTACCGCATTGTTGGTGGATTCCAACTTGTTCTCACCATTTGCTTCTTTTTAACACTTCCTATGTGGTCAAAAGACAAGACTTCCTCTGAAGCAGATACCACCAAACGCCTGACCGATTACCGAACTCCAATGCTCGAGAGCCTCAAGCAGGGCCATGTGTGGCTGAGCGCCTTGTTATTTTTTCTGTATGTTGGCGGCGAGGTATCACTCGGAACTTGGGCGTATTCCTTGCTGACTGCGTCTCGTGGGGTGGATCCAACGCTGGCTGGTCTGTTCACAGGCAGTTATTGGGCTATGTTTACGGTAGGTCGGATCCTGGCTGGTTTGTATGCAAAAAAAGTGGGGGTACACATGCTTGTGCAGGGAAGTATTGGCATTACCTTGCTGGGTGCCCTGCTGTTGATTTGGAATCCTTCTCCAATAATTAACCTCGTTGCGGTTGGGTTGATTGGGCTCGCGATTGCCCCCATCTTTCCGGCACTGATGTCGGGAACCACCCAACGCGTCCGGCACCGAGATGCTGCCAACACGATTGGATTGCAGATGGCTGCCTCGGGTCTGGGAACTGCAGTATTGCCCGGCCTGTTAGGTATTCTGGCGCGGCAATTCAGCCTGGAAATCATTCCTGTGTGCTTGTTGGTTATCTATCTGGGCTTATTTCTTGTGTACCGTCTGGCAAAAGAAAACAATAAACCAAGCACACAAGTTTAACCCGGTTGGCTCGCTGCTCTTGTGGTGCTTGCCTTCTGCTTTTTCACGTTGTAACCAAGGTTAGGACCATAATTCGGAAAACCCTTTAACTTTTGGATCAAATCCAATACAATTAGATTAGCAAAAGCTGCAATAGGTTTCTATTGCAGCAGCATGAGAAACGCTTTTTAATAAGACTTGCCCAAGTCGTGTTAAAGTTACTTTCTCTTTAAGACTCACACCTGTGGCGCCTTGAGCGCCTGAAAGAGGAGCAAACATGCAATTCGGCTACTTTGACGATACGAACAAGGAATATGTCATCACCCAACCTGATACGCCATTGCCCTGGATCAACTACCTGGGCAATAATGGTTTTTATGGGTTGATTTCAAATACCGCAGGCGGTTATTCTTTTTATAAAGATGCCCGCTTGCGCAGGATCACCCGTTATCGCTATAACAACGCCCCTCTGGATATGGGAGGGCGGTACATTTACCTGCGTGATGACCAGACCAATGCCTATTGGTCTGCCACCTGGATGCCTACCAGGACAGACCTTGAGCAGTACGAATGCCGGCATGG
>CAYVWM010000108.1:0-6916 GCA_964455505.1 uncultured Anaerolineaceae bacterium
CATCCAGGCGGATGTTGATGTTGGCTTCGAATTCTTTGGAGCCAGTATATTGAATATCGATGCCGGTTTTGTCCTCAAAACCCTTGATAGAGTCATTGAAGATGACCTCATCCTGGTCGGTGAAGGGACCAGACATGGTCACTACGGTGCCTTTATACATGCCGGCGTATGCGT
The DNA here is from genome assembly GCA_964455505.1 of uncultured Anaerolineaceae bacterium. Classification (GTDB taxonomy): domain Bacteria; phylum Chloroflexota; class Anaerolineae; order Anaerolineales; family Anaerolineaceae; genus Mesolinea. Next base: position 175 of record CAYVWM010000108.1, read on the forward strand.
TGGCCAGTTCCTGACCCTGGGGCAGAGCTGCCACAGTTTCTTCGGCTGGTGCGGCAGTTGGTTCTTCAACAACTTCTGTGCCACCGCAGGCTGCCAGCACCATGGATGCGACAAGCAAAATTGCGATGCTTGCCCAAATGTAATGCTTTTTCATAGTTTCTCCTTTAATTATTTTTTTATTTTTCATTCTTCTGAAACGGCAAAAATTCTCTATTCTTTCCTGCTAACTCCTTTCTATTTCCCTTGTTGAACCGCGGGGAATCAACTGGGTCGGAATATTAATTGAGCGGTTTTCAGGGGTTTCCCCTTTCATTAACCGTATGAGAAATTGACAACTTTTCAAGGCAATCTCATTCGCCGGCACATGAACCGACGTCAATCCCGGGTAAAAATAGGCGGCTTCGGGTATGTCATCGAAACCTACCACCGATATATCGCCAGGCACCTGAAGGCCAGCATCGTGAATAGCGGAGAGCGCACCCAGTGCGACAATATCACTTGCGACAAAAACAGCAGAGAAATCCTTTCTGCTTTGCAGCAGGGATTGCATCGCGCTGTATCCACTTGCGGCATCAAAATCTGCCCAGCAGATCAGATCTTTGTCCAGATCCAGGTTTGCGTCAAGCAGTGCCTGACGGTAACCCCACACCCGCTGTGCAGCGGAACTGTAGTTGGCAGAAGCATTGCTGATGCAGGCAATCCGGGTATGCCCCTGCTCTATCAGGTGGTTTACCGCCATGTGGGCAGCTGCACAATTGTCTATATCCACCGAATAAAGCTCTACACCAGGCACCTTGCCCATCAGAACCGTTGGAATTTCAAGTTTTTCAAGCGCTTTCAGACCACTGTCATCGAAGCGTGGTGTTAGCAAAATCATACCATCAATATGTCTTGAGCGGGTAAGTTCAAGGTAAGTTTTAAGTTGTTCACCCGGTTTGACACATTCGATTAACAAACCCAAGCGGTTTTGTTTGACCACATCCAGTAATCCCCCTATGATTTGGGGGAGAAAAGTATCAGCGGAAATGTAACGCGGGTCGCGGGTCATGATGAGACCAATAGCTTTTGCCTGGTTTGATGCAAGTGCACGGGCAGAAGCGTTTGGATAATAACCTAATTCCTTTGCAGCTTCCAAGACCTTTTGACGGGTTTTTGCACTGATTGAGAATTGCTTTTCATCATTAAATACGAAGGATACCGTCGTTCGTGACACCCCTGCTAATTTTGCAACATCCTGGCTGGTTACCCTTTTTTCCATTAATCTTCCCTGTATGAACAGCTGATTAACGCGCGTTAACTGGTACGCTTAGAGTATAGCACAGACTAACCTGATGTCAAATAATTTTTGACACACGAAAAAATTAGCAACCCGGGTGCATTGCGCTATAAAGATGGCTGAGAGGAGGGAGTTTGGGTCTTGTGTTTTCAGGATGGAGACGACTTATCAGTAAGATCTGCATAAATTTTTCCTATTGGAAAATCTAACCAAGCAAAGCTTGTTTCAATTATTCAGATAGTAGTGCGCACCTCTGCTTGCTATAGCGGACTGAGGGCTTGGAATTACTTAAAAATTGTTCCCAGATGATTACTTACTTATAATACCTATTTTGGACAAGTGAATCTAATTCAGCAAAAAAAGCATTTGTAACCGTTTTGTTACCGTCCTGTAATAGGATTGTGTTAAAACTTTATTATCATCAGATTAAACCCGGGAAAGGTGTTTCTTTTCCCAAAAAAGAAGGAGAAACCATGCGTTTAAAGGATAAGGTTTGTATCATCACCGGTGGTGCTGCCGGGATTGGCAAGGCGACCGCCCTGAAATTTGCCCATGAAGGCGCAAGGGTTGTCATTTGCGATGTGAATGAGGAAGCTGGCAATGCGACTCTGCAGGAATTGGGGGAGGGCGCCAGTTTCTACAAAGTCAACGTTACCGACCGGCAGGAAGTGCAGGACTGGATAGATACTGTTGTGGAAAAAGAAGGTCGGATTGATGTGCTCGTTAATAATGCCGGCATCACCCGCGATGCACAGTTCGTGAAGTTCAAGGAAGGTGTAATGGTCGGGCAAATGAGCGAAGAAGCCTTTGACCTGGTTGTAGCCGTCAATTTGAAGGGTGTGTTCAACTGTACTCAGGCTGTTACCCCCACCATGATTAATCAGAAATCCGGTGTCATTCTTAATGCCTCCTCTGTGGTTGGGCTGTATGGCAACTTCGGTCAGACCAACTACGCTGCCACCAAATTTGGTGTGATCGGCATGACAAAGACCTGGGCGCGTGAACTGGGTAAATACGGTATTCGTGTCAATGCGGTTTGCCCGGGCTTCATTCTGACCGATATGGTCCTGAAAATGCCTGAAAACGTTCTGGCAGCTATGGCTGCCAAATCCCCCCTTGGGCGTTTGGGCAAACCAGAGGAAATTGCGGATGTGTACTGCTGGCTTGCCAGTGATGAAGCGAGCTATATCCATGGTACCGCCATCAGCGTCGATGGCGGGGTGATCCCCTGATCTTAAGGCAGGTGTAATTATGACTCGTTACGCAACCATAATTGGCACAGGGAGTTACATCCCTGAAATTGAGGTTACCAACGCCACATTTGCAGGGTGGATGGAAGCAGTCAACCCAAAACTTGCAGAAGTGGTCTGGAAGTTTGAGAATTCAAGCGGCATCAAGACCCGGTTTTACGCTCCAGATGATTGGGCGACCTCTGATCTGGCGGTTGAAGCCGGCAAACGCGCACTCGCTGATGCCGGAATCACACCCGAACAGGTTGACCTTGTACTTGTAGGCACAGACTGCCCGGATTACATCACCCCGGCAACCTCTGTTGTCGTTCAGCATAAGCTGGGCTGTGTTAATGCTGGAACCTGGGATATTGGCTGTGCCTGTGCTTCGTTTCCGACTGGTCTGGCTCAGGCTGGCGGGCTTATCGCTACAAATCCGCACCTTAAATACATTCTTGTCATTGGTGCCTATATGATGCACAAATTAGCGGATGTGAAACACGACCTCACCTCATTCTTTTACGGCGACGGCGGTGGGGCGGCGGTTGTAGCAGCCAGCGACAAACCGGGCTTTGTTTCCTGTTCTATTAAGGCAGATGGGTCTTACCACAAACACTGGGGTATCTATTCTGGTGGAACCTATGAACCCGCCACTGTGGAAAGCGTGCAGGCTGGGCGCACCCAGGTCAGGCTGGTTACTCCTTTCCCGCCCACTGTAAATCTTGAAGGTTGGCCGGCACGAACGCGCGAATGTGCTGCAAATGGCGGGTTTGATGTGAACGACATCGATTTTATGATCTTTACCCAGGTCAATATCAACAGCATCAAACAGGTGATGGAAGAATTAGGCTTGCCCCTCGAAAAGGCACACTGGATTATGGACAAGTGGGGCTATATGGGTTCCGCTTGTCTCCCGATCGCCTTTGATGATGCCCGTCGGTTGGGCAAAATTAAATCGGGTGACCTGGTGCTCTTTGTTGGTTCCGGTGTGGGTTACAACCAGGCCGCTACCGCGTACATCATGCCCTGATAGTAAAAATTAACGAGGGATAATGACTACATTACCAGAGTACGAAGCAAAATTGATCAGCATTCCTGATGCGGTGGCCAAAATCCAATCGCACCAGACCGTATGTGTTGCCATGGCTGGTTCGGAACCCCCGGGTTTGTTGGATGAACTTGGCAGGCAGGCAGAACGCCTGGAGGATGTGACCACCTGGACATGCCTGCCGATGCGACCCTATGATATTTTTATGCGGCCCGAAATGGAAGGGCACATTTTTAATGAAAATTGGTTCTACGGAGCACCAGATCGCAAAGTTCACCCTGAAGGGCGCGTTTCGTATACCCCCAACAACCTGCACGCTGCTGCCACCGATAAACTCTACGCCACCAAAGGGAAAGTGGATGTTTTTATCGGCACTGCTACACCGCCGGATGTGGAAGGCAATATGTCCCTTTCTCTCGGAAATGTATATGAGAAAGAAATGATTGCTGCAGCCGACCTGGTCATCCTGGAAATTAACGAAAACCTTCCCTGGACCTATGGCGATCATTACGTGCACGTCTCTGAGGTAGATTTCTTTGTAGAGAATCACATTAATCTTCCGCAACTTCCCAGAGAAGAGCCTTCCGAGATCGAACAACTGATTGGAGAGCACATTGCCGATCTGATTGAAGACGGTGCAACCCTGCAGTTGGGAATTGGCGGCATCCCCAATGCTATTGCTTCTTTTTTGACTTCGCGTAAGGATTTGGGACTGCATACCGAAATGTTTGTGGATGGTATGGTGGACCTGTTTGAAGCTGGTGTGTTGACCAACCGCCGGAAGACTCTCCATCACGGCAAGATGATCGCAACTTTTGCGTTGGGAACACAAAAACTGTATGACTTCATCAACCGAAACGATGATGTGCGCATTTTGAAAGGGAATTACGTTAACGATCCTTATGTGGTTGGGCAAAACTACCGCATGATCAGTGTTAACACCGCTATCCAGGTGGATATTCTCGGGCAGGTTTGCTCGCAGAGCCTGGGAACCCGGCATTTCAGCGGTACGGGCGGTCAGGCCGATACCCATCGCGGTGCCCAACTTTCAGAAGGCGGCCGGGGGATTATCGCCCTGCGCTCCACTGCAAAAAACGGAACGATTTCCACCATAGTCCCAACACTTGCTCCCGGGTCTGGTGTCACGGTTACCAGCCAGGATGTCGACACTATCGTCACGGAATATGGTGTTGCAGAACTGCGCGGGCTTTCGGTAAAGAAACGAATGGAAGCCCTGATCCGAATCGCACACCCCAATTTCAGGGATTCGCTGCGGGAAGAGTCACACCGGTTGGGTATCGTTCCCGATAAACACTATTAATAGAAGGAAGGTAGATAATCATGAATGGCATTGCAGGTAAATGGGCGCAGATTGAAGGGCAGCCTTATCCAGGCCTCTCCTTCCATTTTTTTGAAGACGGCCATTTTGAGGCGGAGTATGAAGCCATGGGCATCACTTCCAGCGGAACCTACCGGGTGGAAGGGGATCAGATCGATATGGACCAGACCCAGCACACTTTTGGATTGGTTGGGCCATACACTGGTCTTTTTGCTGTCGATGGGGATCACCTTAAATTGCATGTCGTGGCTGCTGCTGACCATGAACGCCCCCACGATCTTTCCGGTGCAGTCATTTACAAAAAAATTTCTCAGTAAAGGGTAACGCAATGGCAGATAAAAAATTAGCACGCGGTGTGGCTTTGGTGGGGGTTGGTATGAGCAAGTTTGGCGTATTTCCACAAAAGACCTCCCGCGATTTGTTTGTAGAAGCCTTTCAGGATTTGCGACAGTGTGTAGAAAAGGGCTTTAATCCATTGGAAATTGAAGCGTTCTACATGGGCAATTTCAGCTCCGACCAGTTTGAAAAACAAGCGCACCTCGCCCCAATAGTTGCCAGCTGGATCGGGATCAATCCGGTGGCGAGCATGCGCCTTGAGGATGCCTGTGCCAGCGGCAGTGTAGCCTTGCGTCAGGCAACGATGGCCATTGCCTCAGGGCAATATGATGTGGTTCTGGTGGGCGGTGTGGAAAAAATGACCGATCTGCCCATCGCTGAGGTTACAGATGCACTGGCATCTGCTGCAGATGCCATGTTCGAAATCCCGGCTGGCTTTACATTCCCCGGTTTTTATGCAGCCATGGCAACAGCTTACCTGGATAAGTACGACGCAGATCCAGCAGCCTTACTGCATGTGGGAATTAAGAACCACAATAATGGCGCTCTTAACGAAAAAGCGCAGTTCAACCAGTCAATCGGGCAGGTTATGGAGAGCAAGAAAGCTAAGGCAGCACAAAAAGGGCTGCCTGTTCCCACCTGGCAAACCGAAATGGAGTTCATGCTGGATCCCAAAGCCAACCCAATGATCGCCTGGCCGTTGCGGTTGTTTGACTGCTCACCGGTTTCGGATGGCGGCGCTGCAGTTTTACTGGTCAGTGAAGACTTAGCTCATAAATTCAGCGACCACCCTATTTACATTATTGGTTCCGGTCAGGCAAGCGACGGCGCCCTGGCAGAACGGGAGTCGCTTTCAGAGATTCCTTCCGCATCCAAAGCCGCTCAGCAGGCTTATGCCATGGCTGGCTTAACCCCGAATGATATGGACTTTGCCGAAGTGCATGATTGCTTTACGATCGCAGAAATTATGGCCAGTGAAGATTTGGGTTTCTTTCCGCGTGGAGAAGGTTGGAAAGCAGCTATGCAGGGAGAAACAGCCCGAACCGGAAAGCATCCCATCAATCCCAGCGGTGGGCTTAAAGCCAAGGGCCATCCGGTTGGTGCTTCCGGTGTGGGGCAGATCGTGGAAGTGTGGAAACAACTTCAGGGTATCGCTGGTGAACGGCAGTTGCCCGGAGATTTGAGATATGCGCTGACTCATAACGTGGGCGGCACAGGTCAGACAACAGTGGTACATATTTTTGAAAAGAGGAATTGACATGGCGGACTGCAAACTGGATAGTAAAAAGTTTTTTGAGGCGGTTGGCAATGATCAACTTATTGGTTCCCGCTGTCTGATGTGCGGGCACATGAATCTGCCGCAGCGCTGTATCTGTTCAAAATGCCATTCGGACCAAACCGAACCATTGGAGTTCCAGGGTACAGGAACGCTTTCAGCCTTCACCATCATTTATGTACCCGCTACCGAAATGGTTAACGAGGGTTATAACGCGAAGAACCCCTACTGTGTCGGG
>CAYVWM010000109.1:0-6875 GCA_964455505.1 uncultured Anaerolineaceae bacterium
AAATCTGTGCGCGGGTCGGACCCGGATGCTGCCCTGTATTGGCTGGCAAAAATGCTGCATGCCGGCGAAGACCCGCGCTTTATTCTGCGCCGCCTGATCATCCTGGCGGGCGAGGATATTGGTTTGGCCGATCCGCAGGGTCTGGTGGTGGCGAATGCTGCCGCCCAGGCTTTTGAATATGTTGGCCTGCCTGAGGGGGTCTATCCGATTGTGGAAGCCACGCTTTACCTGGCTACCGCACCTAAATCCAACAGCGCTACGCAGTACTATGCGGTTTTGGACCAGGTCGCCGAGCAGGGTGCCAAGCCTGTTCCTATCCACCTGATGGACAGCAGCCGGGACGGCAAGGGCTTTGGACATGGGCAGGGCTACGATTATCCCCACAACCACCCCGGCCACCATACCCCCCAGCAGTATTTGCCAGACAGCCTGGCGGGCACCCGTTTTTACACCCCTTCAGACCAGGGCTATGAAGCCGAAGTGGCTGAGCACTTGCGCAAATGGCGCGATGCCCAGCAAAAAGCAGCCGGGCAAGCGGAAACTCCCGGCAAATAATCTGCTTTGGCAAGGTGCTGAGGGGCAGCCTTTAGCGCACAAGGCCGCTTTGCGCCCTGCCGCCCCTCGGTTTTGTCCCCTCTCTATTTAGAGCTTAGAAAAACTCCTCCATTTCAAAATAGGGCATCGGGTCTTTTTCGACCTGCCACTCGCCTGCATCAAGTACGACCCACCAGTTGTTGGTGCCATTCTGCTTAAAGATGGCCTGTGGTTCAAAATCAAATTCCTGTTTGAATTCCTCTATCAAAGCAGCGAGGTTTTTTGCTACTACGGTCAGGAATGTGACGTTCATCGGAACATCGCGTTTGCTATCAACAAAGAATAATGCTGTCATAGGTCCCTCCTGTATTCCATCTTTGGTATTTAATTGTCCTCTGCTTACCTGTGGAATCGGTATGTGCTGGTGGGCTTTACCGCTTCTCAGGTGTACCAAATTTGCATTTGGGTCGGGTCAGCTATTGGTCGACACCTCCTTCAAAATCACATCAATATCCTGGCAAATCCAGGTTCTGCTGCCTGTGGTTAATCGGGCATCCATTTTTGTTCAGTTAGATGTTGTCAATGTCTTTGATTATCAGGTGGTTTTTATTGGTTGACTGTTCGTTTTGTATTTGCTTTTGGTCAGGTCGGTAGTGCGGTTAGTAGGTTGTTTCTACCCGTTTTTACCCAATCAGGGGGTAGAAAAGTTCTTTGCTTTTTATCTATAAAATACGTTCAATTCCTAACAAAAGTGTTCCCCAAGCCAGGATGCCAATTATATACAAAACAATACAAATGGCAAGGTAATTTTTGGGATTAATAAAAAAAACGCAGCCGAATTTTCGTCTGCGCGCTTATACGAAGTGTGTGAACAAACTCAGCGTTCGTCCTGGTACCCCTGCAGGGCTTCTTCGATGCGTGCCATCACACCGTCATCCAGCAGGTCCACCATCTCAGCGGCTTTCATGTTCTCGTGTACTTGTGATACCCGGCTTGCTCCGGTAATAACGGTGGAGACATTCGGGTTTTTGAGCGTCCAGGCCAGCGCCAGCTGGGCCATGCTGATGCCCAGGTCCTGGGCAATGGGGGCAAGCTTGCGGGTGACCTTGAGCTTGTCCTCGTCCAAAACGCGGTCTTTCAGCCAGCTGTAGCCCTGCAGTGTGGAGCGTGAGCCCTCAGGGGCAACCCCTTCGTTATATTTGCCGGTCAGCAGCCCGGAGGCAAGCGGGCTCCAGATGGTTGTGCCGTAGCCAAATTCTTTGTAGAGAATGGCGTATTCCTGCTCAAAGCGGTAGCGGTGCAGGAGGTTGTATTGCGGCTGTTCCATTGTTGGGGGGCGCAGGTTGTTCTCGCGGGCAACCTTGAATGCCAGCACGATCTCTGCGGCAGACCATTCCGATGTGCCCCAGTAGAAGGCTTTGCCTTGCTGGATAACCTGGTTGAAAGCCCAGACAGTTTCCTCCATCGGGGTCTCAGGATCGGGGCGGTGTGCAAACACCAGGTCCACATATTCCTGGTCAAAGCGCTTGAGGGAATTATTGACGCCTTCAATGATGTGTTTGTAATTCAGCCCGGTGTCATTTGGGCCTTTTCCGCCCCAAAAGATCTTGGTTGAGATCAGGTATTGTTCGCGCGGCCAACCCAGTTCCTTGAGCGCCTTGCCCATGATGATCTCAGATTGCCCCTGGGCGTAGACTTCGGCGTTGTCAAAGAAGTTCACTCCGGCTTCCCAGGCAGCGGTCATGATTTCTCTGGCAGCGCTTGTGTCCACCTGGCTGCCGTAAGTCACCCACGAGCCGAAAGAGAGCTCGGAAACTTTCACGCCTGCTTTTCCTAAATGTCTATATTTCATGTGTTTTCTCCCATGTTTTTTTGTAGATTATAGCGGAATCCCCCGTTCATTTCCTCTGGGAGGTTGGACACAAGTGGGATTGCCGGCTTGGGCGCCTGCAAAATGTTTCTGTAAGCTAACCTCTACTGCACAATATGAGATAATCATTTGTGAAAATAACCTAACATTTTCATTTGTGAATCACAAATTTGTAAATATCCGTTGACATTGGATTGAAACGCCCTATAATATATGTAAATAGGCACGTAAATTTTTCGACGCCTGATTTTCATTAATCCTCCGATTCGTTGATTCCGTCACGGATAAACGAACGATACGGCAAAGAGAGCAATTTCTTTCGCCCGCCAGTGCGCAAAGGAGGTGGTTTGTCCTAAAAGCGGACAAGTTACTGTTGCGTGAGTAAAGTGTACTGGTGAGAGGAGTTCCCAACACTACAAACTAAATAATGGAAATAAAAGCTGGTTAAGCTTAGTTTAAAAAAAGGAGAATATTATGTGGATTTTGCGTATTAACACAACCGACCAAAGTTACAAACTTGAAGATGTACCTGAAAAGTACAAATTGCTCTATGGGCGGGCATTAACTTCTCAAATGATTTTTGATGAAGTTCCGCCGCTGTGCCATGCACTGGGACCTAACAACAAGTTGTTTTTCTCAGCTGGTATAGTCACTGGTACCGTTTCCCCCACCTCTGCCCGAATCTCTGTTGGTGGAAAGTCGCCGCTCACTGGCGGCATCAAGGAAGCCAATGCCGGTACAGCCTGGGGACCGGATCTGGCAAAAATGCGAATTCGCGCCCTGGTATTGGAAGGTCAGCCAGAAAATAAAGAGACTTATGCTGGCGCTTTGATTAAATGGGATGGTGAAAAACCTGTTGTTGAATTCTTTGACGCAACTGAATACACCGGAAAAGACGTATACGATATCTACCCCGAAATCTTTGAAAAATTTGGGCAAAAAGTGTCTATTGCCAGCATGGGGGTGGTGAGTGAGATGGGATACAGCAACTCAGGCATCGTCTTTAACGACATGCACCAACGCCCCAGCCGTTATGCTGGACGCGGCGGACTTGGTGCGGTATTGGCATCTAAACGCATGAAATTTGTCATACTGGATGCTAAGGGTGCGCCTGGCGTGGAAATGGTGGATAAGGCTTTATTTGATGAAGGCCGCAAGAAGCTGATTGATGCCATCCGCAGCCACCCGATCTCCAAACCCAAAGGTGGTTTAAACAGTTATGGCACGGCTGTTTTGGTCAATATTCTGAATGAGGCTGGCGGCTTACCCACCCGCAACTTCTCTGCTGGCCGCTTTGAAGGGGCTGCGAAAACATCCGGTGAAGCCATCTTTGAAACCAACAAGGAACGCATGGGTAAAGAAATCTACAATCACCCTTGTTCTCCAGGTTGTATCATCCAGTGCTCCAACACTTATTACAACCCTGATGGTACCGAAGCCACGTCTTGTATTGAATACGAATCCACCTGGTCTTTGGGCGCCAACCTGGGCATAGACAACCTGGATGACATCGCAACCATGAACCAGCTGTGCAATGCTTACGGTCTCGATACGATTGAAACTGGCGGCACCTTAGGCGTGGCGATGGAAGCCGGTGTGCTGCCGTTTGGCGATAGCAAAGGTGCGATTGCATTGATCCACGAGATGGGTAAGGGCACTCCCCTTGGACGCACATTAAGCGGCGGCGTTGGAACAACCGGCAAGATTTATGGTGTCAGGCGCGTTCCTGCTGTCAAAGGGCAGGGTATGCCTGCTTACGAACCCCGTGCAGTAAAGGGCATCGGCATTACCTACGCAACCACAACCATGGGGGCTGATCACACCGCCGGCTATACCATCTGTCCGGAAATTCTGGGTGTCAGTGGAAAATTAGATCCCTTAAGCCCGGAAGGAAAAGCTGCCCTGAGCCGCGCTTTCCAGGCTACAACCGCCTTTATCGACTCAAGCGGACACTGCCTCTTTATTGCATTCCCCATTCTGGACATTGCCAGTGGTTTTGAGGGCATGATTCAAGAGTGCAACGGTATCCTGGGAACCAATTGGGATGCAGACGCGATCGTTGCTTATGGCTCTCAAACCCTGAAGGTGGAACGAGCTTTCAATGAGGCTGCCGGTTTATCCAAGGAAGCCGATCGTATCCCCGAGTTCATGAAAACTGACCCGCTCCCTCCCCACAACCAGGTCTTTGATATACCTGATTCTGCACTTGACTCTGTGTTTGAAGATATGTAGGATTACGCACTGTCAACAAATTAAGATGGGATGATTTTTTTGAGTTTTCCTCTAAGAATCATCCCATTGTCTTAATTGCTGATACAATCAGCCATTGGCTTTCGAGTAAACAAAAGTAACCGGTTAGAACCTATTATGACAGATATCATACCAAATGCGGATGGACAGATTCAGATTCCCAGCGATTTTTTTAATCGCAGGCGTTTAGACACTCAGACTTCGTTTTGGCTGGATGAGCGTGAGGGCGACCTGATCCTTTTACCCAGAGTGCCTGACGCACGCAAGCTGTATATTGAGGTAACAACCGCTTGTAACCTGAATTGCCAAACCTGTATTCGCAATTCCTGGTCTGACCCAAACGCGCACATGGATGCTGTGACTTTTGAACGCATTCTGGAAAGTATCAAACGGCTTCCTAATCTTGAGCGGGTCATTTTTACCAGTTTCGGAGAACCACTGGTTAACCCGAAACTTTTTTCGATGATCGAAGCTGTGCGTGCATTGGGATTGGATGTTACCCTTGGATCCAATGGCGTATTGCTCACTGAGCTGGTTTGCCGCAATTTGATTAAGCTCGGGGTTGATCAACTGGTAGTATCCATTGACGGTGGCAAACCTGAAACGTATGAAGGGGTCAGAGGTACGCAGCTTTCGCTCATTATCAAAAACCTGGAGACATTCAACCGTATCAAAGACGATTTAGGCGTGGTCAAACCTACGTTGGCAGTAGAGTTTGTGGCAATGCGCAGCAATCTTGACGAGTTGAAGGAAGTCTTAAACTTAGCTTCTGAATTAAATGCTGCGCGCCTGATTGTTTCACACGTTTTGCCTTACACCAAAAGCATGAATGAAGAAAAATTGTACGGTTATGGACCCAAGGAACCTCTGTATACAGGTTCGTGGCCGGTAAAATCTGACGCCTGGATTCGTTGGGGTGTGATCGAAACGCCGAGAATGTTCTGGGGAGCGGAGAGACGCTGCCGATTTGTTCAGGATAAAGCAATGGTAGTCAGTTGGGACGGTTGTGTTACCCCCTGCTACGCTTACTCTCACAGCTACCAATACTACACAATCGATGGTGTCTTGAAGAATGTTAAACGTTATTCACTGGGCAACGTTAACGAACAATTTCTTGATGAAATCTGGATGAGCGAAGAGTACACCCGCTTCCGCAGCAATGTCCGCGCGTTTCACTTTCCGTCCTGTCCGGATTGTGATCTCAGGGAAACCTGCGACTTGCGACAGGAAAATGAGGGTTGTTGGGGTCCCAATCCTTCCTGCGCGGATTGTCTCTGGGCGCAGGATATCGTACGCTGCCCATGAGGAAGACATGGTTGTAAAGGTTAAACTGTTCGCATCTTTACGTAAATATTATCCCGAGGTGCCCTTAGGGGAAAGTTTTGATGTGAATATCGAGTCAGGAACCACCATTGCCCAGCTTTATAAACAATTGGGACTGCCTGAAGAGCTATTCAAGATAGCGTTGGTCAATGGTTTATATCGCGAACGCGACCATATGCTGACGGATAATGATGAGTTGGGGATTTTCCCCCCGGTAGGTGGAGGTTAAATTTCATGAAAATCGAAGTTTGGTTATACGGCGAGTTGTCCCAGTATGGCGACGGGAAAGCCCAAAAGGGTTTTGCCAGCCTAAATCTGGACCTACCAGAAGGAACCACAATTGCCGGTTTATTGCAATTACTGAAGATGCCAAGTGAGCAGAGAGGGATTACCTTTGTCAATGGTAATTTAAGCGCCCTGCCTGGTTTACAGCCCGATCTTGCCCAGGTCGTTATGGATGGGGACAGGATTTCTTTTTTTGATCACCGCAGCATGTGGCCATTTCAATACCGGCATGGAGCAGCAATGTCGGACGGCCTCAAAGAAATCCTGGAAACCGATCCAGAGGTGATCATGCATCACCAACAAAAAGATGGCCAGGGTTAATTGTTTGATATTACCTGAATTAGTTTGAACACTTCACATTGACGCAGTGATTTCCTTATGATATTATTTCCTCCCTAACAGCCATAGAGTGATAGTATCTTAGGCATGCCAAAACCTTAACAACCTGTATCTAACAAGCCCCCATCGTCTAGTGGCCCAGGACGCGGCCCTTAGCCCAGGGGGCGTATGCCAAAACCTTAACAACCTATATCTATCAAGCCCCCATCGTCTAGTGGCCCAGGACGCGGCCCTCTCAAGGCCAAAACCGGGATTCGAATTCCCGTGGGGGCAT
>CAYVWM010000110.1:0-3084 GCA_964455505.1 uncultured Anaerolineaceae bacterium
GATAATGGCGGCGGGATGGCAAACTATTCCAGCTTCCCCGTTCTGACCAATGTCACCTTTAGTGATAACTGGGCAGATTATGGCGGCGGAATGTACAACAATAAGAGCAGCCCTACCCTGACAAATGTGACCTTCAGCGGGAACGACTCGGATTCTGGCGGGGGGATGTATAACGATGATAATAGCAACCCTAATCTGACCGGTATCACCTTCAGCGGTAACACGGCGGATTATGATGGCGGCGGCTTGTACAACTATTCCAGCTTTCCCGTTCTGACGGATGTAACCTTCAACAGCAATACTGCAGAATATTACGGCGGCGGGATGTACAATGAATATTCCAGCAGCCCCACCCTTAACAACGTCACCTTCAGTGGGAACTCGGCATCTTGGTATGACGGTGGAGGGATGGCCAACAATAACCTTAGCAGCCCCACCCTGACCCATGTCACCTTCACCGGTAATTCGGCGGGGGATGGCGGCGGGATGTACAACGAATACTACAGCAGCCCTACCCTGACCAATGTCACCTTTACAGATAATTCGGCGTCAGAAGGCGGTGGAATGTGCAACGATGACAACAGCAGCCCCAATCTGACGGATGTCACCTTCAATAGCAATTCGTCAACATATACTGGCGGAGGGATGGATAACAGAAACAACAGCAGCCCCTTTCTGACCGATGTCACTTTCAGCGGGAACTCGGCGGAGGATTACGGCGGTGGAATGTGCAACGAATACGACAGCAACCCCATCCTGATCAATGTGACCTTCAGCGGTAACTTGTCGGAATTCGAAGGCGGCGGAATGTATAACTCGGAAAGCATCCCCAATTTGAATGGAGTGACCTTCAGTAAAAACTCGGCAGATTATGGCGGCGGGATATACAATGATTCCAGTCTCCCCATACTGACCAACGTGACCTTCAGCGAAAACTCGGCGGATTATGGCGGTGGGATGGAAAATTATTCCAGTATTCCCACACTAACCAATGTGACCTTCAGCAAAAACTCAGCGAAATATGGCTATGGCGGTGGTGTGTTCAATACTTTCGGCGGGAATCCCACTCTCATTAACGTGACTTTCAGCGGCAACGTGGCTATTGAGGGCGGCGGGATGTGCAACTGGAAGGGGAGCAACCCTACCGTGGTGAACGCCATCTTTTGGGGAAATACACCTGACCAAATCTATAAGGACTCCAAGAGCACAGCCGCAGTCACCTACAGCGATATCCAGGGCGGATACCCAGGAGCGGGCAATATCAACAAAAACCCGCTTTTGGGGCCATTGGCATACAACGGCGGCTTTACCCAGACCCACGCATTAGGAAAGGGCAGCCCCGCCATCGACACAGGTAATATGGATAATTGCCCAGCAAGCGATCAGCGCGGGAACCTTCGCCCAATTGATGGGGATGGCGATGGTATCGCCAGATGCGATATGGGCGCTTATGAGTTTGGAACTAACCTGTTCCTGCCCTTATTAATAAAGTAAAGCGGCCTGGGTATTTGGTTGAGCCTGCAAATTCTCATCTCACGTGCTGGCAGGGTTGTATGGTTAAGTCTATAGTCGCTGGTCTATAGCCGATAGTCATATTTCGATAGAAAACTTTGTTCCCGCAGGTTTGCGGAGCATCCCCGGAGCACTGCACGCTTACAACAGTCGCACGATGGCGTTGCACAAGTCGTCCCTTACGGTAAATACCTGAGGCAGGGGAGTGGGTCCCCCCGCGCCCAAGTAAGCATAAGGTTGTCCCGTAAGGGCATGCTTCCTCCCCGCGCGCATGTTATAATCAAATAGTCTGCGCAACAAGTTTCATGAAAGGATTATCATGAAAAAGTGCACTTCCTCCATCCTTGCGATATTGTTAGTTCTATCCCTGTCACTCCAATCCGCACCGGCTGCTGCCCTTGCCGATTCCGTGATTCTGCCGGCCGAACCGGGTGCCCGCAACCTGTTGAGAGACGCCCTTGCCATCTCACCAGCTAATCGGTGCCGGCAATCCATGCCCCTCGTCCAGAACCCAGGCGAACCCCAATCCCTGCGAGAATCCATCCCACCCTCCGCTGAAGCTGCAGCCCTCAGCCAGGCACGGGTGCAGAGCTTCGACTGCGCTGCGATTGCCGACGTCCTCCCAACAGAATGCGAAGCGCTCGTAGAAATCTACGACAGCACCAATGGCGCCGGCTGGACGAACAGCACCAACTGGCTGCTCACCAACACGGTGGGGGATTGGTTTGGCATCACGGTTGTGGGCGGTCATGTAACCAGCGTCAATCTTTTCTATAACCAACTTTCAGGCACGATTCCAGCAGCCTTAGGCAATCTTGCCAGCTTGAAGTCTCTAAATCTTTCCCGAAACACGTTAACAGGATCCATCCCGGCTGCACTGGGAGATTTGAGCCTCCTGGAGAGCCTCAGCCTTGCATATAACCAGCTTGAAGGGCCCATCCCGCCCGAATTGGGTAAATTAACTGCTCTCAACAAACTTTGGCTCGACTTCAATCAGCTGAGCGGGCCGATTCCGGCGGAACTTGGCAGCCTTTCAAACCTTCAGAATTTAATCCTGTCAAAAAATCAGCTGACCGGGACTATCCCGGCTGAAATCGGCGGACTGACGCATCTAAAATTTTTCTACGTTTGGAGCAATCAACTCAGCGGCCAACTCCCACCGGAATTGGGCAACCTGCACGAACTGGAAGGGTTATACATCCATACCAACCCACTTACCGGCAGCATTCCATTGACTTTTACCAACTTGGTGAACCTTTTAGAGTTTGGTTTTTATGCAACTTCCCTGTGTGAGCCGGCTGATGCGAACTTCCAGGCGTGGAAATCGACCGTGCCAACCTGGACAGGTACGGACACCATCTGCAAGTATGAAATTTACATCCCTTTGTTGATGGATTGATTGTCTTGCATGACTGTGTTGGTTCGGGAATAAAGAAAACCCGGGACGACGTGGTCCGTCTGGAGGCTGCGCAAGGAGCCTTCACATTCCTTTCAGGACGCTTGCGCTGCACGCCTTCGGCAGACGCAGTGCACGCGCAGAGCAGTCGTACACCTGCGATAAGATTACTTCCC
>CAYVWM010000110.1:3094-6760 GCA_964455505.1 uncultured Anaerolineaceae bacterium
TACCTGCGTTGGTTCGGGAATAAAGAAAACGCCGGAACGACGTGGGAGTTGTCTTTGTTCTCGCAGGTTTCCGACCGTGCGAGGATTGTGACCGCAGGTCTCCAAATCAGTTGTTAGTCGATAGTCCCTACTGGAGGCTGCGCACTCGATAGTCGATAGTCGTTAGTCGCCGGTCGTCAGTGGCTGGTTCTTTACATCCCATGTAAGGCTGCGCACAAGTCATCCCCTTCGGCAAGATGATCCGGTCCACCCACGCCCGAAATAC
Organism: uncultured Anaerolineaceae bacterium; assembly: GCA_964455505.1. GTDB lineage: Bacteria > Chloroflexota > Anaerolineae > Anaerolineales > Anaerolineaceae > Mesolinea. The sequence continues at coordinate 3,360 of CAYVWM010000110.1, forward strand.
CAGGATGACATGGTCCCACGGAGAGGCTTTGCACAAGTCATCCCCTACGAAAAGATGATCCGGTCCAACCACGCCCACATACCCGGGACGACTCGGTCCGTCTGGAGGCGTTGCACGAGTCGTCCCCTACGGGAAAAAAACACAATCATACACAGTGATATCTACTTAAATTTGCCTACGCTTTATATAAAATCCCATGATCCAGAAACGGCAATTACAGCAACAGCAACCCTCAATCCTAATCTTGCTCTTGCTCTTGTTCTTACTCTTATTCTTAACCTTTAACTTATTCTTTAACTTAAGCCGGATTCATTCCGGAGTAAGTCCGGAGTAACTCCGGAGTAACTCCGGAAGTATTCCACAAAGCAATTTTGTAATGTCTGTTCTGAAAACCAAGTCCTCTAAAACATCGCCCTTGCACCTATTTTCAACCCCCCTGACCTCCAGGGCAAACCCACCCGCTCTCAGGGCGCGGGCAAAACGCAGCGAAAGCCCAAGCCTTCACTCATCCCAGCCGGGGCATAGTACCCATACCGATAAGACGTGCGCAAGCCATACCAATCCCCAAAGTACCCGCCCCCGCGGATTATCTTGCGGTTCAGGTTGGCAGGCCCGGTGGGATTGGCATAGGGGCTTTCGGCATAATAGGTTTCTGAATACCAATCACTGACCCACTCCCACACGTTACCGGTCATGTCCAGCGCGCCGTAAGGGCTGGCCCCATTCGGATGACTGCCCACGGCTTCGGTATCGCCCACGCACATATCGGTTTTATTCTCGTGCGAGGTGTTCGCCAGGTTGCAGCTGGGGGCTGTCTCCCCCCAGGGATAGGCTCTGGGCGTGGTGCCGCGGGCGGCCTTCTCCCACTCTGCCTCCGTAGGCAGGCGTTTGCCGGCCCAGGTGCAGTAATCCACAGCATCGTACCAATCCACCCAGATCACCGGGTGATTCTCGTAGGTTGGGTTGCCGTAGTAGAAGCCGCGTGTCAGCGAGGAGAAGTTCGTCGGCGCATCGCAGGCGCCTGCCGCCACACACCCTGCGTATTGGGCATTGGTCACTTCGGTTGTGTCGATGGTGTACGCGTCCAGGTAGACCGTGCGCAGCGGCAGCTCATCCGATTCGCACTCAAAGCCAGCGTTGTGCCTCGGGTCGCAGCCCATCTGGAATTCGCCGGCCGATACGAACACCATCCCTTCCACTTCCTCCACAATGGGCGTATTGGTGGGCAGCACCACGGTTGCGGTGGGAATGGGCGCAAGGGTTTCGGTGGGCAGCACCGGGTCTGTGGGCACTGCGAGGATCGCACCTGCAGGCGTTTCCGTTTGGACGGCCGCCTGGAGCCCCGCTGTGGGTTGGGGTTCCGTGCTTTCATCGCTAATGAAAGTTTCGCCCGAAGCAGCTATTGGTTGGGTGGGCGCTGAAGGCTCTGCTTTTTTGGCCTGCAACCTGCCCAGCAATATACCCACCGCCACAAGCGCAAGCAGCGCCAGGCCAGCGGGCAACAGCCAGGAGGGAAGCGGTTTGCGCTCAACCGGTTTCACATCCGCGATTGCCCCGGATATACCTCCTTCCAATGCGCTCAATAACTCCCCCACATCCGCATAACGTTTGGCCGGGTCTTTATCCAATGCGCGCATCAAAACAGGCCTGACCCGTTCTGGCAGATCATCAGGCAGAGCCACCGGTTGAAAGTGCTTGAGCATCACCGCCGGGGTCGTATCGGCCTGAAACAGCACCTTGCCGCTGAGCATCTCCACAATCACGCAGGCCAGGCTGTACTGGTCGGTGGCCGGGCTGCCCTTATGGCCGTTCCACACTTCCGGCGCTTTGTAGTACGGGGTGCCCACACCGGTGCTGCCTGCCGACATCGACGAAGCGGCGCTGCTTTGCTGGACGATGCGCGCCAGCCCAAAATCCGTCAGCACGGCTCGGCCGCCCTGGTCAAACAGGATGTTGTGCGGTTTGATGTCGCGGTGGACCAGGCCGCGCTCGTGGGCATAAGCCAGCCCATCCACGAGCTGCCGGATGATGGGTAGGGCGGTCTCCAGGTCCATTTTGCCCTGCTTCTGGATGCGCTCCGCCAGGTTGCCGCCGGGCAAATAGCGCATGGCAATGTAATCGAGCCCGTCGGCCTGGGCAAACTCGTAGACGGAAACAATGTGCGGATGTTCCAGGGCGGCCAGCATGTGCGCTTCTTTGCGGAAACGTTCCACAAACTCCAGGTCGGTGGTGAGTTGGGGGTGCAGCACTTTGATGGCAACATCGCGGTCCAGGCTGGTATCGCGGGCGCGATACACCATGCCAAACCCGCCCTTGCCCAGTTCATCTAAGATTTCGTACTTGCCCAAACGCATCGCGGCACCTTACCGTTTCTTGTCCCTCCGAGTAAAAAAAGTGTTAACAAGTTACATCAATGACCCAAGATTTGTCAAGTTTTAACGACAATCCTGTTTTCTGATACCTATACACCATCTTTTAGTAGTCTTTTATTGTTCAATTTGCCGAAGAAGCGCATCGAAAACCTAATGAATCAAAAATGTAATAATCCTCCGTGCCGGGCTTACTGATCGAATACCGACCGCGGATTGAAGTCAGCTGTCCAATCCATGAATCCCACCACCCACCCCCACGCATAACTTTTAACTCTCCGTTATCAGGACCTTTTGGATTTTCGTATGGGCTTTCCAGGTAATAATTTTCATCATACCAGTCCTGCACCCACTCCCACACATTGCCGGCCATGTCCAGCGCCCCATACAGGCTGGCGCCACTTGGGTAGCTGCCCACTGCGCTGGTATCACCTATGCAATTATTGCCATTTGTCAGACTGCAGTTGGGGTCCTGGTCGCCCCACGGGTAGGCTCTCACGCTGGTACCCCTGGCAGCTTTTTCCCACTCAGCCTCAGTCGGAAGACGTTTTCCCGCCCATGAACAATAATTAGCCGCATCTTGCCAGCTTACATAGATAACCGGGTAATCGGCATAGGCGTCATTCCCAAAATACAATTCACGCGTCCGGGAATACGTTGCCCATGGTGTATCACAGTATCCTGCATTTACACATCGTTCGTACTGAGCATTGGTTACTTCGTATTTATCAATAGCAAAATCATCCAGGTAAACATTTCTAATCGGTGAAAAATCGTTACCTTCACAACCATTCCCCCCGTTATGCTCCGGGTCGCAGCCCATCTGGAATGGGCCGGCAAATACGGCTACCATTTCCACAGGTTTAATTGTCGATGTCGGGAGAGCCGCTGTAGGAGATGGCCTATCTGTTGCTACGGGAATGGCAGTATTTACAGGTGCAGCCACCTCAGGTTGGGAGAGGGCTGGATCTGGAACCTGCGTCTTCGGTTCCTCAACTGTTACGTTTTGTGCACACCCGGGAAGCATATCAG
>CAYVWM010000111.1:0-6744 GCA_964455505.1 uncultured Anaerolineaceae bacterium
ATAGATGATTGTAATTTTTATGTTTTTAATTCTGGATAAACGAACATTTCTCGGAATCTATACTTTCGTGTTCAAATTGTCGTACAATAAAGCATAATCGCAATGAGGAAGGATGCTTATGGCGTGATTCTTTAATGGGGTTTTCTTTCGGAATGTAACCACTAACATATTTTGATTCCTTAGGTATGACTTTATCGAAAATGAGATTGGTACACAAAGGAGCACTGTGGATTTCTTAGAAATTTCTGAAGAACAACGCAAGCAATTTGTAAAACTTTCCTGGCAATTACTTGAGGTCACAGAAAATGCAGCGATAGCAGCGGCAAAGGCTACTGGGCAGGGGGATAAAGAACAGGCTGACCAGGCTGCGGTCGATGCAATGCGCAGAACACTCAATAAAGTAGAAGGATTTTCCGCAAATATTAAAATTGGTGAAGGTGAGCGGGATGACGCACCCATGCTTTTCATTGGGGAAAAACTCGGTGATGGAGAGGTGCTGATTGATATCGCTGTAGATCCTCTCGAAAACACTAATGCTACTGCTGACTTGAATCCGAATGCTGTCTGTGTTCTGGCAGCATCGACGTCGGGCGGATTAATTCAGGCATCCGACACTTATATGGACAAGTTATGTGTGGGTAAAGAAGCTGCTAAAGTTGTCGATATTCGTTTGTCTCCAGAAGAAAACATCTCCAGGATTGCTAGAGCATTACGGCGCAGCAATTTTTCCGAAATTACTGTAACAGTATTGGACAGACCACGCAATCTTGAACTAATACGTAGAATCAGGTCCACCGGAGCGAGAGTCCATCTGATCAAGGATGGAGATTTGATGCCTGCTGTCTTTACCTGTTTTAGAGGTGCGGGTGTACATGCAGTTATGGGAATCGGTGCGGCCCCAGAGGGTGTCATTTCTTCGGCTGCTATCAAATTGCTGGGGGGCGGAATGCAAGCAATTTTCAAGCCTAAAGATGATGCAGACAGGGAAAGACTAACCCAAATGGGCATTCGGCTGGATGAAGTCTACACACAGGATGATCTGGCACCAGGGTCCCAGTTGATCTTTTGTGCTACTGCGGTAACACCGATAATGAGTACAACCAAAGCGGTTCTTGAAGGTGTTAGTTTCTTCCCCGGCGGGGCGAAGACCAACAGCCTGATGGTTTCAAATCACTTTATGAATTTTGTGCCTACAACCCATATATTGGATAAAAAAGAATTCAGGGATCAAGGCAGCGAATTCAGGCTCTGGTAATCGGTGGTTATATAAATCGCATTTGACTTGAGCGGTCTTTCATTGTTGTTTTACTGCTCCAAGCATAGAATGCCATGGTGAAAATGTTGATTGAATCAAAACTGATATAATACAGTTTTGATTTAATTTGAGGTGAAGTATGAAAACTGCATTAATTACTGGAATTACAGGTCAGGATGGCTCCTATCTAGCTGAGTTGCTTTTGAGTGAGGGATATGAAGTACACGGCTTGATACGTCGATCCAGCACGTTTAATACGAGAAGGATTGATCACTTATACAAAGACCCGCACGGCAATGGCGGAAAAGTGAGGCTTTATCTCCATTATGGAGATATGGGCGCAACCGACACACTTCTGGATGTCATATATTCGACCAAACCGGATGAAATTTATCACCTGGCTGCCCAGAGCCATGTGCGGGTTAGTTTTGATATGCCTGAATATACCGGTGATATCACAGGTTTAGGCACTACTCGTATACTTGAAGCGATTCGTAAGAGCGGCGCAAAATCCCGTTTCTATCAAGCCTCTTCCAGCGAATTGTTTGGAGATGCAAAACCACCGCAAAGCGAAACAACACCATTCCGTCCTCGTAGCCCTTACGCAGCAGCCAAGTTGTATTCCTATTGGATGGCAAATAACTACCGAGAAGGTTACGGAATGTACACCGTGAACGGCATCCTTTTCAATCACGAATCACCTCGCCGTGGAGAAACTTTTGTTACACGAAAAATTTCGCGGGCATTGGCTTCCATTCGTGCTGGCTTGCAAGACAAGCTCTACCTCGGCAATTTGGAATCTAAACGCGACTGGGGCTATGCGCCGGAGTACCTGGAAGCCATGCAAATGCTGCTTCAGCAAGATGAACCGGATGATTTTGTCATCGGTACGGGTGAAGCCCATTCCGTAAGGGATTTTTTGGATGAAGCTTTTGGGTATGTAGATATGGATTGGCACAAGTATGTGGAGATAGACCCGCGTTACTTCCGCCCGACTGAGGTTGACTACCTCTTAAGCGATCCTTCCAAAGCCCGAGAAAAACTGGGTTGGGAACCCAAAGTGCGTTTCCACGAACTTGTGCGCATCATGGTAGATGCAGACCTGGAATTGTTGGGGCTGGACAAACCTGGTGAAGGCAAGAAAATTATCGACGAAAAATTCACTGGCTGGCACAAATGGGAACACCAGGTAGTCAGCATGGATAAGTAGTGAAATCAAATTTACTTGTGTTAGAATAAACAAGTGGAGTAGTACAACAAAAAACACCCACAGAGACGGGTTGAAGTGCTGAGAAAACCCTGAGTTGTTTTTTCTTGGAAGTCGCCACACAAGCAGGTCGAAGAAATCCTTAATTGGAGATTAGAACGGCCCGGGTAAGCCCGTTAGCGCTCAACCAAAGTGCATTGACAGAAGTCAATGAATTGAGGTGGTACCACGGAAGCCAAACTTTCGCCCTCTTTGAGCGAAAGTTTTTTATTAATAGAGGAATAATTAAAATGACTGAACTGCCGAAAACTTATGATTTTAAGGAATATGAAGAAAAAATTTATCGTCAATGGGAAGCAGGTGGCTTCTTCAAACCGATAAATGATCCAAACGCACCAGGGCATGATCCCAACATAAAACCGTTTGTTATCGTCATCCCACCACCCAATGTAACCGGTGCATTACATCTTGGGCATCCACTGTTTGTTTCAACTGAAGATCTGATGATACGCTATCATCGTATGAAGGGCGAACCGACCTTGTGGGTTCCCGGGACAGACCATGCAGGCATTGCGACACAACTTCAGGTGGAAAAACAACTTGCCATTGAAGGCTTGAAAAAAGATGATATTGGGCGTGAGGCTTTTTTGGAGCGCATGTGGGCATGGAAACATGAATACGGTGGTCAAATTACCAAGCAGATCAGGCGACTCGGCGCAAGTTGTGATTGGTCAAGGGAGCGTTTCACCTTGGATGATGGGCTTTCAACAGCGGTTCGGGAAGCTTTTGTACGGCTCTACGAAAAAGGGCTTATATATCGTGGCCCCCGGATGATCAATTGGTCTCCCGGGCTCACGACAGCAGTCTCAGACCTCGAGGTGGAATATTCTGAGGAACCCGGCACTTTGTATTACTTTAAGTATATGCTTGCAGATGGGTCTGGCGAGTATATTCCGGTAGCAACGACTCGTCCAGAGACCATAGTGGGCGACAGTGCAGTGGCAGTCCATCCAGAGGATCCGCGTTACCAGACCTATGTTGGAAAGCAGGTGCTTGTGCCTATCTTGGGCAGAGCTATACCGGTTGTTGCTGATTCTTACGTGGAACGCGAATTTGGTACCGGTGCATTAAAGATCACGCCCGGACATGATCCTCACGACTATGAAATTGGAGAAAGGCATGGTCTTGTTCTGATTAACATCATGAATAAGGACGCCACGCTAAACGAAAACGCCGGTCCATATCAGGGTTTGGACAGATTTGAAGCCAGGAAAAAAATCTGGGAGGATATGAAACGTGCAAATCTGACAATTAAAGAGGAAGCTTACACGTTAAATGTTCCGCGATCCCAGCGGGGTGGTGAAATTATCGAGCCGCTTGTTTCCACTCAGTGGTTTGTGAAAATGGAAAGCTTGGGAAAACAAGCTAAACAAGCAGTAGAAAGCGGTCTGGTTAACATCGTTCCAGATCGTTTTACCAAGGTCTTTTACAACTGGATGGAAAATATTCAAGACTGGTGCATCAGCCGGCAGTTGTGGTGGGGGCACCGTATTCCAGTATGGTACTGCCAGGATTGTGGACAGATCATCGTAAGTCGGGAAACACCCCTTGTGTGTTCAAAATGTGGGAGCACTAAACTGGAACAAGACCCTGATGTATTGGACACATGGTTCTCTTCGGGCTTGTGGCCTTTCTCAACATTGGGTTGGCCTGAAGAAACCCCCGATTACCGTTATTTTTATCCCACATCGGTGCTGGAGACAGGTTATGACATCCTGTTTTTCTGGGTAGCCCGCATGATCATTGATGGTTTGGAGTTTACTGGTCAGGCTCCTTTCCATACAGTCTATCTGCACGGAATGATTCGGGATGACAAAGGCCAGAAGATGAGTAAGACCAAAAATAACGTAATAGATCCTCTTGAAGTTATGGATGAATTGGGCACCGATGCACTGCGATTTACACTCCTGGTCGGATCTACACCTGGAAATGATATGAACATATCCGTTAGCAAAATCGAGGCTAACCGCAATTTTGCAAACAAAGTTTGGAATATCGGCCGGTTCATTATCAGCGCTATTGATAAAATCGGCGAAAAACCTTCTGATCCGCCACTATGGACCCTGGCAGATTCTTGGATTTGGGCACGCATGAAGCAGGTGGTCAACAGTGTCAATGCCTTGTTTGAGAGCCATCAATATGGCGAAGCCGGCAAGCAAATTTATGAATTCTTTTGGACTGAATTTGCAGATTGGTATTTGGAAATTTCCAAATTACAGTTAGCTGTGGGCGGTAACATGGCTTACTACACCACTTATGGGCTTGCGAAGGTGTTGGACACTATGTTGAGGCTGCTTCATCCATACACCCCCTTTGTTACAGAAGCATTGTGGGGTTATCTGAAAGAAGCCTGCGTCAGTGCGAATTTGCCCGCAGGACCTAAGGGTGGTTGGGAAGACGCCCTGATCGTTGCCAACTGGCCTGAAGCCTATAAGATGGAGGGTTGGGAAGAGGAAATTATCAAGGATTTTGACCTGGTTCAGGATGTCGTGCGTTCGATCCGGAATATCCGCTCTGAATACAAGATTGAACCCTCCCGCAAATTAACGGCTTATTTCATCACTGAAGATCTCATTGAACTGCTGGAATCTCAAAAAATTGTTCTCTGTGAACTTTCCAGGTTAGATATAGAAAAAACCCACATTCAAAAAAGCAGACCTGAAAGTACAGAAGGAATGGCAGCAGTTGTGATTAACCAAATTGAGGTTTTTCTCGACTTGAGCGAGGGTACCGACCGCGAGGTGGAAAACGATCGCCTTCAGAAAGAATTATGTGAAATTGAAGAGCAGGTGATCAGGTTGGAAAAACTATTGTCCAGTCCCTTTGCTCAGAAAGCGCCTGAGAAAATTGTTGAGGCGGAGCGCGAAAAACTGGAAAACTACCGTGTTAGCGCAAAGAAAATTCGGGAACGTCTTGAAAAATAACTGAAAAAGAAGAGGTGCTGTTCAGTTGAGCACCTCTTCTTTAATCCTTATGTTATAAATCAGCCACTCGAGCTTTTTCCATCAGCATTATTTTTCTCAATATTGCAAGCGAAACTGCATAAGTGGAATCAACGCCCTGATACGAAAGGGCACCAGCGCCTAAATTTCCCCCTTTTGTCATTGGTGTGTCTGAAGCATAATGCAGAATTCCCAGATCAAACGGCAGCTTGTGCAGGTTGACAATTTCGTTGATGGGATGTCTTTGAGGTCGGAAGAGTTCATAAATTGCTGAGAGATAAGGTCCAGCTTCCATCTCAATATCCGTGTATCCTTCCCGATAAATCACGTCCATGACGGTTGAATTTTGCAGAAAAGTGCCCAAAACTGTTACAGCTTTCTGGTTATCGAGTACTGTTCCGTATATCAAATAGGGTGCTACATCACCAGCCTGAAAACTATTCTCAAAGATGTAGGTGTTCTTAGAATGTTCGTCGTATACAACATTTGGTACGATGACATCACCTCTGACGCCGTTGAGGCTGGCCGCTTTCCCCATGATGTATATGCCGAGGATCTTGTTGGCACCTTCGGCAATTTTTGTCAGCAGATGATATGCGGCAAAGCCGAGTGGATAATCAATGTTGACGATGACGGCATTGCTCTTTTTTAGAAATTTCCATTCCTCACAGCTGTGATCAACACACGGCGTGATGCGTTTGTCAATCGTTTGTGGGTCAAGGCTTGATAGTTCAATTACCTGTGCTTCAATATCAAATGCGTGCATGCTTGGATAGCGGAATATCCCTCTGGCTTTTTCAAAGGACAACTGGTCATCAATGAGATGCCTGCCCGTAGCGGAAGATTGGTATTTTTTCATCACGTAATAGAAAAAGTTTTCCAGACTTGACGGACTGTTCTTGTCCTGAATGTCTTCCCATTCTGCCTTTAAACCGGGTTGATCGATATCCTGGATGAAGGAAACCAGGTCTGTTTGTTTTTGCAGGGCAAACCCAGAAAGGAGATTGACGATTGAATGGGTATTGGAAGAGATGAAATAAATTGGTCGCTGGTTGATTTCCGGGTTTTGTTTTTCAATTTTTTCCCACCAGATTTCAGTTGCCTGGCGATAATCATTCAGGGATCCACTGAGAAGTTGAAGACGGAAATTGCATTTCTCTGAAGTGATCGTTGACATTGCCTTGCCAAAGTTATTTCCTAAAATTGTTGCAAGTCTTGCAAGGTCTCCAACAGAAATTTGCAGACGGGCAGCTAATTCCTGAAACGAATCAGAGTTTCCA